>JBDLQY010000033.1:0-43752 GCA_039800325.1 Pseudomonadota bacterium | reverse complement strand
CATTAATGGACCCATTTACGCAGATACGCCCAGACCCGCGTTTAAGCCTGGGCCGGCTGGAACTCACATCACCATCCGCGGACTGACCAAGTATTTTGCTGGCTGGCCGCTCTACGAAAATTTCGATCTCGACATACCCAAGCATAAGATCGTGTCCATATTCGGACCCAATGGATGTGGAAAGAGCACTCTCATCAACATGATCTCGGGGCTCATACCCATAGACTCGGGCGAGATTCTTTTCGACGGGAAATCGCTGAAAGACACCAAAATCGGGTACGTATTCCAGAACTATCGAGAAGCGCTTTTTCCGTGGATGCGCACTATCGACAACATTGCCTATCCGCTCAAACTTGAGGGCCGCAGCAAAGCAGAAGTCGATCGTCGCATGGAAGAACTGGTCGCATCGTTCGACGTGAAGTTTGACCTCAATCGCTACCCCTATGAGCTATCAGGTGGTCAGCAACAAACGGCCTCCATCATGAGGGCTCTGGCCCCCAAACCCGAAGTGCTGTTTCTAGATGAACCGTTTTCAGCACTTGATTTCGAAATGACGCTATTCATTCGGGAGAAACTCCAGGAAGTGTTTATTCAGACGGGCACCACGATGATGTTGGTATCGCACGATCTGGAAGAAGCCGTTTACCTGGCCGATCAGGTGCTGCTTCTCACCAAACGCCCCACCTCGATCGCGGAAATCCTGATTTATGATGATCCTCGCCCGCGAACGGTGGCCACGCTGACCGAGCCCACCTTCGTGGCCACGAAAAAGCGCAGTCTTGAAGTGTTCCAACGAGAGGTCCGTCGCTAAAGGCGCCCATGTCTACACCCGTGCGTATCAGTCTGGCCGATGAGGCTTACCATCGCCTCAAGCAAGACCTGGCAGACTTCGTTCTCGTCCCAGGCGATCGATTCACTGAAAATGAGATCTGCGCACGATTGCAGGTTTCGAGAACACCCGTGCGCCAGGCGCTGCTGCGACTGCAGTCTGAGGGACATGTCGAGGTTTTATTTCGCAACGGTTGGCGAGTCCTGCCCTTCGATTTCGAAAAGTTCGACCAGCTGTACGAGCTGCGCCTGCTTCTTGAAACAAGCGCAGTACGGCGCATCTGTGGCGATGATGCACGCGTGAATCGCTCGCAACTTGATGCTTTGGCTGCCATCTGGATGACTCCCGAGGTCCGGCGTAGCACCGACGCGGTTGAAGTCGCCCAATGGGATGAAGCCTTCCACTGTGCGCTGGTCAGCGCAGCGGGAAATGCGGAGATGGCGCGCGTCCATCGCGAGGTCACCGAGCGCATCCGAATCATTCGGCGACTCGACTTCACCAAAAAGCCCCGCATTGCCCTCACCTATGAGGAACACGCCAAGATTCTGCGCGCTATCAAGGCGCGACGCGCCGAACAGGCCGTCATGCTGCTAAACACACACATCATGGCCAGCCAAACTGAGGTCCGAAAGATCACGCTGCACGAGGTGCACATGGCACAGCTGGCGCATCGGAATATGGCCGCCTGAGGCGCCGACAAGCCGGTTAGAAGGTCGGCAAGCTACGCGGGATGATGAACTGACCTTCTCCCCAGGTCTCGGTGTAGGTACGATGACCTGCGGCGACCCGTCTTACGGTCTGATAGATAAGATCTCCGGCGACATCAAGGCTTATACGGCCCTCAATCAGATCTACCAGTGCCACATCAATGCCATCCCGCCAATGTCGGACAGTATCGGGATTGCCACAGATCTTGATGGTGGGCGACAGTGGGTTACCCGATGGGTTGAAGACACCCATAGAGAACAGGGTGATCTGCGCGCCGGCCGCGACCATACCCGTGATCGAGCACGGGCTAAAGAACGGTGTATCCATGAAGTGCAGGCCAGCGTCTGCGGGTGGCTGACCGAAGTCAAGACAGCTCATAAAGCGGGCATTGCCGATTTTGCACAAGGCGCCCATTGTTTTTTCAACGAGCGTGGTCAACCCCGCCTCAAGATTCTCGGCGGTCGGATTCACGCCACGGTACCGATCGCCATCGGCGGCCATACGCGACTCAGTCGCTTCAATGCGGGCCACGATAGTCTGGGCAACCTCAGGGCTGACCGATTGTCGTCGCACCACGGACTCGCCCCCAATGAACTCGGCTGTCTCAGAGACGATCACCGTCGCGCCCGCCGCGACGGCGTGGTCGACAAATCGACCGACCGCAGGGTTCGCGCATACCGCGCTGGAAGCATCAGAACCCCCACACTCCAGGGCAAACGTCAAACTGGACCAGGGACAGGAGGAGCGCCTCTGGGTACGTACGACCTCAGCCTGTTCAGACAGTGCCTGCACGGTACGCTCAATCATGCGTTCAACGCCCTGCCCATCCATGACGGCCAACACCTGGATCGCATGACCCAGACCTGCCAGGCGCGCCCGCCACATACGAGCGGCCGCCCGGTCATGGCACAAAACCACAGCTGCGCCCACGTTGGGGTGGGCGACCAGCCGAAAGACAATATCGTCCTGCAAACGCGCATCGGTCGACTGCAGCCCTCGCTGAAACTCTCCTCGAATCAGCAGGACCGCGTCTTCACCAGACGGGCGGTTGGCGTCATATCGGGATGCGGCCCATTCGGCCATTCGATTGGCCAGCGCCACTGTCGACACCAGCGCCAGGTGATTACGCACACCGACACGACCATCGGCCCGTCGAAACCCCTGAAAATCACAGCCTGCATCAGCGGCAGTTGTGGACATGAACATGCTCGCCTGTTGAGATACCCCGAGTGGCCACACCGATAGGAATGCCGTATTTGATGATCGCCTCGCCCTCACGAATCGCACGCACAGCGGCTTTGTGTCCAAATGGAATCTCACTGGTCAGGCTGAGCCCATCTTGGGTGACCCTATCGTGCTGATGAAAGTCGAGCAGCGTCACCACGTTGTCAGCGGGACTCAATCTGAGCGCAATGCGGGGCATGATGTCAGACCTTCAGATTCATTTGAAAGCGAATGTAGTCAGCCCGGTAGGTGATCTCGGCAAAGTAAAGAATCTGCCCCCGCACGTCATAAAAAATGCGCGTGACTTCGCCGACCGCTGAGTTCAGCGGAACCCCGATTAAATTTGCAGTTTCAACGTCAGCCACCGAGATGCGCAGAGTCTGGTTCGCGCGATGAATTTTCACCGACGCAAGATCAACCAAAACCGGCACGACTGTCTGGCGACGAAAGCGACTGGGCGCAAGACGAAAGATATCCTCACGCAGGTAAATCGAGATAACACAGTAAGGCTCGCCGTCGCGGGAGTGAACCCGTTTTAGAAAACGATAGGGTCCGGCAGCTGTGCCTGAGCCAGACTCAAGCTCTGGTAGCTCAGCTCGACGCTCGTCAATCAGGGTCAGCGAAGGACTATCGCTGCGGTATGCCGCCGCCAGGTCGGCTAGCGAGGTCTCAAGTATGAGAGTACGTTGCGCGGGGCGATGCTGCTTCACCAGGGTGCCTCGGCCACGACTGACGCTGACCCTCCCCTCCTGCGACAGTAGTGCGATTGCCTGACGGACAGTGACCCGAGCGACATCGAACTCGGTCATCAGATCTTCAAGACGCGGTAGTTTTTCGCCAGCCTTCCAGACGCCCTTGTCGATACGCTGCCTGAGCAACTGCGCCAGGCGAGCATAGCGAGGGACTGGATCGGACGCGCTGAGGACCGACATCAAAATTTTTTGCTTAAAGTTGATAGTTCCATCTATAGTATCTTTGCGCTGCCAACACAACAAGACCGGAGACACATATTAAAAAGCACCTTCGCCATTGGGCTCTGCTTGTCCTGCCCTGGGGCCTGCTCGTCGCGGCCTGGCAGACGGTAGCGGTGTCAGGGCTGGTCAACCCTGGCCTCATGCCCACGCCGGCTCAGGTCGGCGGCAAGCTGGTCGAATTGCTCTTTGGCGGGCGCCTTGGTGTCGATATTCTTCGATCGACTCAACGGGTAGCCATGGGCGTGTCTCTGGGCATCCTGGTGGCAGTCCCCGTCGGCTTTCTGATTGGTTGGTACAAGAGTGCGCGCACCTTTCTTGATCCTTTAATTAATTTTTTTCGTGCGCTCCCACCCATCGCCCTCATACCACTCGTCGTGGTTTATTTCGGCATTGATGAGCCTGCCAAAGTCATCATTCTTTTCTATGCCAGCTTCTTCGCAGGCGTCATCGTCATGTATGAGGGCGTGGCGCAGATCAGTCCGATCTTCATCAAGGTATCTCGCACGCTAGGTGCAAGTGACAGTGAAATTTTTCTCAAGGTGATCGTTCCGCTCACCACGCCGCACATTCTCACGGCACTGCGCGTGGCTCTTGGGGTTGCATGGGCGACACTTGTGGCATCTGAGTTAGTTTCGGCCCAGCATGGCCTGGGGGCACTCATACAGAGCGCCGGATCGTTTTTTCAGATCGACATCATTTATGTCGGCATTGTTTGCATCGGTACCGTGGCACTCAGCATGGACCTGGCTCTGCGTGCTCTCACCCGCAGGCTCATACGCTGGCAAGATCGGGTTGAAGCGCAATGACAAGTGCACTCACAGGTCGCCCGCGCATTGTTTTTGATGACGTATCGGTTGAGTTTCCGGTTGAGGGCGGGCGCCTGCGCGTGGTCGACCGCGTAAGCCTCAGCATCCATGATCAGGAGTTTATCTGCATCGTCGGTCCGTCGGGCTGCGGCAAGACTACGCTCATGAACATGGTCGCGGGTTTTGTACAACCGGGCAGCGGTCAGGTGACACTCGACGGCAAACCCATTGAGGGGCCGGGTCGCGACCGGGGTGTGATTTTTCAGGAGTACGGTGTTTTTCCGTGGCTCAGCGTACGGGACAACATCCTCTTCGGGCTACGCCTTCGCAGCAGCAGGGTTCCTAGCTCTGAGCATGATGCAGTCTGTCAGAAATACCTTGATCTGATGGGGCTGCAGGATTTTGCCAATGCATTTCCAAAGACTTTATCCGGAGGCATGCGTCAACGTCTGGCCATTGCACGTGCCTATGCCGCGCAGCCTGAGTTTTTGCTGATGGATGAACCGTTTGGCGCCCTCGATGCCCAGACCCGCTCCAAGATGCAAAACCTTCTGCTCGAAGTGCTACAGCGCGAAGCGAAGACTGTCATGATGATTACGCACTCGGTCGATGAGGCGATTTATCTGGCCTCGCGCATTGTGGTGGTCACCGCACGACCGGCGCGCATCAAGACAATCATCGAAGTGCCCTTTGCCTATCCAAGACGCGAGGGCTTGCATGAAACTTTAGAGTTCGGGGCTCTCAAGGCCCATGTACGCGACCTCGTCATGGCGGAATACGAGGTCCAGCAGCAGCTTGGTTCCGCCAGTGCTGGCCCGGCATAACGCCAGGCCAGGTTCTACCCTAATAACGCCGGTGTTTCCGGCGCACGGAGACGATCATGACAGAGAGCATTCAACCCCGTCGCCGGCAGCTGATTGCCGCCGGTATGGCTGCCACCGGGCTGGCGAGCTTTGGCGCCCCAGCGATCGCGCAAAGTCGCACGAAGATTCGAATCGGCTATGTCGATACCCTCGCCGTTACGGGGCAGATCTGGACGGGCGTTCATCGGGGTCACTGGGCCAAAGAGGGTATCGAATTCGATCCCGTTAAATTCAATACGGGCCTCGAACTCTTCAATGCCATGATCGGCGGCAGTCTGGATATGCTGTCCACCGGAGCGGTTATCTCGAATTTTCCCGCGCGCGGACAGGGCAAGGCATTTCTGATCAACAACATTGAGTTTGCCACTGCCCAATTGTGGATTCGCGAAGATCAAGGCGTAAAAACCTGGGCTGACCTCAAGGGCAAGCGCATTGCTACAACTCTGGGCACCACGGCGCACGTGTTTCTTGACGCTGCGCTGCGTGCAAACAATATCGATCCGGCCAAAGATGTCGAGCTGATCAATCAGGGCATGCCAGTCGCCGTTACCAGCTTCATCTCAGGCGCGGTACCTGCCGTCGCACTTTGGGTGCCTTTCAACATTCAGGTTCGGCAACGGGTGCCCGCAGCCAAGATGCTGGTCGACGCTTCAGCCTACTTTCCCAAGTCGGCCATTGTGGGCGGCTGGGCCACGCGGGCCGACTACTATGAAAAGAACCGTGCGATCCTCGCTCAGGTGGTGCGGGGCTGGGCCGCATCCAATGATGATCTGATACGAAACGCAGCCGAGATACTGCCTGTGATTCAGTCCAAGAATTATGCGCAGGTGCCACTCGAGGAGCTGCAAGAGCAGTTCAAGGCGTCCAAGTACCACACCGCCGCAGAATGGCGCAAGCTGTACCAGGACGGCACCGCCCTGGGCTGGCTACAGCAGGTCACAGACTTTTACGCGCGCTTCGGTGGTATCCAGAACCCAGTGCCAGCGCGAACCTATTTCGACACGTCGATTCTCATGGACAACGTCAAGGCTTAACGAGGTCCGACGCGTGGCTTCAGGCAACTGGGATCATATTGTCGTCGGAGCAGGGTCGGCCGGATGCGTGGTCGTCAATCGACTGATTCGCGCCGGCCGGCGCGTGCTGTTGCTGGAAGCGGGTGGGCCCGACAGTGCCTTTTGGCTGCATCTGCCCGTCGGATACTTCCGCACGATTTTCGACGAACGCTTCTCCCGGCAATTCGAACTTGAGCCACAGGCCGAGACGGGTAACCGCCGCATCATCTGGCCTAGAGGTCGCATTATCGGCGGGTCAAGCTCGATTAACGGTCTGCTGTACATCCGAGGCCAGCATGCCGACTACGACGACTGGTCGCAAATGGGCGCCAGCGGCTGGTCGTATGCTGAAGTGCTGCCTTCGTTTCGGCGATCTGAGCGCTTTGACGGTCCCGCAAGTCACTATCACGGCATCGACGGAGAACTCGGCGTCAGCACGCTGCGCAACGATGACCCCAGCTGTATGGCCTGGCTCGAAGCCGCGCAGCAATTCGGTCTGCCTGCCAACCCGGATTTCAACGCAGCCAGCGATTTCGGTGTTGGTCGCTTCCAGCTGTCCATTCTTGGGCGATGGCGCTGCAGCGCGGCGACAGCATTTCTGAAGCCAGTGCTCCAACATCCCGGGCTCACGGTACGTACCGGTGTGTCGGCCACGCGCATTTTATTTGAGGGCAAGCGGGCTATCGGCGTTGAAGCGCTTCAGGAGGGTCGTCTGCAGCAATTCAGATGCGACGGTGAAGTCATCCTATCGGCTGGCAGTCTGCAGTCGCCACAACTGCTGCAGCTGTCGGGCATTGGCCCCGCTGATCACCTGCGCACGCTCGGTATCGATGTGATTCACGATTCGCCCGAGGTCGGTGAAAATCTGCAGGATCACTACCAGGCCAGAACGATTGTTCGACTTCAGGATCCCATCTCACTTAATGACCAGGTGCGCAGCCCCCTCGGGCTTGCACGCATGGGTCTGCAGTGGTTGCTGTCTGCACGGGGTCCGCTGACCGTGGGCGCTGGCCAGGTCGGCGGATTCGCCTGCACGTCGCAGTCGCGCGATGGCCGACCCGATATTCAGTTCAATGTCATGCCGCTGTCGGTGGATAAGCCTGGTACGCCGTTGCATCGGTTTTCAGGCTTCACGGTCGCGGTATGCCAGTGTCGCCCCGAATCGACCGGCTCGGTACGAATACACAGCACTGACCCCACGGCATCACCCACTATTGTCTCGAACTACCTGCGCGAACCGCGCGATTTACGCACCCTGGTCGAGGGCCTGGAGATGGCGCGTACCATCTACCGACAACCCGTTTTTGCGAATCGTTGGGTCGAGGAAAAGCTTCCGGGCGATACAAATCTGGAAGATTTTGCGCGCAATTTCGGTGGCACCGTGTTTCATCCCACCAGCACATGCCGGATGGGCAGCGATCACAGGGCTGTGGTCGATCCGTATCTGCGCGTCAACGGCGTCGAGGGCCTGCGGGTTATCGACGCTTCGGTGATGCCCCGGGTAGTGTCTGCCAATACAAATGCCGCCACCATCATGATCGGCGAACACGGAGTGGCGCGGCTACTTAAGTCGACCGAGAGGCCGTCGGCCGAGGGGATCTGAATAATCACGGGGCGCCGCCCTCGCGGGTACTAGCGCTTTTCAGTGGCAGCCTGCTGTCTTTTAGGGCGTTGTTCACATTGTGATATTTCTGGCCTATCTGTTTCTTACGATCGTTCCATAGGCTAAACAACGGTCCCTGCGGCAGGGGCTTGTCATTTCGCGCAGGGCGCTGAGAGAGACAATAAGAAGTTTGCAGCAAAGCCTTGCTGCGTCTGCAGGTCTCGACCGGCCTCTCCTCATGCAAAACCTTCTTGATCCGGCCATTCTGTTCTTTGTATTTGGTGTCTTTGCAGGTGCGGTTCGTTCCAACCTGCAAATTCCCGAGGCGGTGGCGAAGTTTCTGTCGCTCTATCTGCTCATGGCCCTGGGTCTCAAGGGAGGCTTTGCACTCGCACAGTCCGGCATCAACCTGGCTGTAGGCGTCAGCCTGCTCGCAGCAGTGCTGATGGCCTTTCTGGTCCCAGCCCTGGGCTATGCATTTCTCAGACATCGTATCAATGGCTTCGATGCCGCTGCGGTGGCGGCGTCTTATGGATCGGTCAGCGCGGTGACATTTTTAACCGCTATGCAGTACCTGGAAAACGCGGGCATGGATGTGGGCGGGCACATGGCTGTCGCCATGGTACTGATGGAGTCACCCGCCATCATCGTAGCGGTTCTTCTGGCAAATACCCTCAGGCAGCAACAGGCTCTAAGGACACGCTCTGAAGATTTCTCGGCCCAGACAGCATCGGCGCCCACGACGGCTGGCACGCCTTCTCAGCAGCAGACTGAAGTTTCGGTCTGGAACATCATTCACGAATCGCTCACCAACGGAGCACACCTGCTGCTGCTCGGCGCTATGGTTGTGGGATTCGTGACGGGCGATGCCGGTCAAACCTCGATGCAGCCATTCTCAGACGATCTCTTCAAGGGCATGCTGTCCTTCTTTTTGCTGGATATGGGCCTGATGGTGGCCCGCAACTTTAACGATGCTCGCAAAGCGCCGCCTTCGCTTATTGCCTACGCACTGCTGTCGCCACCGACACATGCACTGATCGCACTTGCACTGGGCTGGCTATTGTCAATGTCGGTAGCAGACACCGCCTTGTTGATGGTGCTGTCGGCCAGCGCCTCGTACATCGTGGTGCCTGCGGTCCTGCGCTACGCCATCCCTGAAGCGAACCCGGCGATCTACTTCGGCCTGAGCCTGGGTATTACGTTTCCGTTCAATATCTTGCTGGGCATACCGGTATACACAGCGGTCGCACGGCTAGCGCTGGGCTGAACCTCGCTGGCCGGCCAGGCGGTCGATGATCGCTGTAACCGCCTGTGCCGTCTCGGCTGGTTTTTCCATCGGAAACAAATGGCTTCCCTCGAGAAATCGCAGGCGCTCGGGATCTTCGGTGCCAACGACTCGGCGCGTCATACTGAGGCCCACCTGTCGCATCTCGCGCGAACGTGTTCCACCAACGAACCCGACTGGACAGCTCAGTGGATGTCGTCTGAGCAGACGATCGAGATTGTGCGGCAGCGTATCGTAAATGCGTGTTTCTACGTCGCGATCAAAGCTCAGGGTGCGGCAGGGCCGACCCTGACGATCGAAATCATCGCGGGTTCCGTGACGCGCATAGTCATCCAGTACGCGAGCATCCCAATGGGCGAATGCACGCTTGGCCTCGAAGTGCTGACGCACTGATTCGACATCGGGCCACCGGAATCGGCGCTTGCGACTGATTCGCCCCGGCGATACGGAACCCACCAGCTGGGTCAATTTCACCAGTCCCAGAGTGCGCGCGCGCCATCCCCCCAGCAAGGGCGCATCAAGCAGCACGATGCCATTGACACCCCGCCCACCCAAAAGAGGATGTCGAGCCGCGCACATCACGCTTAGAAATCCGCCCAATGAATGTCCGACCAGCCACGTGTCGCCCGCGTGCTGACCCATTTGATCGTGCGCAAAATCGGCCAGCTGCCGGACCAGATACGGCCAGTTGCTGGTCACCGGATAATTTGGATCGTGGCCAAATCTGTCGACTGCCGCCACCTGAAAGCCGTGAGATGAGAGCTCTTCGAACAGAACACGATACGTAGAGGCAGGAAAGCTGTTGGCGTGAGAGAAAATGATTAATGACATGCAGGCAACTTTGGCCATGAGAGGCAGGCATTGGCCGCTTAAGCAGCAGGTAGGGTCAGACCTTGCACTCCATCGACCACTCGCTCCCCGTGCGCAGAGGCTTGTGGCAATATCCAGTCCATACAGACTAACGTCGTTCGACCTTGGCTGCGCGCTTTTGCAGGAAGGCGCGCACCCGCTCCTTCGCAGCCTCATCGCCCTGAGCAATCGACGACATCAGGGATTCAACAAACAGCCCCTCGTCAGGACCCATTTCGACAATACGCGGAAGCGCCTGCGTAATTGCGTAATTGGACAGAGGCGCGTTGCCAGCGATTCGCCAGGCCAGCTCAAGCGCCTTGGTCAGTCCCTGACCCGATGGCATCAGATAGGTTGCGAGCCCCGCAGCCAGACCCTCGGTACTGTCAAGTACCCGCCCCGTGAGCATCATGTCAGTCATGAGCGCTGTACCAACGAGCCGGGCGATGCGTACCGACCCACCGCCCCCTACGAAAATACCGCGTGTTCCCTCGGGAAGCGCGTAAAAGCTGCCCTGCTCGGACACGCGAATATGCGCTGCTGCAGCCAGCTCAAGCCCACCACCCACAACCGCACCGTGCAGCACAGCCAGCACTGGCACGGGTCCGTATTGAATAGCATCAAAACAGGCATGCCAGGACCGTGAATGCTGCATGCCCTCAACCACCGTGCGCTCACTGACCTCGGAAAGATCGAGGCCTGCGCTGAAATGTTCGCCTGCACCACTGAGCACTACGACACGAACCGCTGCATCTAAGTGCAGGAATACGGTATGAATCTGACGAAGCAGCTCGTCGCTGATGGAGTTGCGCTTGGCAGGACGGTTGAGTCGAACATGCAATACAGGGCCTGCCTGCTCGAGGACGAGCAGGTCGAGCCCGCTGAGTGTGCCGCTGGCCGGTTTCAGGGGAATCAGGGATTCAGGCGTCAGGTTGGCAGCAGTCATGAATTGAAGACCTTGTTCAAAATAAGATACGGGCTTAGGGTCGATACGGGATGCGAACGGCTCAGATCGTCAATATCCTAGGATCAGGCGCAGCACCGTAGAGGGCCTCAACGTCAGCACTACGTCGCTGCAAAACCATTCGCTGATTGATATAACCTTTATCCGTGATCTCTCCAGCCGCCATACTAGGTGCGTCAGGCAAGAGCAGCAGGCGGGTTGGCGTCTGCGAAGAGCCCCCTGAATGCGCCCTAAGCGCCAGCAGCGCCTCTTTCAGCGATGACCGCAACTGCTGGGGATCAAGCCCGCGGGCGGCCTCGGTCAGAAAAATCAAAGCACCGATCTCGTTGCGGTCGTGCCCCGTCATGACAGCATCCTGCACATAAGGCGCAAGCGCTGTAACCAGATTAAGCCTGAGCATACCGACTGACACCCAGGTTCCGCTGGAGAGTTTGAAGTCTTCGGCGACTCGCCCGTTGAACACGATGCCGGAAGCGGGATCATGCTCGTCCAACAGATAGCCGGCATCCCCAATGCGATAGAATCCCTCTTCGTCGAAGGCCTCTCGCGTTGCAGACTCGTTACCCCTATAGCCTGGGAAGATATGCGGCCCACGGATACGCATCTCAAGTTTGCCGGCATTGGGCACGAATTTGACCTCGGCACCTGGCAAGGGCAGGCCGATCACTCCTGGACGATCAAGATGCCAATGTGCGGCTGTGATCGCAGGCGATGTTTCGGTTGAGCCCCACGACGTTGTAAACCAGACGGGCTCTGACCGCACCGGTGCTGCGACCGCCTCAAGACGTTTCCAGGCAGCCAGCGGCATGCCCGCACCTGCGTAAAACACCATACGCATACGCTGAAAAAACCGTCGGGCCAGAGCATGATCCGCCTCGAGCGCGGGCAACAACATGTCGTAGCCTTTAGGCACGTTGAAGTAAACAGTCGGCTGTACCTCGCGCAGATGCGTGACCGTACGGTCGATAAGCCCCGGCACGGGGCGTCCATCATCGATATACAGGGTGCCGCCATTACGCAGCACCATGTTGATGTTGTGATTGCCTCCGAAGGTGTGGCTCCAGGGTAGCCAGTCGAGCAGCACCGGCGGTTCAATCGCGACAAAGCGCAGTGCCTGGGCAATCATCTCTTGATTGGCACACAACATACTATGCGTGTTGATAACAACCTTGGGGTGCCCCGTAGAGCCCGAGGTGAGAAGGTACTTCGCATGGGTATCGGGCCTGATACGCTCGAAAGCCTGCATCACGGCGGGCGACTCGACTGCCGCCACAAGATCCGAAAACGCCAGGGCACCCTGCACATCCACGGCGCCCTGCGAGAACACCCAGGGCGCCGGGGTTTGACTTGCCCTCAGTGCTGGCGCATACGTAGCGGCGTCTGAGGCGTAGACCAGGGCGGGCTCAAGCGTGGCAAGAATGCCCTTGATACGTGTGAAGTCGCCGCCCGCCAGCCGACAGTAGCCGCTGCTGACTGTGCATGCTGCACGGCCGATATGCATGGCCGCCAACATCAACACCAGATGGTCCAGCGAATTGTCTGACAGGATAAGCACAGGGGCGCCGTCACGTAGCCTCAGATCAAGCAGAGCCTGAGCCACAGACCCCACCTGGGCACGCAATTCTCGCCAGGTCAGCGTGGTCCAGCCTGCTGTTATCTGAGCTCTGGAAACACCAGTGGGCTCTGCAAAAGCAGTCGCCTGCGGTTTGTCTCGCGCCCAGTGCTCAAGCCATTCACCCACGCATCTTGCCCAGGCCGACAGCGGCTGCGGCGAACGCAGCAGAAAAGCTCCATCCCCCAGATCAATTCGCTGAACGCTGCGCGGCGCCAGCATGCGCGGATCTGAAAAAAAATCGTTCGGCAGGTTCGGCTTAGCCGATGGTGGAATCGATGACATGATC
The DNA here is from genome assembly GCA_039800325.1 of Pseudomonadota bacterium. Classification (GTDB taxonomy): domain Bacteria; phylum Pseudomonadota; class Gammaproteobacteria; order Burkholderiales; family Burkholderiaceae_E; genus SYIM01. The sequence continues at coordinate 30,694 of JBDLQY010000033.1, read as the reverse complement.
ATGCTCCCGACGACCTTTGAAGACGCTTTCTAAGCGCCAAGGTCAGCAGGCCCAACACAAGGCCCCAAAATGCGCTGCTCACGCCCCAAAGCGTAAGCCCTGAAGCGGTACACAAAAACGTGATAAGAGCTGCTTCACGATCGGCGGGCTCTTCCAATGCACTGACAAGCCCTGCCCCAATCGTCGGTATCAGAGCAATACCGGCCAGTGCGGCAATCAGCGCGGCAGGAAAGGCCGCAAATACGCTAGCCACCGTCAGGCCCAGAATGCCTGTGAGCAGATAGAAGACGCCAGCCCATACGGCCGCCCGGTAACGTCGCGTTGGCTCGGGGTCAGCCTCTGGGGACATGCAGATGGCCGCGGTGATGGCGGCCAGGTTGAAGGTGAAGCCACCAAACGGCGCCAGCACCAGACCCGTAACACCAGTTGCCGTGATCAGAGGCGAAGCGGGTATGTGGTAGCCATTAGCCCGCAGCACGGCTAGGCCGGGAATATTCTGCGAGGCCATGGTGACCAGAAAGAGCGGTAGCCCGACACCGATCAGAGAGGCCAGTGAAAACGAGGGAGTCATCCATACGGGAGACGCCCACTGCAGTGCTATCCGATCACTCGCGATCTGACTGGTGGCAAAGCAATACACCAGACCCATCAGCAGGCATAAGGGTACCGCCAGATTTGGACGCAGTGCCCGGCCAAGCACCCAGACGGCCAGCATCAGGCCCACCAGCAACCACTGCGCCTTAAGGGCAAGAAAGACGTCAATACCAAATCGCAGCAGCACACCCGCCAGCATCGCAGCCGCGAGTGTCTTCGGTATTCGCCGCAGCAGTGACTCCGTGAGCCCCAGTAATCCGACCAGTGTGACCAGTAATGAAACAAACAGGAACACACCGATAGCTTCACTCATAGACGAACCTGCCAGTGAGGTCACCAGCAAAGCGGCACCTGGCGTTGACCAGGCCGTCGGAATAGGCACGCGGTAAAACAGGGACAGCCCTATGCAGGTGGCCCCCATACCAATGCCCAGCGCCCACATCCAGGAACCCAGTTGTTCTACAGAGGCCCCCGCGCTGGTGGCTGCCTGCATGACGATCACCGCCGAACTGGTGTAACCCACCAGTACGGCAACAAAGCCTGACGACACATGCGATAGCTGAAAACCTTTCATGGCCGCAAGCTTACACAAGCCCAGGGGTTAACGAGAATGCGCCATGGGTTGACAAGACCCGAGCGCTGCCGTGAGACTGCCGTCATGAATTGCGCGACTGCTCGAACCTTATGCTTGTCATCACTGGGTGGCGTGCAGATCATCTGCGCCGATCGGATCCAGATAACGCAGGCCGAAGACGCGTTTTCAAAGCTGGTGCAGGAGCTTGATCTGGCTGAATGCGTCCACACTGAACGCATCCGCTCAACTGAAGCCTGGGTACTTAAATGCGCGCTGCAACAAGATATTCGTCAGGTGTGGCTGCCTGATCACGACAGTACAAGACTTTTTGAAACGCTCGGCCATACCCGGCAGTCGTCGCGCGATCGCGATGTTGACCGCGAAATACTGGTGGCGCTACTGGCTGCCCCGCTGGCGTTTGCGTTTTCTGACGTGGCCTCGCTCGCCTCGGCCATCCGCGTTCGGCGCCACATCGTCATTGACTCACGAAAAACCGCGCTGGCCTTCAAAACGCAGGCAGCCGAGCGCCCCGAGGCCTACTGGCACTATGATGAAGACCGGGGCTTTATTCTCAATCCGGGCGTGAATCTGATCGATGCACTGGTCAGCGCTACACAACCGGAAGCGACTGGCAAGCTGTACGACTTTTCCTGTTATCGGGCCAGCGAATACGTCATTTTGCTTGGTCTGGCCCGAGAGCTGCAGCAGCATAACCCCGAGCTCTTCGACGAGCTTCAAACCTACAATCAGTATCACGCGATTCGGTCGGGCCTATTTCATGATGTCTTCCTGATCGAATACGGCCTTGAGCAAGCGCTACCGGTACGTTACTACGTGCCGGGCGATCGTCTGTGGTTTCGCAATCCTGATGCCCACTCCTCGGATGCCTCAGGCTTTGAGGGCTCCTGGGTCATTTACATGGGCGGGGGTCTATTCAGCAATTTCTGGCGTCGTGATGATCCCTTCACGCTTGAGGCCAAATGCGTCGAAGTATTTCACTGGCGGCACGGCACCTACACCGATTCCGAGGGGGAATTGCGTATCGACGAAGAGCGGGTCACAGCACACTGCCGCGAGACCTTTGCAGATTCAGAAAAAACTCAATTGGTGCTGCAGCGAATGATTCGTCTGCGCGACCCCAAAGGGGTCTATGCCGAGGGCGGCTGCATCGACAGTACGCGCGAGTATCCACGCGCGGCAACAGGCCATGGTTGCGAACTGAGACTGCCGCAGTTACCTGAGCATTTGCGCGCAATTACACCAACCATTACGCAAAGCTCTCGTCGCTGATCACCTAAAGCTTGTGTGGTTCTTGAGATCTAGGCAAGCGTATTGGCCAAACTTGGTGAGCTCGATGTCATATCAGTCTGGCAATGGCGCAATGCCCCAGCGCCCCAGACTTAGCAACACCGCGTCCCCTGCATGCCAGTCACGATCCACATCATGACTGACCACGAAGATCTGCCCAATTGCGGTCTTCACGTTGAGTTCCACACTGCTGCCTAGCCAAGCGTAGTGGGTGACCACGCCCGGTAAAGCATTGACCGAAGCAGAGTGAGTGCTGTGACCAGATGGCTCGTCTAAAACCTGCCAAGCCTGCGGTCGAACTGCAAGTCGAATCGGCCTCTCGCCCGCAGCCGACGCTTTTGGCTGGTTACGACTCTGCTCAAAGGCATCGTCCCGTGGACTTTCCCCACGATGCGATAAGTCAGGGGCTAGCGGTGACTCAGTCAACAGATCGCCCACCCGTATACGGCCCTGCCCATCCCGTACACCCTCGAGGATGAGCGCCTCGCCCATAAACCCTGCCACAAAGGCGTCGATCGGCCGCTCGTAGACCTCGCGCGCAGTACCGCACTGGGCAATGCGACCACGGTTCATCACGATGATTTGATCGCTAACTGCGAGCGCCTCACCCTGATCATGCGTCACGTAAACCACTGTCAACTGAAGCCGCTGTTGCAGACTGCGGATTTCATCGCGCATCGATCGCCGCAACTGCGCATCCAGATTGGACAGGGGCTCATCAAATAACAAAACAGCCGGCCGCAGTACCAAGGCTCGCGCAACAGCCACGCGTTGCTGTTGCCCGCCCGAGAGCTCTGAGGGCAAACGCCGATCAAAGCCCTCAAGGCCGACGCTGGACAGGCTTTCGCGCGCTAGACGATCAGCCTCTGTTCGCGTCAATCCGCTAACGTCAAGACCATAGCGCACATTCTCAAGTACTGTCATATGAGGAAACAGCGCATAACTTTGAAACACCATGCTCACGTTACGTTCGGCGGGTCCACGCCCCGTTACATCCAGCCCCTCAATAAAGATCCGACCCGCGCTTGGGGTCTCAAGTCCTGCAATCATGCGCAGGGTCGTGGTCTTGCCGCAGCCCGAGGGACCCAGCAGCGTGGTGAGACTGCCTCGCGGCACGATGAAGTCGATGTTATTGACGACTAGTGGTGAATCAGCATCGCCATAGCGCTTGCTCACGCCGCGAAATTCAATGCCCGGCACCTCGCCAGCGCCTTCGTTCATTGGCCTGCGCGTCATGGCTCAGATCTCCTCAATCGACGTCCCAGCTCTCTCTCACCCACCACGCGACGAATCGCGAAAGTGACCAGCGACATCAGCACGATGAGCACTGTGCAGTACGCAAGGGCCACTCCGTAATCCCCATTGCCGACCCGACCGATGATGTAAGTTGTCGCAAGCTCATACTGAGCCGTCACCAGAAAAATAACGGCTGATACGGTCGTCATCGAACGAACGAAGCTGTACACCAGCGCAGCCACCAGGGCCGGCTTGAGTAGGGGCAGGACAATACGGCGCAGCGTCGTTAACGTACCCGCCCGCAGCATCAGCGATGCCTCATCCAGCGATCGATCCAGTTGTCCGAATGATGCCGAGCCGGCACGAACGCCAACCGGAAGGCTGCGGAAGATAAAACACAACACGATCACCAGGCCGGTCCCGGTAAGCTCGAAGGGCGGTACGTTAAAGGCCATGATGTAGCTCACACCCAAAACGGTACCGGGGATTGCAAACGTTAACAGCGCTGAAAACTCAAAGGCTGATCGCCCTCTAAAATCGGTGCGGGCCAAGAGCCATGCGATAAGCAGCCCCAGGGCCGCACACAGCGGCGCAGCCAACGCAGCCAGGCTGACCGTCGTGAACAACGACCGCCAGGCCGTGCCCGCCCAGACGATTCCGAACTCACCCCATTGAAGATCAAACGCTGTTTTAAAGTGTGCCAGGGTAGGGGTGAAATCACGTCCCCAGGTTTGAACAAACCCTCCTGCGAACGCAAACAGATATACCACCAGCGTGAACAGCAGCCATGGAATCGCTGCGCCGCGGCTCAGCCACAGCACACGGCGGGGTAGCGGTACAGGAAGACCCGCGTCGCCTTTTCCGGTGACCGTGGTGTAGCGCCGCCCGGCGAGTGCCAGTCTCTGCACTGCAAAGACCACAAGCGCGAATGCCGTCAGCAATAGCGCCAGTGCACCAGCCATGCCGGGATCAAGTGAAGCACCGACAATCGCAAAAAAGATTTCGGTCGACAGCACCGAGTACTGACCACCCAGGATGATGGGATTGCCGAAATCAGCAATGCTCTCGATAAAGCCGACCAGAAATGCATTCGCCAACCCCGGGCTGATGAGCGGCAGAGTGACCGTGAAGAACACCCGAGCACGGGAAGCGCGCAGCGTCAGAGCGGCCTCTTCCATGGCGGGGCTGACCGCCTGAACCACCCCGCGCATGATCAAGAAGGCGATGGGCGTAAAGGCGAACATCTGCGCAAGCCACACACCCAATAGCCCGTAGAACCAGCGAGTAGGAGGAATACCAAAAGCCCACTCGAGCCACTGATTAAAAAGCCCTGCGCGACCAAATAAGAGAATCAGACCCAACCCGACGACAAAGGGCGGCGTGATGATGGGCAGCAGCGCCAGTACGTTAAGCGCACCCGATAGACGCGTCTGTCCCCGCTCAGCCCAAAGTGCGATCAGGGTGCCCAAGAGCGTGGTACCCGCGGCGGTCAGCAGGGCCAGCCACAGGGTGTTCCAGGCAGTTCCACATCGTCGCTCGGAGCTAAGACAGGCAAGACCCCAGACACGCTCGGTCGCTATTCGGTCAAGAAAAGGGATCAACCCGAAGGCGCCATCCTCAGAAATCCAAGCTGCGGACAGTGCCCGTGCTACCGGGTAAATGACAAACAGCGCCAGCAAGGCAATGCAGATGACGACCGCAGCGCCCACAAACGTGTCACCGCGAAAAGCCCCCTGCCGCGCAAGACCTGCACCCAGCAGCACTAGCAGGCTGAGCAGAACCAGCGCAGCACCCCAACCCATGCCGTACTGTCCCGTTTGCAATTCGCCGAAGGCGAAGGACAGGGCTTCAAAACTCCAGCCAGTCGCACCGATAGCAAACCCGGAACCGAGAAGGCATAGCAGCCCGAAGGCTGCACCCGGCAGCAAAAAGACACTTGCCGCACGTGAGCTCAGCGCCCATCCACAGACCAGCAGACCCCCAGCCCCGCCCATCAGCCATGGGCGGTCGTAGGCAAAAGCGTGGGTTAAACCATTGGCGGTTTCCGCCTCACCAAAAAGCGCTGTAAGCGCATGCAGCAGGGTGTGCTGCTGAAGAAAGTACCAGGGCAGTAAGACGTATGCCGCCAGGCCCAGCAGGACCCAAGCGGCGAGTGTGCGATCCGCTGACTTCAATCAGGATCAACGCGGGAGGCTGTTGACGTCCTTTTCCCAGCGCTGAATGAGCCGCCTGCGCTCAGCGGTCTGCCCGTACTTGGCATAGTCATAATCGATGAGCTTGATCTTCTTGAAGTCGGGCACGCGAGGATCAATCGGCGTATCTTTGTGCGAGGGCAACTGGAACTGCAAGGTTGCCGATGCCAGCGCCTGCGCTGATGGCGTCAATGCCCACTCATAAAAGCGCTTGGCTGCCTCCAGGTTACGGGCTCCGCGAACAATAGACATCGAGCCGATTTCAGCGCCGGTGCCATCAGCGGGCGTTATGGTCTCAAGCGGGAAGCCCTGGGCCTTTTCGCCCGGACCGTCATGCACAAAGCTGATCGAGACTGCGGTCTCACCGCGGGCAACGGCCTTAATAGGCGCAGTGCCTGATCGCGTATAGACGCTAATGTTGGTGTGCAACTTCTTGAGGTATTCAAACGCAGCGTCTTCACCCATTAGCTGAACAACTGTGGCGATCATGGTGTAAGCGGTGCCACTGGACGCCGGATTGGCCGACTGAATTTCACCCTTGTATTCAGGCTTGAGCAGATCGGCCCAGGTCTGGGGAACAGGCAGTTTCTTACGGGCCAGTAACTCTGTGTTGTAGCCAAAGCCCAGCGGACCGGAATAAATACCCACCGTACGATACTTGGATTGAGCGGCCTGCTTCTGCGCCCAGTCATGCAGCTGTGGCAGTGTGGGCGATCGGTACTCGAGCGTCAGATTTTGCTCGGCCGCCTGAAGATGTGGATCACCTGTGCCACCAAACCAGATATCGGTCTTTGGATTGGCGCGCTCGGCAACGATTTGCGCCAGAGCCTCTCCTGACCCCTTGGCAGTCATGTTGACCTTGATACCCTGGCTACGCTCGAAGGTGGTCGCGATCATGCTGCACCAGGCGGCCTGGACCGAGCAGATAATGTTTACCTCTCGGTTTGCCTGGGCCTGAGCTGGCCCCCACATGAGCTGGCACGCGACGACGGAAACTGCAGCAGCGGCTTTGCTCAGGCGAGCGGTGGTAGACATGGCGACGCTCCTAGGTACAAAAGGTCGCTCATTGTGCCGTCTCACCGGCTCGCCTGGCAAAAAACCCGCATGAGCCCGAGCCGGCTTATTGACACACTCGCAAATCGCGGACAACGCTGAAACGAGTCTGGACAAGTCACCTGGACGCACCTTAAAGTGCATTACACAAGGGGAGATAACTTAGATCATGATCCACAATCGCCAACGTCTGCGCCTGGGTGCTGCGGCCTGCCTGGCTGTGCTGGCCCTCACCGCTGTGCCTTTCTCAGATGCCTCAGCACAAGTCTATCCCACCCGCCCTGTCAAATTGATTGTGCCCTTTGCTCCGGGTGGACCCACCGACACCGTCGCGCGCCTGATGGCCGAGCAGTTGCAGTCGCAATGGAAGCAGCCGGTGGTCGTTGACTACAAACCCGGGGCAGGTACGGTGGTGGGGACCCAGTTCGTTGCGCGTTCGCTGGCGGACGGCTACACACTGGGTATGGCGATCAGCGCACACATGATCAACCCTGCCCTGCAGGCCAATCTGCCCTACGACACGCTGAAAGACGTCGCCGGGGTTTCGCTGATCGGCCAGGCGCACTTCGGTCTTTTCGCCCATCCTTCGGCGCCCTACAACACAGTGGCCGATCTTATCGCCCACGCCAAAGCCAATCCAGGCTCGCTCAGCTACGCTACACCCGGCAATGGCACCGGTACCCATCTGGCCGGGGAAATGCTCAAACATCTCGCCGGCATTGACCTCGCCCATGTTCCCTACAAAGGCAGTTCGCCCGCCCAGGTGGATGTGGTGGGCGGTCGAGTGCCCCTGCTGTTTGACGTCTTGTTTTCCTCGATGCCCATGGTGCGCGACGGTCGCCTTAAGTTGATCGCACTCTCAAGCCCCGAGCGCGCCCGTTCGCTGCCTCAGGCCCCGCTCATCGCTGAAACCCTGCCTGGCTTCAGCGCCATGAGTCTGATCGGCATCATCGCACCGGCCGGCATACCAGCTGCGCTCATGCAGCAGATCAGCGCCGATATCAGTGCAGCCGTAAAGGCCCCCACCGTCGTCGAACGGATGGCACAGCTGGGCATGGAACCAGTAGGGTCAACCAATCAGGCCTACGACCAGATCATCCGCGCTGAAATCGACAAGTGGGTCCGCGTCGTGAAGACCGCTGGGATACGCATAGACTGAAAGGAAGCCACTGTGCCCTTAGCCCTTAAACCCCTACCGCCCTTCGCCGCCGAGGCGAGCGATATCCAGCTTGGTGAACCGCTTAGCCGCGAGACGGTCGCCCAGATCGAAGCCGCGATGGACAAGCATGCCGTGCTGGTGTTTCGCGGGCAGCACCTCAGTCAAGACCAGCAGATCGCGCTCGCGCGGGCACTTGGTCCGCTCGATATGGGTCTGCGCAAATTGAAGGGTGGCCCTCATCGTCTGCAGCATGCTGAGCTGGCCGATATCTCTAACGTTAAGATTGATGGCTCGGTCGCCGAGCGCGATCACGTGCGTATCATCAGCAATCTTGCTAACCAGCTCTGGCACAGCGACAGCTCATTTCAAAAGCCACGCGCCAAGTACTCCATGCTGTCGGCCGTCGTGATCCCCGAGTTTGGCGGAGAGACGCAGTTTGCCGACCTGCGTATGGCCTGGGATGCACTACCTGATTGGCGCAAGCAACAGGTGTCAGGCCTTAGCGCAGTGCACTATGCCTTGCATTCGCGCTTCATGCTGGGCGACACGCAATACACCGAGGCCCAGCGCAAGTCGATTGAACCCGCGGTCTGGCCGTTGATGCAGACCGACCCCCGGTCAGGACGAAAAATTCTGTTTGTCGGCATACATGCCTGCCAGGTCGTTGGACAGAGTCTGGCTGAGGGACGGCTCCTGATCAGCGATCTGCTCGAGCATGCCACGCAGCGTGAATTCATCTACACACACCAATGGCAGGTTGGGGACCTGGTGATCTGGGACAATACCGCTACCCTGCACCGGGGGCGTCACTTCGAGCTTTCTGAGCGACGTGAGCTACGGCGCGCAACCACCGAAGAGGTGCGGCTGTCAGCTGAGGCACTGGCACTGCAGTCACGCGGCGCCGATCGCATCGCTGGTTTTAGTTATCAGCCTGCGGGTGCCTGATCAACGACGCATACATCACTCGCCCCTGCTCTTTCTTTACTGACTTACGGAGCCCTGACGCATGAACCCCATGACAATCATCAACCGGCGTCGCACCCTCAAAATCATGGCCGCCGGCGTCGCGCTGGGCGCAGGTGCATCGAGTTGGGCGCAGGCTGTTTTTCCGCAGCCCGGAAAACCCATCCGAATTCTGGTGCCGCTAGCCGCCGGCGGTTCGCTCGATTTTCAGGCACGCAGCATTGGCCAGAAAATCACCGAACAATCGGGCATTGCCGTAGTCGTCGAGAATAAACCAGGCGCCAGCATGATGCTGGCAGCTCAGGAGCTGATGCGCTCGGCCCCAGACGGTCATACCGTCATGTATTCGGCTTCGTCGATTTTCGCCCAGAACCCCCACACGCTCAGTAATGTTCCGTACGACCCCTTCAAAGACTTCACGCCCATCACCATGTCGGCCCGCGGTCCACTGGTACTGACCGTCTGGAGTGGCATGCCCGTCAAGTCGGTCGCCGATTTAATCGCATGGGCCAAGGCCAACCCGGGCAAACTGGTATTCGGCTCGTTCGGCATGGGAACGTCGTCTCACGTCTATGCTGAGGCCTTCGCTAAACGTGCCGGCATCGAGATGGTGCATGTGCCCTATAAAGGCACGGCGGATGCCGTCAAAGACTTGTTTGAAGGACGCGTCATGGCCTATTTCGATGCTGCGCCTACGGCCATCAGCAACGAGAAAACTGGCAAAGTACGAATGCTGGCGGTCGCTGCGCCCGAGCGCAATAAGTTCATGCCTCAGGTCCCCATCTTCACTGAGCTGGGTCTAGCCGGACTCGATGTCACCAGCTGGGTAGCCATCGTTGGGCCTGCCAACATACCCGCCGATATCCTGGCCGCCGTTAATAAAGTTTTCGTTCAGGCAATTGGATCTCAGGCTGTCACTGAGGCAATCGCCCGGGGTGCCTACGAAACCGATCCGGGGCCGCCGCAGGCTTTGGCTAAAGATATTCGCGAGTCCTATGATCGCTGGGGCGCAATGATTAAAGCGATGGGCATGCCCAAACAATAAGGGGTCAAGAACCTGCACGCCAGACTCGGACCTCACCACGGTCGGCATCGACCTGTACCCAGTCACCCGTTTTTATCAGTGCGAACGGATCACTATCGAAGTCAGTCACAGATGGCGCATGCGTCACCACAGCACCCAAGGCCATCTTGGTTGACATCTCTACGAACAACATAGCGGCCGGCGCCGCACCCATGGCGCGGCACAGATGAAACGTGTTCGACCAGCCTGAAGAACCCTTGGCTCCGGGAAATAACAGCACCTTGGCTTTAAAGCTCTGGCCACGCAGCTCGTGATGCGTTTCGATGACGGTTCCGGTGCGCGGATCAACGCCACCCCAGCCCGAGATGGGCTCGCGCGTCACAAGCGCCTCACCCTCAGCCGTACCACCCACCACGCAACGTCCGCGCAGGGTGACATCTGGCTCTCCCCTGGAAGACATGGCGGCTGCCTGCGTTAAAACGTCGATCGTGCCCCTGGCAGACATTAGAGCCCCTCCGCAACGAAGTATCCGCTGACAGCCGCGTCGACACACTGTGCTGTCGATCCGAACCATCCCTGGATACCCATGATTGCCGGCAGATAATGCACCTGTTTGGCAGAGTCGAAGGCGGCCACCCGCGTACCGCCCGGGATGGCACGACTCATCGCTGAACAGGTGTCAGACATCAGCTTGCCACCGGCTGCCTCGATGATACGGGTGAAGCCATTGTGATCAGCCAGCGACTTGATCGCCTTGGGCGTGAAGATCCAGAGCTGGGTATCTGGATGAATCTTGCGTCCTTCAAGCAGCGCGCACAGTTCAGCAATCTGCTCGATGGAATAGTGCGGGCAGCCCAACATCACATAGTCAACTTTACGGTCGCGCGCAGTGGCATTGAGCCTCTCCCAGGTGGCCCGGCGCTCAGCGGGTCCGTAGCGCAAATGCTCGCGCGCCTTGGCCGACGATCCGCCCATCGCCATTTCGAGAGTGGCCGCCTCGGGTGTGACGCCTACAATGTGATACATCTCAATGCCCCCTGATGAGGCAGATGCTGCGCCAAAATGCTTGAGGCGCTGCAGGTTAGGCGATGCCGACACACCTTCAATCACCGGGATACGGTCTTGCACGACCTCACCAATCCAGTAACCCAGCATGCCCCAGTCGGCCGTGCTGGTCACTGGTACATCCAGTGTGATGCGATGGGTTCCCAAACGCGCCTGCGGCGTGTGCAGCCCCCAATAAGGAATACGCCCCGTAAGTGCCGCCGAACTTGCGCTTTCACGACCCTCGGCATTGGTGCGGGCCCCCAGCGCACCGTTGGCGTAGACCACCGCTGAGGACTCCATCCACGCAAGGTGCTCGCCCTTTACCGGAATATTACCGACCTGGTAGGGCGTGCAGGTATTAACCATCTGTACACCACGCGCAGCCGCCCACGACTCGCCCATGCGATAGACCTGGATGACCTCTTCGCCAACGCCGAACTCAACAGGATGATCAGGGTCGATGCCCTGCTGAGCGTGCGTCATACTGACCTGAAAGCGCGGCACTGGTACGACCTCGGGGCTGTCGAGGTTGAATTCGGCGAAGACCGCCTCCATGCCGCCGTGCTTCTGTGCAAAATCGCGCATGAAGGGGGTTGCCGCACCCATGGTTCCGTTCACATTGGTGACTGGCACCAGACGCTCGGCCCCCAGCGCCTGACCATATCGGATCAGGAGGTCCATTGCACGCGCCACGGCCGGCCCCCGGAGACCGTCGCGCATGGATTTTTCTTCGTCGGTCAGTTGCATCACACGCACTCCGTTCAGGCGGCGGCCGCGGATACCGCCGTTGCAAGCTCGGTAGGCAGGCCAGCTGCCTTAGCTTCCGCCGCGGTTCTCAGGTAGACCCCCTGGTTTCGTAAAGCTGACTGCACTTTTGCGATATCGACGTGCCGTGGCATGACGCCCTGGCTGATAGCGACCGCCGCAGCCACCCCAGCAGCCTGGCCGGTCAGCCAGCATTGCGGAATCTCGCGCATAAAACCGTGAGAGTTTCGATCACAAGCCACATGACGCCCGGGGGCCAGCAGACCATCCAGAGTCTCGGGTATCAGGCTTGCATAAGGTACCGAGATGTTCGGAAATTTAGGGCTGACTGAGGGCGTCACGCCAATCTCATCAGGATGGACCATGGAGGTAGGCCATTGCCGTCGGGTGACCGCGCTGACGCCTGACAGGCGACGGGTGTGGCGCACACCAATCTGCGGCGCACTGAGCATCATGTACGCGTTTTCAAAGCCCGGTGCGTTTTGCCGGTAAAACTCAAGCATGTTCTTCATAGCCCGGTGCGACCGGACTTCAACCGTGCTGAGATCATCGACATCAAGCCCCGAATAGCCAGACTGTCGCGGACCCATGAACAGGGCAACATCATTACGCCAGGACACAAAGGCACGCTCAAACAGTCCGCAGCTCTCGCGCCCCCTTTTCATGAAGTCGGAAAACTGTTCGGGCTGGCCTGCACGAAACTCAAGAAACCGGGTCATGTCGACGCCGGCAAACATGAAAGCAGTGTTGATGCAGTGATGAATATCGTCTTCTTCAACATCGGTCTCGGCGCGCGCGCCAGCGCGAGCAAACATATCACCATCGCCGGTGGCATCAATCACCACCTTGGCGAAGATAGCCTGACGCCCTTCCTTGCTTTCGAAAACCGCGCCGCGCACGGCACCGTTTTCAACGATAGGCGTCGACGCCCAGCTGTGATAGACAAGCCTGACTCGACGCTCGAGCAGCATCTCTTGCGATTGCAACTTCAACCACTCGGGATCTAGCGTTGGCGACCAGGTGACGATGCCGTGATAAGCGGCCGTGCGTAAAGCCCAATAGGCTGCGCGCGTGGGGTCGCGCGAACCCCACTCCTCGGGCGGTGGTCCGGCAATCGCATCGCGCGGCAGGCGATCGATGATGTCCTCGGCAAACCCTCGAATGGTGGGTCGACCTTCCCAGTCACTCATACGGTCAATCCATATAACTAGACCGCCCGTCGACAGACCGCCCAGATGGTTGTAGCGCTCGAGAAGACACACGTCAGCGCCCTCGCGGGCTGCAGCGGCCGCGGCGGCTGTTCCCGCAGGCCCACCTCCCACGACCAGTACATCGCAATGGTGATAAACCGGAACACTTCGAGCAGGCTCGCGGTAGGTGCCCTGTCCGCGACGGGCGGGCGCATCACGGCCGCCTTCGAAAATGTCGGAAGACAGGATACGTTCGTCTGAGATCTGTGTGGTTTTCAAGCGCGCCCCCACCGGGAGTTTTTAGGTCAACCTCAGTCTAGCCGCTGAAGCGGGCAAGAGCCAATGGCGCACATGCTGAACGAACTGGATGAACCAAGACCCGTTGATGGGTAACTTGATTGGCGCGATGAAAGGCCTTCCGATGACATTTCCGCGAGCAGACCAAGCGCGCGGAAAATTAGCTTGAAGCGACGTACAAGATGGCCGGAAAGGTAGCCAGCCAGGCCCAAAAAAATCGGTTAAGCCCGAAAAACCAGAAGACCAGTCCGTGAAATACAGCGGCCACCGCGCAAAACAGCGCCGCCAGTCGCACGTCGAGAAGCGACAGCGGAAACAAACCTTCCCAGACCGTGAATGCCCAGGCGCAAATACGTGCGACAAGGGGATGACGAAACGGACTTGCGAGCGCCAGAGGTCCGTACACCCCGGTATTGAGAAAAACAGGCAGTGCCGCACCGCTGCGCCAGCCAGGCTGCATAAGCTTGACCCATCCCGAGATGAAGTACGAGGTTAATGACTGCAGTGCCACGTACCAGAGTGTGGCTCGCCAGCCCAGCTGGCTATCAAAGATCGCAGCGAGGATATGCCCCAGCAGCAGACCCGACAATGCAACCAAGGTCATGAAGTCAGAGCCACCGTTGAAAGCGCCTCGCCATCGAAACAGCAGAACCAAGGCGGTCGCAAACAAGACCAGCGAGCCGGTCAGTGCAATCTGACCGGCCATGAGCGCGAGAGCAAGGCCGAGCTGCACAATCAAAAGGCTTAAGTATCGCGACGGAGAGGACAGCAACAGATCTACAAGCGGTCGCAACCAACCCGGCCATGCTGGCAATTCGGTTCTCTGGACTACCCACGAACTGACACGGTCACGTCGAACTATTCGCAGATGCTCTAGCGTCTGAATGCACAGACTGAGACCAAGCAGCACCTCGAACAGGCGGGCTGCGTCCAACAGACTCATAGGTCAGATCCCATGGGCCTCTTCACCGTCGAATAATGGGCGATTGAAGCATACAGTCGACCGCCTGCTCTTCACGTGAGCCTTCGAGCGGCGGCAGGCGAAGCTCAAATTGATAGGCGGAAACTTCGGGGTCGAGTGCCTCGAGCGCCAGTCGACTGACCAGCTGATAAGTCACGCGCTCACGGATATCCTCGCCATCGTTCAGCGCGTTGATATCGCTGGCCAGGTGGTCAACGAGATTCTGTTGCGACAGCGCCAGGTTGACGTCCGGGTTATGCAGCAGGTGATACCAGCGACGCCTGCGCCGCGGATACCACAGCACCCATTCAGTCCACTGCCCCGCAGCCTTCATGCCTCTCACGTAGAGGCGCGGCGGTCGCCCCACCGCGTGATAGAAGCGCCAGTTGGGCAGGAATGCTCTGAGAAAGAAAAACCAGGGCCCCTTGAACTCGCGCCCCCGGTGGGCAAGCGCCCAGGCCAGCGCCGCGAAATAAGCGGCAAGGGCGGTCAGCGTCACAACGAGGTTGAAGGAATCGAACATGGGCAAACAGGTGGTGTGATGCCGAAAGGCACTTGCAGCGCGGGGCTAGTCCCTGCAACTGGGGGCGTCTGACCGTCGATCTGCCTCAGCCGCCTGCAACCGGCTTAATCGGAAAGCGCATGGCGGCGCTGCTATCAAGCGCCGACTCGCCGCGAGCGACAGCCGCGTCAAACAGCGACATGATCGCGGGCATCACGGCAAGGCTGACACCATGGCGCTGAGCCTCTTCAATCATAAGCCGAACATCTTTACGAGCCATGGACACCTCGAACGAGGGCGGCCGATAGGGGCCGTCAGCCACCTTGGCAGCACGAGTGGGCAAGGTAGCCCCTGGGTTGAAATGCTCAAACAGCGACATGGCCTCGGCCGCGCTCATACCCACGGCGTTGGCAAGCCGGGCAACGTCGCCCAACACACCCATCAGACCGATGATGGCGAGGTTGCCAAAGAGCTTGAAGGCCGCGGCACGATCGGGTGCATCGCCCAGATCGACGACTTTGGTGGTCATCTGTTGCAGGATGGGCGTGACAGCCGAACGGTACTGAGCCTCTCCGCAGAGCAGCATCACGCCGGTGGCGGCCTCCGCATTGGCAGGCCCCATGAACACGGGCGCGTGTACGTAGCGCAGGCCCAGCGATTTCATACGAGCTGCCCGAGCTGCGGTGGGCGTGGGTGCGGTAGTGGTGTGATCGATGATCCAGGTCTGCGGACCAAGCGCCGTGCTAATCGACGCAAGCACGGCATCAACCGCCTCATCGTCAGAGAGCATCAGATGCACGCGCTCGACGCCTTTGACCGCATCAGCGGCGCTTGAACAGGGCTGCGCACCCACGGCGGCTAGCGCCTGCGCCTTGTCAGTACTTCGGTTCCAGACTCGAACGCTTAAGCCTTGTGTGCGCATACGTTTCACAAAACCTGTGCCCATAAGGCCGGTACCTAGAAAAGCGATGGTCATGGCAGTATCTTCTCTTTGAAAAACTCTTAGTTTGGCAGATTTATGGCTGTAACACCGCTCAGCCCCCGAGCTGAGACATTGGAGGCGGAAGCACTGACAACGCCGGCCGAAATCGATGTGCTCGTGGACTCCCCGCGAGCCTCGGAAACCGCCTTTTGTACGTGAAAGTCGGGTAAAACTATGGGGCGCGCAGGTTCAACGACAGGCTGTCTGACCACAACCACAATCGGCGCTGAGGCCGCCACCCTGTCATCGTCGGCTTTTTGAGAGCCATCAATGAGCAGCGAATCCTGTCTGTCCACCTTCCCGCGCTCATCGCGGGCACGGCTCCGTCCGTCATCGCGGATACCCGTGATGTCACGAGCAGACTTTCCGCCAAGCACGGACGCCTGTAACGTCGAGTCTTGCAGCACTCAAACACTGAATCGCCTACAGTCGGAACACGCATAAAAAACGACGTCGCGCCTAAGGGCAGATGCACGCGTCTATTCTCCAGCGGCAGCGGCGGACGTTCGCCGTCCGCATCGACAGACTCAATCTTGAGGGCATGTGTCATTACTTCCGGTGCTGGAAGCTTCACTCAGCAGCAGGGTTCCCTGGCCCACCGAGATCGTGACCGCTGCGAGGATGTCGTCGACATCACTGCTACTCAGCGCTTTCGAAGACATCCAGGTTAGGCTGTCGGCAACCATCGCCTCGAACGCCTCGGTTGCGGATCATGCGAAAGTCGTCGCCGTCCAAACATACCGCTGTGGTCGCGATATCTCGGGCATTGTAATAATCAGCGCCGACGCACTACCAGTACCCAGCTTCCTTCAATAACGACGATGCCCTGCTGATTGCGTATCGAGCGGCGCATGACCACAACCCCACGATCGGGTTTGCTGCCGTCGCGCTTGTCGGCTACTTCAAGATCGACGCTCACGGTATCGCCAATCATCGTCGGTCTCAGAAATCGGCAGCTCAGCTCCTTGAGCCCGAGCGTGGTGCGCTCGAGCCCACGCATCAAGGGCAGCTTCGCCACGAGACCCGCACTCATCGACACAACCAGCATACCGTGCGCAATGCGTCGGCCCGCGGGGCTGGCTGCGGCAAAGGTTTCATCCGTGTGAAGTGCATGAAAGTCACCGGACAGGCCCGCGAAGTTCACCACGTCCGCCTCGGTGACCGTGCGCCCACCCGAGGTACAACGATCGCCGACCTGCACGTCGTCCCAGTAAAGCACCTGATCGATCATGCGGTCAGAAAGCGATGCCTGCACCTGCGCGCCCTCGGACCGACCCACTTCGACACTCATGCAGATACCCCGGCAAATTCAGCCTCACGCAACAGTCGGCGCGAAATCTTTCCTGATGAGGTTCGCGGCAATTCAGCCACAAACTCAATGCGTCGAGGATACTTGAAGGGCGCAATTTCCTGCTTCACAAAGTCTTGTAGGGCGCGCACCAGTTCGCTCGAACCACTGCAGCCATCCTGAAGAACCACGAACGCTTTCACCACCTCGCCGCGTTCAGCATCTGGGCTGGCCGCCACAGCGCACTCCTGCACGGCCGGGTGACGGCTCAATGCGTTTTCGACCTCGGTAGGCCCGATGCGATACCCAGAGGAACTGATGATGTCAT
The DNA here is from genome assembly GCA_039800325.1 of Pseudomonadota bacterium. Lineage (GTDB taxonomy): Bacteria > Pseudomonadota > Gammaproteobacteria > Burkholderiales > Burkholderiaceae_E > SYIM01. The sequence goes on along the minus strand of JBDLQY010000033.1, from coordinate 13,231 downwards.
CAGACCGGCCGATAAAGAAAAGACAGCCGTCTGCGTCGAGGTATCCCGTGTCGCCAGTCATATGCCAGCCGTCACGCCCGAACTCGGCAACAATCCTGCCCTCGCGCCAGTATCCCAGCATCAGCCCAGGATGACTGCCGGCAAACGCGATTTCCCCGAGGGCGCCCGGCAGTGCGGGTTGTCCGTGCTTATCCAATACCGTCACCGCATTACCTGCCATTGGCGCTCCGATCATGCCATTGACCGCTTCAGCCTGGGGGTCAGTCAGCGTGGAGGTCGGCGTCTCTGTCTGACCATATCCCACCACCAACGGAGTGCCCGAAAACGCGCGCCACGCATCAGACAGCTCGGCAGTCATCGCCTCGCCCGCTGACAAAGTCCATCTCAGGCTGGGCAACGGCCGGGCAACGGCTTCGGACATTATTTGGCGAAGTTCAGTCGCAACCGCGCCAAAAATGCTAACCCGATGCTGCGCGATCAAGTCCAACTTACGCCCAGGAGTCAGCGAGCCGTCGACGATCAGGGCTGCCGCGCCATACATCCACGGACCGAACAAAAGGCAACTGCCGGCTCGTGTCCAGCCCGTGTCGCTAGTGGACCAGATGACGTCGTTGGGCCCGGTACCCAACTGGTACCAAGGCGTCCATGCCCGAGCCTGGACGCCGCGGGCAGCATGAACCACGGCCTTGGGCATTCCCGATGAGCCCGACGTAAAGTAGATCAGGGCTGGCGTATCAGCCGACAGTGTTGCAGCCGGCGGTGCACTCCGGTTAAGGTCTATCAGGGACTCAAGCGTTTCCCAGCCGGGTGCGCCGTGGCGCGCCAGGCGTACGCCCAGTGAATCCTGGAACTCTGCAAATCGCTCGACGAATTCGGCGCTGGTGATCGCGCCGCGGGCGCCAACCGTGAGCGCGCGGTAGCGCACCTCGCCTGGCGAACTTTGCGTCACACACGGCACTGGAATGGCGCCGATATACAGGCAGGCCGACATGACCAGCTGCCACAGCGGCGTGCGAGGCATTAGAAGCAGGATTCGATCACCCTGCCCTATGCCACGCTCGACCAGCGCTGCCGCCAGGTTTCCAACCGCTTGGGTCACGCGCTCGTATGTCCAGCGCTCAACCTCTCCGTTGCGCCCGACTCCGATGATGGCCGTGGCGTCGGGAATCGCTCGGGCACGGGGCCACAGCACATCGGTCACAAAGTTGAAATGCGACGGCGGCGAAAGAGCACCGCCAGCGACGAGCGAACGTGTACGAGTCATTGGGGAGTACATGAAATCGATAAGGCGGCAATCCTTGCAAGTGTGCCATTAGATGGAACAGATGCCAATCCGCGTGCTGACCTACATCGGTCGATTGCTGCCCGCGCCGCTGCTACACTGAGAGAGTTGACTGCAATTGACGGTCGGCCTGAATCGCCTCGCGAGTACCTCGACGCCGTTAAGGCATCAAGTCATTGACATGCGCGCCAAAAAAACAGACTCCGTCGAACCTGTCGCCACCGTCGCAAAGGCGTTGGCGACCTTGAGAGCCTTCGTGGATGCGCAGGACGCCTGGGGCGTGCGTGAGCTGGCGGCCGCGCTTGATATGCCACCCAGCACCGTGCACCGACTGCTTGCCAGGCTTCGCATGGAGGGCTTCGTCGGCTACGACAAGACCCAACAGAAGTACACGATTGGGTTTGAATTCTCCCGCCTGTCCGCCGCAGTCATCCAGCGCAACAGCCTTCGGCAGGCCGCCATGCCGGTCATGCGCACGCTCGCTGATGAAACAGGCGAGAGCGTCTGGCTAGCGCTCTACGATCATGACACCCAGATCGCCTATATCGCTGACGCCGAGTCCGCACACTCATCCCGTTACATCGCGCCCCTGGGGCGCAGCCGCCCGCTCACCGAGGACGCCAGCGGCATCGCGGTCCTGTCCGCACTGACCAGGACCGCACGTGATACACCGCGCCGCGGCACCGGCCGACAAGCTCGAACCGGGCTGGCTGATGAAGTTAAAACCGTTAGAGCTCGGGGTTACGCAGTCAGTCGAGCCGCCGACGTCAGCGCCGCAACGATGATCAGCGCGGCCATTAAGGGCCCCGAAGGCCTGCCTCTGGGTGCCATCGCGGTGGTGGTTCCCCTCCATCGGCTCGGCACAGGTCAGGATCAGCGGCTTGGCGAATGCGTAAGACAAGCTGCACTGAAAATATCAATGCGCACGGGCGCGCGCCTGCTTGGCGGGGCCAGCGTGGGAACCTGGCAGGATGCAGTCGGTATCATCAGCGGCCTGTTACGCGAGCATCTTCCCGGCGTGCAGTTAGTCCCATCGATGGGGCGAGGCGGACGTAACCTGCTTGATGTGGACGCCAGGCGGGGCGCGTATGCCCTGAGCACGGCTTCATCGCTTTATGACGCGCGCCTGGGACGCAAGCAGTTCAACCGACCCCTTTCAAGCCTGCGGTCGATGATGCTTCTGTCTGAGCTGCAGTTGTTCGTGATTATTCGGTCGGGTCTGAAGCTATCGGGTACCGCATCGCTGGCAGGACTGAAGGTGTCGCCTGGCGAGCAGGGCTTCTCGGCTGAGCAGGGACTGCTGGACGCTCTCGAATGCGCACCGACCGAGGGGCGCCGACGCCGGTCCAGGCCGCAGCTTATCTACATGGACTACCCCGAGGGCAGGCGACAGTTCGAGGCGGGCTTCATCGATGCCCTGGTATGGATGGGTAGCGACGCAACCCCGCTGGTCCGCGATCTGGAGCAGTCCACCGCATCAACATTATTGCCGCTCGAGCCCCAGACGATCGCGGCGATGCTCAAACTCAATCCCGGCTATCGCGAGGGTCGTATTCAGCAGGGTGCTTTTCCGAATTGGCTCGATCGCGATCTGAGCAGCATCGCGGTGCCAACCGTGCTCGTATGCCGTGAAGACCAGCCCGACGATGAGGTGTATCAGATCGTCAAGACCCTATATGAGCGGCGCGACACGCTCGCTGGTCTATCGTCGGTGTATGCAAACCTCGGGCCCGACACCGTGCTGAACGGGCTGACCACTCCACTACACCGCGGCGCGCGTCGTTTTTTTTCAGAAATCGGTTTGCGCCCTCGATACGCGGCTGGCTCTCGACGCCGGTAAGCGGTTGACCGCCGGTCTGCTAGCTGCGTAGGCCCGCGGCAGCGAGCGCCTCACGGCACTCCCGAAGCTCCTGACTCGACGGTGGACTGGCGGGCGGACGTGGCGGACCGCCAACCAGACCGTTATGCTCGGACAGAGCCTTGGAAAGCGCCACATGATGAAAGCCCGCCGCGAAATAGCGACTTTGAACGGTGTCTGCGATCGCGACGATACGTCGTGCGACAACGGTGGCCGAAGCGATATCTCCCCTCATGACTGCGTTGATAAAGTCACCGCAATGGGGCTTCTCACGACTTTGCACCAGCAAGGGGCGCGAGGCGCCCATGAGAAAGTCAGGGCTGCGCTCTGGAAACGTCGTGCGACCGTAAAGAAAATACTCTTCAAGCGAGGTCGCCACACAGATACGATCGCCGACCCGCTCCATCATGGCGGAAAACCCGGCGATGCTGTTGGTCGTGCTCTGAATTCCCACGAGATTACCGATGGACAGCAGTTTCTCAGCGATATCGGGCGTGAGATAGAAGCCGAGTTCGGCGAGCGTGGTGCTGTAGGCGAAAAAACCAATTCGAAGCCGCTGGGCTACCTGCTCGTAGAACGCACGCACACCGTCGGCGCTGCGCTGGCCGTAAAAGGGCGGCCAGATCATTAGGGCGGCGGCACCGCATGCCTCAGCGTGTCGCGCAAGATCGATCACGGTCTGCGCACAGGTATCCGACACACCGACGATAACTGGTACTCGTCCGGCGACCTGCTCCAGAACCACCTCGGTTACCCGGCGGCGCTCGTCGTCGGTCAAGGTCCAAAATTCCTGGTGAATCGTATGGAGCGAGATGCCCCCGACACCGGGTAGGCCCAGTGTGGTCTCGACGTTTCTGCGCAGAGCGACCTGATCAATGTCGCCCGACTGACTGAACGGGGTGTACATCGACACGAAGTAGCGCCGGAATGTGGCCCTGATTCGGCTACGGAAATCGCTTGCGGAACTGGTCGTCATAGTCGGTGCCTTGGACTCAGTAGGCCGAGCGGCCGCCGTCGGCCGGAATCGAGGCGCCCGTAATCATGCGGGACTCTTCACTGGCGAGAAAAATCGCAATATGGGCAATGTCTTCAGGTTCACCGAACCAGAAAGGATAGGTCTTGATCTGCTCGTCGACCCGCATCGCATCATGCGCCGCGCCAGGCTGACCCGGTATGCCATAGGTTGCTCGCACCCGCTCGGTGTTGATGCGCCCAGCGCAAATGGCATTGACCCGCACATTGTCGCGCGCATAGGCCCCGGCAAGCGCGCGGGTCAGAGAAACAATGGCACCCTTGGTTGCCGCATACACGTGCGCCTTACCAGATCCCCTGAGCGCAGCGCCCGAGGACATGTTGATCACCGTACCGCCCCCGGAGCTGATGATTTTCGGAATGGCGAATCGGCAACATAAGAACGTGCCTCGTCCATCGACATTGACCGTTCGCTCCCAGATGGAAAGGTCTACCTTGGGCGCAAAGTCGTCCTGCGGTAAGGACCCCCCTGCGCAATTAAAGAGCGTGTGCAACGCACCAAAATGCCTATAGGCGCGCTCGACGGCGCCTTCAACGCTATGTTGGTCGGTGACATCGCACTCCACCCCGATCGCATGCCCGCCCTCATCATTGATTTTGGCTGCCAATGCCCGGGCTGTGTCGGCGCGTAGGTCGGCAATCGCAATGCTCGCGCCTTCATGCGCGAACATGCGCGCGCTGACTGCGCCGATGCCAGCACCTCCACCGACAATCAAGGCCACTCGCCCTGCGAGACGTCCGCGACGCTGGCCCGCTGAGCTAAATTTTTCTGGCTGCATGGTCACCTCCCGAACATTGACGTGCCTTAATATTTGTCCCATTATCTGGAACACAAAACATCATAGCGGGATCCGATCGGATTCCACACTGGGGCAATGCGATGAAACTCAGCTACTGGTTATTCTTTTCGCTGGCAATACTGACAGGCTCGGCTATCGCTCAGGACTACCCCACCAAGCCCGTACGCATTGTTGTTCCCTACCCTCCGGGGGGCGCCACAGACCTGATCGCGCGGCAGCTGGCCTCAAAGCTCACGCCCATGCTGGGCCAGTCAGTGGTGGTCGAAAATCGGGCGGGCGCATCTGGGGGCATCGGCTTTGACCACGTGGCAAAGTCAGCGCCCGATGGCTACACGCTGCTCATGGGCACTGCCAACATGACCATCGTTCCGGCCTTCACCCGCACACCCTACGATCCGGTTAAAGACTTCGCACCGATCTCAACGGTGGTCTCATCGCAGAATCTGCTCACCATCCGCCCATCTTTGCCGGTGAATAATTTAGCGGAGCTGATCGCTTACGCGAAGGCCAATCCCGGCAAGCTCAACTATGGATCCTCTGGCATCGGAACGCCCCTGATGACCATCGAACTCCTGAAGGCGCTGGCGGGTATCGACATGAAAAATATCCCCTACAAGGGCGATGCACCGGCGATCAATGATCTGCTCGGCGGGCAGATCGATATGTACGCCTCCACGGTCAACGGTCTGGTCGAACATGTTCGCACCGGCCGCTTACGGGCCCTGGGCGTGACCAGCACCAAGCGCGCCGCCTCGATACCCAACATTCCGACAATTGCAGAAGCGGGTGTCCCGGGTTATGAGCTCACCAGCTGGTACGGCGTTCTCGCGCCCGCCGGAACACCCGAGCCCATTGTTCGCAAGCTCAACGCGGCGATGGTGGGGGCACTAGCCGGCAACGATTTGCGCGACCAGCTGCTCGCGGGCGGCTCTGAACCCTCGTCAAGCACGCCCGAGCAATTCGTCGCCCTTGTGAAGTCTGATGTCGAGAAATTTGCGCGGTTGGTCAAGGAGTTCAACCTGAAGGCCGACTGATCGACCGTCTTACCAGCGGACGGGGAGCGACTCCAAGCCGTAAATGGCGCGGTCATGATGAAAGCGTAATGCCTCAAGCGGCTCGGTTGCTTGCAGGCCTGGTAAACGTTGTGCCAAAGACCCAATAGCCATCTTCAGCTCGAGTCGCGCCAGCATCTGCCCAACGCAGGCATGGATACCAAACCCAAAAGTCAGATGCGGGCGCCGAGGACGCGAAATATCGAATCGATGCGGGTCCGGATATAAGGAAGGGTCACGGTTTGCGGTACATTGATGCATCACGATGGCTTCGCCGGCCCGAATGGTAACGCCGCCGATCTCAATGTCCTCAGTGGCAACGCGTAGGCGGCCAGAGTGCGTCACGTCGGTGTAGCGCAGAATTTCTTCGACCGCACCATTCAGCAGCGATAAATTCTGGCAGAGGGCATCCCACTGATCGCGGTGATAGAGCAGCGCGGCCAGCCCGACACCGAGCGTACCCGTGCTCGACTCATGTCCAGCCGTCAGAAACAGTCGAGCCAGGCTGACCACTTTACGTTCAGTCAGTCGGCCTGTACTCACCTGTTCAAGCATGAGCCGACTCAGAAGATCAGGCCCCGGTTCGCGCGCCTTAAGTCGCACCAGATCGGTCAGATAGCCATCACAGAACGAACGAGTCATCTCGGCCGCCTGCTCATGCGTGGTTAAACGTGACGAGATGACTGCCGACCAGCCCTGGACCTGGGCGTGATCACTGTCGGGCACTCCCAAAAGAGCACAGATCACCGAGCAGGGAAGCGGCGCGGCCAAACCCGCCACTAGATCGGGCGGCGCCTGACCGGCGACCATTCGATCGATCAGGCGATCAACGAGGTCTTGAACCCGTGGTCGTATCGCCTCTATGCCAGCCGCTGAAAAATCGCTACTGAACAGCGAACGCTCGAGCCCATGCGCGGGCGGATCCATCTGCGCGAAGACCTGGTAATCCCTGCGCACCCTTTGCAGCGCCGCGTTCTGCGCCGGATAGTTTGGATGAGTCGCGTCAACACTCAGGCGCGCGTCCGCCAGCAAGGCTCGAACCAGATCGTTTCGGGTGACAAACCAGGCGGGCGCTCCGTTCCACTGAACAATCCGACGAACCGGTTGAGCCGCCCCGAGGCGGGCATACAAAGGTGGGGGATCAAAGGGATGTGCCCGTGGTTGCGGGAACCGATCTGGGCCATCTGGATGAACTGGAATGCCGTCGAGGTCGATCAACTCTGGCGCGCTCATAGCAGAAGACTCCTGATACCGTCAGGTTAACACGTTTCGTTCCGTATGTTGGAACAACGGACTGTTCATTGAATCCAGGCCCCATCATCGACAAATGTCGGGAGATGCGTGATAAGACCGCCGATCTGAACCAGCTACATGCCAAGATCGGGCAGCTGACGCTGGCAATCGAGGCAATGTTTCGAAAGCCCACGTCTGTACGGCTGGCTGATCGCGTCATCGATCTGGTCGACGAGGGTCTTGATCTGGCAATTCGTATTGGTCGTCTGCAAAACCCGACACTGGTTTAACGTCAGCTTGCGTCCACACGCCCGGTTCTATGCGCTGCCCACTTGGGTATCTACGCTGTCTACCCAAGCCTACGCTGTGTTCTACCCAAGGTGAGAGCCTGGGTGGGCTTACAGGTCAAACGTTTTGCCAAGACGTCATAGTCAGGCCTCTGATGTCTTTGGAACACATTTAACTGACTGCCCTCAGCTGCCCGCCCAGCCGTTCGGTCAGCTCGTTTGCGGCTTTGGCAAGTGCCTGTGGGGTCATGCCGTTCCAGTTCGCGGGCAGTCGGTCTTCCCGATCGGTCGCCGTGATCGCCAAAACAGGTTTGCCTTCGATGTCGAACACCATCGAACTGAACGAATTGACTCCGGGAATCGGGCTGCCTACGGCACGGCTGACACCGTGCTGACGGGCTTCCCGTGCGATGGTCTCCAGCTCAGACAATCGCTCACGCCACACCTTGGGCGTCACAGGCTCTCCCAGGGGGCCAGCGATAGCCTGACGCAGACGATCCGCTGGCAGCTCAGCCGCGAAAGCGCGACCGGTCGCCGTGTCGAAAATGGATAAAACGCTGCCAAGGCGCAGCGTGGTGTGCAGAGGCCGAACGGCCTCAATCAGGCGCACGACGGTGGGGCCAAAGTTACCCCACACAGCCAAAGCCACAGCGTGTCCCGTCTGCATCGCGAGTCTGCGTACGATGGGTTCAGCTGCTGTCATCGGCTCAAGCCGGCTTAGACTGGCCAGCCCCACGCGAAGGGCAGACGGTCCCAGATCATAGCGACCGACCGAATCCTGTTCGACCAGCCCCAGGCGACCATAGCTCACCAGATAGGGATGTGCCCGGGAGGGCGTCATGCCGGCCTTGGCGGCCAGGTCTTTAAGACTCAGCGATGAGCCGCTGTCTGCAAGCGCCAGCAGTAATCGGCCTCCGACCTCTACCGACTGCACGGCACGCTGAGATTTATCGCGGGCGACCGCTACACCTGACGTCACTTTGAGAGATTTAGTTTGCATATGGCGAACAAGTTTGACATAGACAGATGGCCCATGTAAATTTTATCTACTCAAATGCGTTCGCTCAAAGCGAATTCACTGCATGCTGATTGGCCCTCAGCCCTATACCCCGGGAGGCGAGACGATGAAACCTAACGACATTCCACGCCATGTGTTCAGGGGTGACGGCGAACAGGTCCAGGCTATTCAGTTTGCTTACGCACGAACATCTGACCAAGATGCGTCAAAACCCGTGCGCCATCCCATCGTTGTCGTCGGCGCAGGTCCTGTTGGTCTCACACTGGCAATTGACCTGGCCCAGCGAGGCCAGCCCGTGCTGCTGCTCGACAACGACGACAAGCTATCCGTCGGATCGCGAGCACTGTGCTTTGCCAAACGCACGCTAGAGATCTGGGACAGGCTGGGTGTGGGCGACGCCATGGTCAACAAAGGCGTGTCCTGGAATGTCGGCAAAGTTTTCTTTAAAGACCAGCAGGTCTATCAGTTCAACCTTCAGCCTGAAGACGGACATCAGCGACCCGCCTTCATCAACCTGCAGCAGTACTACTGCGAGGCTTATCTGGTTGAGCGCGCGCTGCAACTGCCTAATCTCGACATACGCTGGAAGAATTCTGTTGCAGGCGTTACCGCCCGTGACGACGGCGCCCTGCTCACCATCGAGACACCTGACGGCACCTATCAGATCGATGCGGACTGGGTGATCGCATGCGATGGCGGACGTTCGCCCATGCGTAGCCACCTGGGCCTTGAAAGCAAGGGGCGAATTTTTCGTGATCGCTTTCTCATCGCCGATGTGAAGATGAAAGCAGACTTTCCCACTGAGCGCTGGTTCTGGTTTGACCCGCCGTTTCATCCCAACCAGAGTGTGCTGCTGCATCGCGAGCCTGACAATGTCTGGCGTATCGACTTCCAGCTGGGTTGGGATGCTGACCCCGACGAAGAGAAAAAGCCTGAAAACATCATTCCCCGGGTGCAGGCTCTGTTGGGTAAGCATGTCGAGTTCACGCTTGAGTGGGCAAGCGTCTATACCTTTTCATGCCTGCGTATGGACCGCTTCGTGCACGGTCGCGTCATCTTTGCCGGTGACAGTGCTCACGGCGTCTCACCCTTTGGCGCACGCGGGGCCAACAGCGGCGTTCAAGATGCCGACAACCTCGCCTGGAAGCTCGACTGGGTGCTCAAGGGGCGTGCCGGTATTGACCTGCTGAACACCTACGGCCCCGAGCGCGAATACGCCGCTGATGAAAACATCTTGAACTCCACACGGGCAACCGACTTCATTACACCCAAGAGCGACATCAGCCGCCTGTTTCGTGATCAGGTTCTAGAGCTGGCACGCGAACATGAATTTGCGCGCCGTTTGGTCAACAGTGGTCGCCTCTCGGTGCCTGCAACTCTGGTGCATTCAGACCTCAACACACCCGATATGCAGGCGTTTCAGGGCAAGATGGTGCCCGGTGCAGCGATGACTGACGCACCTGTCGAGGCTGCCAGTGGCAAGGCTGGCTGGCTGCTACGCTCGCTAAGCCCTGAGTTCACACTGCTGGTGTTCGGCGAAGCACCCGGCTGGATGGCAAAGCTCAATCACGTCAGCGTGCTTCGTATCGGCATCGATCTTATTGATACGCAGGGCCTTGTCACCCGACGACTGGATGCGAAACCCGGAACCGCCTACCTGATTCGTCCCGATCAGCATGTATGCGCCCGCTGGCGCGCGCCCACTGAGGCTGACGTCAGAGCAGCCCTTGCCCGAGCCACCTGTAACCAGGCCTGATCAGAATGCGACGCAAACGCCTCTGCCCCCAGTGCTTTAACGCGAGTCATCCGACATGCTGAATACTCAATCGAACATGGCCTCCTACGATGACTTCTATGAGGCGCTTCTGAGCGCACATCAGGATCTGGAAACAGCCGAGAGTCATGCCATGAACGCGCGCCTGGTACTGCTGCTGGCCAACCATATCGGAGACCTGTCTGTACTGCAGGAGGCCCTGCGCATCGCTCGTGGAAAACCAGCCTCTACAGACTCGGCTTCACGGGCAGAACGTGCCGTCATCACGCCGGTGGCTCCGTCACACGCGAGCACGTGAACGCATCAGGACAGCAACATATTGGCCAGATCTGATCGCTGGGCGGCTTCGTGGGCTGGACCAGCGTAGGCCACACGCCCTGCCGTCAGTACCACCACCTGATCTGCATCGGCCAGCACGCGCTGAATATTCTGCTCAACCAGTAGCACTGTCAGTCCGCTAGCCTTTAATTGCATCAGCGCTCCGAAAATATCGTCCACGACTTTTGGCATCAACCCCAGCGAGAGCTCATCGATCAGCAGCAGCTGCGGCTTGGCCATGAGTGCCCGCCCGATCGCCAGCATTTGCTGCTCACCGCCGGACAGCGAGCCCGCGCGCTGCCGAGCCCGTTCGCGCAAGCGTGGAAACAGCTGCATGACATCGCCCTCGCGTTCAGCGGCTTGCTGGCGCGTTAAAAGATAGCCGCCTACGGTCAGATTTTCGAGGACACTGAGATCATGAAAAATACGTCGCCCTTCGGGCGCGATGGCCAGTCCTCGCCGGGTGCGCTCAGAGGGCGCGAGACCGGTAATGTCTTCACCCCTGAAGACAAGGCGTCCGCCAAACGTGCGCACCTGACCCACGATCGCGAGCATGGTTGAGGATTTTCCGGCACCGTTGGGACCGATGATGGCCGTGATCTTGCCCTGGGGTACCGTCAGGTCAATGCCATGCACCGCCTGCACATTGCCGTAACCGCAGCGCAGACCCTGCAGCTCAAGCATGGGCTTCACCCAGGTAAGCGCGACGCACGTCCGCCTGCACCATCACCTGCTCGGGCGGTCCATCGGCAATTAAGGCGCCACTGTCGATGACAAGCAGGCGCTTGACCACACGCATCACCTCGCCCAAATTGTGTTCGACCAGCAGCAGGCTCAGGCCCTGCTGATGCAGCTGTACCAGCAGATTGGAAAATCGCTCGGCCTCGTGATAATTCAGCCCCGCCAGAGGCTCATCAAGCATGACGAACTGGGGGTCGAGCGCCAGGGCCATGGCCACCTGCAAGCGCTTCAGATAACCGAGAGGCACCTGACTGGCCAGCTTGTCCGCAGCGTCAGCGATACCTACCCTCTCAAGCTCAAACAGGCCGCGCTGTCGGGCCTGACGGGCATCGGCTCGGAACAGGGCCAGCCAGGGACGTCGGGTGGCCCCGTGCCCCGCCGCAAGCGTGACATTGTCCAGCAGACTCATCTCACGGAAGGGTCTGACAATCTGGTGCGTCATCACGAAACCCATGCGCGCACGCTGGTCGATGCTAAGCCGCGTGATGTCGTGATCAAGAAAGCGAACATGCCCACGATCTGGCTTTAGTACACCCGTCATCAGCCGCAAGAGGGTTGTCTTACCGGCGCCGTTCGGGCCGATAAGCCCAACGAAATCACCACGGGCAATCTCCAGGCTGATGCCCTTAACCGCCGCAACACCCCCGAACGAAATCGCCAGATTGTCGATCTTGAGCATCATGCGGCTCGCGCAGCACGACGCCAGCGGGTGAGCAGGCTCATGACGATGCCATGCAGACCTTGCGGACTGAACATCATCACCAGCAGCAGAAGACCGCCATACACCAGCAACTTGTAATCGTTGATGATGCGAAAAACCTCAGGCATGAGCGTCAGCACGATGGCACCTGCCGCCACCCCCAGGGTGGACCCAACGCCACCGACTACAACCATCGCGAGAACAGAAATAGACACCACGAAGCCAAAAGCATCCGGAACGATGAGTTGGGTCATATGGGCATATAAACCGCCGGCAAATCCGGCACTCAGGGTTCCGAGAAAGAAGGCGGCAATCTTGTAGCCTGCCACATCGATACCGATGGTACGGGCCTGTACCTCGTCCTGCGCCACGCCACTAAAGGCACGTCCCATCCAGCTGCGTCGAACGTACAGACTGAAAATAATCAGCACCAGCGCAGCACTGATGGCCAGCACCGCATAGCCGTCTTTGCTGAGCGGTGAGGGAATTTTGCTGATACCCATTTCGCCGCCCAACCAGGACAGCTTGCGCGCTGTACCCACGAAAATAAATCCGATGGCCATGGTGGCGATGGCCAGAAAATCTTCCCGAAACCTGAGTGCGGCCAGCCCGGTCACCACGCCTAAGAGCCCGGCCGCCAACATGCCTGTCATCATGGCTATCGGGAAGGGCCAGCCGGCTACCGACATCAAGGCGCTGGCATAAGCCCCAATGCCGTAAAACGCCGCATGCCCCAGGCTGACCTGTCCGCAAAAACCCATGACCATGTTGAGACCCAAGGCCAGAATGACATTGAGCGCGGCAAAGGTGGCCACTGACAGGTAGTAGTCCATCAGCGACCCTTACCCAGAATGCCCTGGGGCCTGATCAGAAGCATCAGCAGCATAAATACGAAGGCTACTGCGTCCCGGTCCATGATCTGGTCAAGCATGACCGTGCCGAAGCTTTCGATCAGTCCGAACAAGATGCTCGCCACCAGGGTGCCCGGAACGCTACCCAGACCACCAAGGACAATGATGGCCAGTCCCTTGTAAGCAATAAGGCCGCCCATGCCAGGCTCGACCAGATTATTCAGCATGCCCACCAGCAGGCCCGACACACCCGCAAGCGCTGACGCGGCCAGAAAGGTGGCCGTC
>JBDLQY010000032.1:0-2537 GCA_039800325.1 Pseudomonadota bacterium | reverse complement strand
GCAAATTATAACGGGCGCTTAGTCAGCCTCGTGCAACGCCTACACTTAAAGCCTGATTTGCTTCAGCGTAAGCGTGCTGGTTATCAAGCTGCACAGGTTTTTGATTGGTTGTCAGCGCTCAATAAGGCAATCAGGCCTTGCCCTAAGTTCGTCACTGCCGTGCGGTTGTACGCCGTTACGTGCCAATTTCGGATCACAACTAGGGAGCAGGGATGAGATATTTGATGGCAAGGGCCGGTGCAATTGCAACGCTGCTGATCGGGCTCGCAGCGTGTAGTGACGGGGGCGGTGTCAGCGGCGTCACCTCTGGGCTTGGTAGTGGCAGCAGCACTGGCAATAGCGGCGTGGTAGGCAGTTCGCCGATCAGCGGAGGCTCTGGCGGCACGACGAATGGGCAAAGTCCCTGCCCAAGCGGCGTATCCGCGTGCAGCGGCGAGGCGCTAGGCGTGTCGGTAGGCACCATACAGCTCAGCAAGAACGGTCTGCAAACCATCGGCTTTTCGACCAGTGACCTGCTGCCCACCAACAGCAACACCGCGGAAGCATTCGGCTTGATGCCCACCAATGAAGGCTTTGCAGAACTTCGTGTTTTGCATGATGCGGATGCGAATATCAGCGCCGTTGATTTGTTACTGTCGCAGCTCAAGCTATTCTGGGACGGCAGAACAGAACGGCCTCGAATTATTGAAAGCTTTAGTTTGAAGCGCGGACGCGTTCAACTGGGTGAGCAGGGCATGTCGACTCTGCTGGCGCTATCGCCGCAAGTTGATCCATTCTGGGACAACAACGCCTCCACGTTCGTCGGGACAAAAGACCACTACGCAAACAATCATTACTTCGAACGACCAGCGCCGACTTGTGACGGCAGTGATACCGCTTGCGTCACAGCTGCCAACAATGGCTTACGTCTTCTTGCCGGCAACTGGCGTACCGGTGGCTTGAAACCGAACCAAATCAGCGCGACCCGTTTGCACGAAGATGGCGCGACCCAGGGTCCGGATCAGATGCCTTTTGCGGGCTTCAAAGGCTACCGTGACTTATGGAACTGGAACTATCGCTACGCCCATGTCGCAGGTTGGGTCACCAAGGACACGATCAACATCCAAGAGTGGGGCGGTGGTCGTGAGCACAACAAGGAGCGGCGGGGCAGCATTGCATTCGGACAGCTGACCGATCCCGCCTCCTTGCCAAGCAGCGGCAGCGCCACCTACCAGGGCTACGTTCGCGGCTGGTATAGCCCGGATGGACAAACCGAGGTGTACCCGGTGGCGGCCGACTTGGAGGTCACGGTGGATTTCAGCGCCAAGCAGGCCACGCTGCGGCTGCTAAATGTCCGTATTGATGAGGTGCTTCCGGCGAATCTGGAGCCCAGCGTCAAGCTGACCGTCGGCAGCACTAATGTGCTGCCATTCGGCACGCCCGGCAACACCGCTATCGGTGGCATCACCCATGGTGGCGCCGCCGGTTACGCAGGGCTACGATTTTTTGGTCCGATCGATGGCGCCATGCCACCAGAACTGGCGGGTAGCTTGTCCATCAGGGGCCTGAGCGGAATCACCGCGATTGGCGGCTTTATCGCGCGACGCATCGTGCAGTAAGCCGGGCACCGAAAAGCCCGTCGGGCTAGAACGCCAGGACATTTCGTTCACCAACAGCGTAAGGAAGCATCTCAAACATCATGACAGGTACGCTCAACAAGGCCATGCTAATCGGCCACCTCGGACACAATCCTGAAATTCGCACGATGACCAATGGTGATTGCGTTGCGCACCTCTCAGTGGCAACGAGTGAAAACTGGAAAAACAAATCCGCCGGCGCGCGGCGGGATGCAACCGAGTGGCATCGCGTAGTGCTTTACAAGCGCTTGGCGGAAATCGCCGGTCAGCATCTGAAAAAGGGCGCGCTGGTCTATATCGAGGGACATCTCCAGACGCGTAAATGGACTGGCAAAGATGGCTTCGAGCGTCACTCAACTGAAATTGTGGGGAGCGAGCTACGAATGCTTCATCGCGCCGGGGAACAGCGTGTCGGCTTTGCCGCGCACGAGGACCCGCTACCCGACCGCGACCTGGTGCGTCGGGTCATCGCTAACGGCGTACCCAGCTGAATGATTGGTCGCTGAATCAGATACCGAACTCGGCGCTTAGGCGAGGCACACACGGGCGACAGGTGCACTCTGCCTGTCACCCGCACACGCCTCGTTGGAAGTCGTCATGAACGCGATTGATCAGTCCCGCCGCAAAGTTCGAGAAACACAGCCGCTCCACTTCCAGCCAACACCTGCATTTGTGACGCTGTTTGGTGACGACCTGAACACTGCAAGCGAAGCGCATGTTCGAAAAATGCTCGCGAGCACCAAGATGCAGCAAGCGCAGGTATCACTCGACAAATTTGATCTACAAACCGCACTGAAAAATGTAGTCGACTACTTGGGAACTGCGCGTCAGCTATTGCTTTTCGCACATAGCGAAGACTGGGCACGAGAACATAATGGTGTAAAGAAGTCGAGTCACCGGATAATGTTTTCAGCACAGCGC
>JBDLQY010000031.1:0-32310 GCA_039800325.1 Pseudomonadota bacterium | reverse complement strand
CACGCTCGAACTTCTCAGAAAGTTCAGGACGTCTACATCGGCTCGGGCAGTCACGCACTTGCGGCCAAGCCGCGCTTGAGTGCGGCAAAGGACAGTCTGCTGCTGAAAATTGATGGAATCGATACGTTCTACGGTAAGAGCCACATTCTTCGCAAAGTGTCATTTGAGGTCCGGCACAACGAGATTGTGGCCTTGCTTGGACGAAACGGTGCCGGTAAGTCGACTTTGCTCAAAACCCTTACCGGTATCTCTACTCCGGCCGCAGGATCAATTGTGTTGGCTGGTGAAGATCTCGTTGGAATGCCTTCAGCACTGATCACGCGCCGAGGGGTGTCCTATGTGCCGCAGGGTAGGGGTCTGTTTGCTGGCATGAGCGTTAAAGAGAACATGGAGCTTGGAAAGCTTAAACGGCGTACCGGTGCTGGCTCGCACTGGGACGAAGACAAAATCTTCTCGTTTTTTCCTCGAATCAAAGAGCGCTGGTCGTCCCCAGCAGACTATCTGTCAGGTGGCGAACAGCAGATGGTGGCGGTCGCTCGGGCCCTGTCGGGCGACACCCGTATTCTCCTGCTGGATGAGCCCTTTGAGGGCCTGGCGCCATCAATCATCGAGGAATTATTTGAGGCCTTTGATCGCTTGCGCAAAGAGGTCT
Source organism: Pseudomonadota bacterium (assembly GCA_039800325.1). Lineage (GTDB taxonomy): Bacteria > Pseudomonadota > Gammaproteobacteria > Burkholderiales > Burkholderiaceae_E > SYIM01. The sequence continues at coordinate 31,658 of JBDLQY010000031.1, read as the reverse complement.
CGATCGTCATCGTCGACCACCATCTTGACCTTGCGCTGGCCTTGGCCGACCGGGCTGTTGTCCTTGAGCGTGGCGAAGTTACCCACATAGGCCCTTGTTCAGAGCTATTAAAGGATCTCGAACTCAGGCGCCAGGTTCTCTGGCTTTAAATATCGGACACCCAAGGAACGAGCGTGGATACATCGATGAAGGATCAGCGGGTGGTCGTCACCGCCGGCGCGCAGGGGATAGGCCTTGCAATTTCAGAGACGTTCGTATCTGCAGGTGCAAGAGTGCATCTGTGCGATGTGAATCCCGAGTTCATCGCGTCCGCGCGGGCGAAACTGCCAACCGTGACAACCAGCCTTACAGATGTCTCGAACGAAGACCACGTGCGCGCGATGTTCGCCGATCTTGAACAACGCTGGGGAGCGCTCGATGTTCTGGTAAACAACGCTGGTATTGCCGGGCCGACCGCAGAAATTGAAAATACCGAATTATCCGAATGGCAGCAGACCATCGCGGTCAATCTGACGGGTACCTTTCTGTGCACCCGAAGCGCAGTGCCGCTGATTCGAAAGGCGGGGGGCGGGTCTATCGTCAACCTTTCCTCCGCGGCTGGCAGGTTGGGATTTCCCCTGCGCTCGCCGTATTCTGCCTCGAAGTTTGGTGTCATCGGTCTGACCAAAACATGGGCGATGGAACTCGGCCCATCAAAGATACGAGTCAATGCGATTCTCCCGGGTGTGGTCACCGGCGAGCGTCAAGAACGTGTCATTTCAGCGAAGGCCGCTGCACTTGGCATCGACCATGAGGCCATGCGCGAGAGATTGCTGTCGCGTGTTTCGATGCGCATGATGGTCAGTCCTTATGACATTGCCAACCAGATTCTTTTCATCTGCTCGCCCGCCGGACAAACTATCAGTGGTCAGAGCCTTTCCGTGTGTGGAAATGTGGAGTTACTCGGATGAGCGACAAAGCAATTGCTATTGTTGGTGCAGGCCTTATCGGCAGAGCGTGGGCAATCGTGTTCGCCCGCAGCGGCTTTGAAGTGCGCTTACACGATGAAGTTCCCGCTGCGCTCGATACCTGCCTTGGCATCATCAGAGAGCGGCTTGATGACCTGCTCAGCTTCGGTCTCATCAGTGAGTCGACCGATCTCGTTCTTAGTCGTATCAGCCCCACCTCGTCGCTCGAGCAAGCAGTTCGAGATGTCGCGCTTGTGCAGGAAAACGTTGCCGAAAGGCTGGCAGTCAAGCGTGAAGTGTTCGCTGAACTCGATCGGCTAACCCCCGGGGACGCTATTCTTGCAAGCTCGACGTCGTGGCTGAAGGCTTCCAGTTTTACAGACCACTTGCCCGGTCGGGCGCGCTGTTTGGTGGCGCATCCGGTCAATCCTCCCTATTTGGTCCCGTTGGTCGAACTCGCGCCGTCCCCGTGGACCTCGCCGGAAGTGGTGGATCGCGCACGAAGCCTCTACGCCCAAGCAGGTCAAAAGCCTGTGGCTGTTAAAAAAGAAATAACCGGCTTTTTATTGAACCGGGTGCAGAGTGCCGTTCTCAGCGAAGTTTTTGCTCTTTATCGGGACGGGTATGCTGACGCCGAGGATCTCGATCGGGTGCTGAAAGATGGCCTCGCGTTGCGCTGGTCTTTCATGGGGCCATTCGAGACCATAGACCTTAATGCCCCTGGCGGTCTGTACGACTACGCGCAGCGATTCGGATCCACTTATCGTGATGTTGCCCGCGGTGCTGTGGCTTTCGACTGGGATGATGAAACGGTTTCGCGAGCTGATGCAGAGCGACGTAGTAAGCTTTCTCTGGCTGATATCGAGCAGCGTTCGGCTTGGCGCGACCGCCGTCTGATGGCGTTGCTTGCCCACAAAAAGGGTCAGCCTGAATCCTGAACCCGGTACCTGATTTTTAACGCCTCACTCATCTCTGAAGGGATCTGTCATGGCCCAGCGTAAAGTCATCATCACCTGTGCGGTCACCGGAGCAATTCATACGCCTTCGATGTCGCCTTACCTTCCGATCACCGCTGATGAAATTGCAGATGCCGCTATCGGCGCAGCACAGGCTGGCGCGGCTATCGTTCACCTGCACGCGCGCAGACCTGTCGACGGAAGCCCCTCGCAAGATCCCGATCTGTTCAGAGCCTTTCTGCCCAGAATAAAGGCTGCATCCGATGTGGTTATCAACATCACCACGGGGGGCGCGCCCACGATGACTGTCGAAGAGCGACTACAGCCCGCGTTGCGGCTTAAGCCCGAGGTTGCCTCACTGAATATGGGCTCGATGAATTTCGGCCTTTACGAAATGCTGAATCGCTATAAAGAATTTAAGCACCCCTGGGAGAAGCCCTATCTCGCTGAGTCTGACGACCGTATTTTTCGCAATACCTTCCGTGACATCGCCTACATTCTCGAGTCCTGTGGCGATAACGGGACTCGATTTGAGATCGAGTGCTATGACATCGGCCATCTGTACACCGCTGCGCACTTTTTCGATCGGGGTCTCATCAAGGCGCCGTTTTTTATTCAGTCGGTGTTTGGCATCCGTGGTGGTATCGGACCCCATGTCGAAGACGTCATGCACATGAAGCGCACCGCAGATCGCTTGTTCGGCGATGACTATCTCTGGTCGGTGCTGGGGGCAGGGCGTTCTCAAATTCCGATTGCCACCGTCTCGGCGGCAATCGGCGGAAATGTGAGGGTTGGGCTTGAGGATTCGTTGTGGGATGGCCCTGGGCATCTGGCTCGATCAAACGCGGCTCAGGTTAAACGGATCCGTACGGTCATTGAGGCGCTGTCGCTCGAGGTTGCATCGCCTGAGGATGCGCGGGCGATGCTGCGGCTTAAAGGCAAAACCAACGTCGCCTTCTAGCGCGTTTGGTGGTCGGTGCAGGCGGCATGGCAGCCAACCAATAAGAACCTAAATTTCTTCGCTCAATCCCAAGCGTCACAGGTCGATGTCAATTTGTGTGCCTGCATCAATGGTGCGTGAGCAACACAGCACAATTCTGGATTTACGCTCGGTCGCGCTCAGGACGTAATCGCGGTGGTCAACACCTGGTGAGGTGCAGGCGACTGCGCATACACCACAGATGCCGTCAGAGCATTTTACGTCGACTGGGATCCCCACCTCGGTGAGCACTTCGGTTGCAGTGCGTTCAGCCGGTATCTGCAGTATCCGCCCACTTCGCTGTAGACGAATAGAGAAGGGGTGATTGGGTCGCGCCGGAACATCGGGGACCGAGAAAAACTCTTGGTGCAGGGCCTCGTCAGACCAGCCACGGGCGTGGGCTATCTGGAAGACGGCGTCCATGTAGCGTGCAGAGCCGCAGGTGTACAGATGTTGACCTGTTGTGTAGCTGGGGATGAGTGTTGCCAGGTCGGCGCGTGCGCCCTGATCTTTGAAATGAAAGCGCACGCGGTCTGACCAGGCTGCCGTCTGTAATTCGTCCACAAAACCTGCATGACTGCGGCCTGCTGCACTGTAGTGAAGCATGAACGGCTCGCCGCGTCGATATAAGGAATGGGCCATAGCGATCATGGGCGTGATGCCGATACCGCCAGCCATCAGCAGGTGACCGCTTGCCCCATCAGCCAGTGGGAAGTGATTGACGGGTGGTGTCACGAACACCCGCTTGCCTTCACGGAAAGCGCGGTGCATCAGCTGCGAACCTCCGCGGCCCTGTGCCTCCCGCAATACGCCCAGAATGTACTGGCTGCGGTTAGAAGGGTCACCCGCCAGGCTGTAGGAGCGGCGGTACTCGGGTGCGATGATCACATCGATATGTGCGCCGGCCTCGAAGGCGGGCAATTCACCACCATCGGGGGCGACAAATTCGTACCTGGCGAGATCTTTCGCCATCTCTGTACGTCGCTTAAGTACGACCGGAAAGACAGGTGGTGTGCCTGATGGCATTCTGAAAGCGGGAGCCAGACCTGCGGTGTCACCGGCATTGAGTCGTTCCCGATAGGCCTTGGGGCTGAGCAGCGCTTTATAGCGCGCTATGCCGCGCTCGCGGTTGATGGGAAAGGTCACAGGGAAGGGTGGTGGCATCTCGTCGGCCGGATAGACGGCCAGCGTCTGGTCTTGATGCTCAAGCTTCAGTTGTTTGTTAAGGCCGCGTACGTTTGTCTGCCGCGCTTGCACGTAGCGGCCGCTGCGGGCATCCAGCTCGATATCCCACCACCACTTTTTAACCGGGTTGACGCTGCCACGGTTAAGCCTGTCGTCCAGCGCGCTGAGTAGGGGCGCTGCCTTAGGCACGTTCATGGCCAGCCAGCGAAAACTTGACTCGGCAAACAGACCCTCCAGGTTCCAGGGACACGTCTTCATACAACGTCCGCACATGCCGCCACCCTGATTGGTGATGCGGTAGCGCGCGCATTTCTCGGCGTCCGATTTCCAGATCTCGTAGCCGTTGTACATGAGCTTTGGACCCGCCGTGATGGCACCGGCAGGACACTCGCGCGCGCACTTATTGCAGCTTTCGCAGAACGACTGCAGACCGAAGTCGATTGGCTGGTCGGCTGTCATCGGCATGTCGGTCGTCACGACCCCCGACTTCAGCCGCGGACCCAGGAAGGGATGCAGAATTACCTCACCGATTCGGCTGACTTCCCCAAGACCTGATAGCAGCAGCAGGGGCGGTTGTAGTACATCGCCGTCGATCACCGAGTGTACGCGTGCGCTGTAACCCATGCGGCGCACCTGCTCGGCGACAATGCCGCCCAGCAGAGAAAAGCGCAGGTACGCCCGCATGCTCTGCGCCACTGAGATCCAGTCATCGCCGCTGGCGCCCTCCATGGTCTCGTGGCCCTGATCGATCAGCATATTGATTGCATTACGGTGATAAGCGGGAAGGGGCTGCCCCGCGGCATCGTGAGAGTAATAGGCCCAATGTGGCACTGCGCAAAGCCCTACCGCGTCGCAGCTCAGGTAATAGGCAGCGGCCTTGAGCCTGTCGGCGTTACGTTGTGGGTCGAGAGATTCTGGATTGACCGGTTCGCGTGCCTCGCCGAACTGCAATAGAAGCAGCGCGCCCAGGGCCCGCCTTGCGCAGGCGCCTATGGGGCTTTTCATGACGTAATTGGCGTTCCTGGCCGCATCCTGCACCTGCTTACCCATGTCCCCGAACAGGATACGGGCGAAGAAATCGGCGCGCTTGGGAAAGCGCGGTACACGTTCATGATCGATGAGCGTGGTAGGTGCTTCGCGCCGCTTGAGCGTTTCAAAGGGTAGAGGGCCGCTTGCAAATTCCCGTTGCTGGAAAGGATCGAGATGGAGGGCGCCCTTGGCCGTTCCCTTGGCCAACCACCAGGCCGGGCCATGCGAGTGCCATCGGCTCGCCGGCGTGGCTGGCGCCAGCGGCTGATCAGCCTGCATGGTGAAGCCGGTAGTAACTGCAGCGAGGCCGAATCGGGTGCCCAGGTAGGGGTTGACCAGCTCGACGCGGCCATCGTCTTTGCGAATCTCAGCCAGGCCCGCTGCGACCGCAAGCTTTCGCAGATCGATATCGGTACAGGTCGCGGTGTGCGAGCGCGCCTCGAAGCCCAGCATGCGTAAATAGGTGGACAGCACAACCGCGGTCTGGGCCGACAGGGTGGCCGCACGCTGCGCCTGGGTGCCCATGATCCATTCTGCGCCGGGTTCATCGGCGCGCGGGTCGCGTGGAAATTCCACCAGAACGACGAGCGCATGGGTGTGGTTGCCGATGGGTTTGTGTTTGGTGCGAGCTGAATCAAGCACGTCGGCCAGGATCATGTCGATGCCGGCCGCAAAGCTTTTGGGCTGGTTGGTTTCGAGCTCACGGGCTAGTTGCGGCACCATGGGATTGCGTAGGGGTGTCTGCAGATGCATCTCTGGCGTGAGGGCGCAGACTCCCACCATCGAAGCGTCAAAAAAGTAAGCGGCAGCCTTGATGTGTCGGGCACGTTCTGCAGGGTCTTCTGGTATGTCGGCGACCTCGGTCGCCACTGTTCCATCGCGAATGACGTCGAACATCCCGATGAATCGGGCCATGGCGTGCATCAGCGATTGCGGTCGGCCAGAGTCAGAGAACGACAATGGCTTCAGCGTTTCGAGCATGGACATGTCGGGTAGAGCACCAACCCGTGCAAGTCGCTCAAGGGGGTAAGGCCCCAGGTGAACAGGACGTTCTTTATACGAAAAAAAACGCATCTCTGGCCTAAGCGTTAGGGCAAGGTTATGACGGGCAAGACTGCATTATCCCAGCAGCGAGTCGTAAACGGGCTAAGGCTATACCCACGAAACCGCTCTCAGGTATTCTTTCGATATGAACGACAGCCACGACATCGAAACACTGCGGCAAATTCTTGCGACGTCAAACACGATCGCCGTCGTGGGTCTGTCGGCTGACTGGTATCGGCCGAGTTATTTCGCGGCCAAATATATGCTTGAGCACGGTTATCGCATTATTCCGGTCAACCCTAAATACCCCAGTATTCTTGGCCAGCGCTGCTACGCTTCCTTAGCCGATATTGATGAGCCGGTCGACATCGTTGATGTTTTTCGTCGTGTTGATGATGTGCCGCCCGTCGCGCGGCAAGCGGTTGCGCTCGGCGCCAAAGTGCTCTGGCAGCAGCTTGGCGTCACCAGCGCGCTGGGCGATCAAATCGCCCGCGATGCAGGGCTTGTTTCCGTGGTTGACCGCTGCGTCAAAATCGAGCACGCGCGCATCTTTGGCGGCTTAAACTGGGTTGGCGTCAACACAGGTATCGTCAGCGCGAAGCGCCCTCGGTTGACTCCACGCTAAGTCAGCAATCCCGGGAGTTTTCGTATGGCCGATCGCAAGTTTGGACTGGAAACGCTGTGCGTACACGCCGGACAGATACCCGATGCGGTCACGGGTGCGCGAGCCCTGCCCATTCATCAGACGACCTCGTTTGTCTTCGAATCAGCCGACCATGCCGCAAGCCTGTTTAATTTGCAAACCTTCGGTAATGTGTACTCGCGTCTATCTAATCCCACTGTAGCCGCCCTTGAAGAGCGGCTCGCCGCCCTGGAGGGCGGACGTGCCGCGGTGGCCAGTGCGAGTGGCATGGCAGCTGAAGCCATGGCCTTGTTGACAATTCTGCAGACGGGTGATCACGTGGTCGCCGCAGGTGCGCTGTACGGTGGCACTGTCACCCTGCTGTCGGTCAATCTGCTCAAACTCGGTATTGAAACCAGCTTTGCTGACGTTACACGGCCCGAGACTTTTGCGGCCGCGATACGTCCCAATACCCGCGCGATCTTTGTTGAGAGTCTGGGTAATCCAAGCCTTGTTGTCGCTGATATCGCAGCGCTTGCCGACGTCGCCCATGCGCACGGGGTGCCGCTCATTGTGGACAACACGGTCGCGAGCCCGGCTCTGTGTAATCCCATTGGTCTCGGAGCAGACATCGTGGTGCATAGCGCCACCAAGTACCTTGGAGGGCACGGTACCACTCTGGCTGGCCTGGTGGTTGAGTCCGGTAAATTTCCGTGGGATAACGGTCGATTTCCGGGTATGACGGAGCCCTCGGCGGGGTATCACGGTGTGCGCTGGTATGAAACCTTTGGCGATTTCGGTTTCACCATGCGCTGTCGAATGGAAACCTTAAGGGTCTACGGTGCTGCGCTCGCACCCATGAGTGCGTGGCAGATTCTGCAGGGTATTGAAACTCTGCCGCTTCGAATGCAGCGTCACTGCGATAACGGGCTGGCAGTGGCCCGATTTCTTCGCGATGACGCACGCGTCAGTTTTGTCACCTATCCGGGGCTTGAAAGTCACCCTCAACACGCACTGGCCACACGGCAGATGCGCGGCGCCTCGGGGCTGCTGGCGTTTGGTATCAAAGGGGGTGTGCAGGCCGGCGTGCGCTTCATCGAAAATGCGCGCTTGATGAGTCACCTGGTCAATATTGGCGATACCCGCACGCTGATCAGCCACCCAGCCAGTACGACGCATCGACAGCTAGAACCCGATCAATTGGCTGCCGCAGGTGTCACACCCGATCTCATCCGGATTTCCGTCGGGATTGAAAGCCTCGATGACATTCTCTGGGATATCGATCAGGCACTATCAGCGGCGGTTCGCTCGGCTTAGTCAACTCGCCTGCTGAGCCCATGGAAATCCTCTAGACATTCAAGAGGCTTGGACTAAACTTTACGTTCTTTACATAAGACATACACGCGCCCAAAGCAGGCGCTGCAGGAGACACTCGGTTCATGACATCGTCGGGTTCTTCCGGGGGGATGGGTGCGGGCTCGGCAGGGATGCTGTCGCTCAGGCTTCGGTCGGCTGCGTTTTTCGTTTTGCCCTTGTTGGCCCTGTTGGCTATCTGGGCAGCCGTGGTTGCTGTCTTCGAGGTCAATCCGCGAATCTTTCCGGGTGTTGCGTCTGTCTGGCACGCCGGGGTTGAGGCGGTGCTCGATGGCTCACTGATCCGCCATATCGGCGCAAGTCTTTGGCGGATCGCGGTGGGAACGACGATAGGTCTGGCCATCGGCATTCCCCTGGGTATTGCGATGGGTGTCATCCCCGCTGTGGCCGCCTTCTTCAGCCCGCTAGTGCGCTTTTTTTCAGTACTGGCTGGCATTGCCTGGATCCCGATTGCAACGCTGTGGTTCGGCTACGGGTTTGGCGCGATCACCTTTGTGATCTTCAACGCAGTCTTCTTCGTCGTCGCCTACAACGCTTTGCTGGGCGTCTCGAGTATTCCAATGCCGGTGCGCCACGCGGCGGCTTCGCTGGGCGCGGGTCGTATGGCTATGCTGTTTGAGGTCTTATTGCCCGGGGCGCTGCCCAACATCGTCACTGGTATCCGTACCGGCATGGGCTTTGCCTGGCGCGGCCTGATTGCCGCTGAGATGATCGCCACCGATGTTGGTCTGGGCTACATGCTCTTTGCCGCGCGCGATTTCTACAAGACCGAGGTCATTGTGCTGGGCATGGTGGTTATCGGTCTGTTATGGCTTGCCCTTGACAGGTTGCTGCTTGCGCCGCTTGAGCGGGCGACCACTGAGCGCTGGGGCATGGTGAGGTCATGATGTCGCCAAGCGACCGTATCCATCCCAGTCTCTGGAATCGCCTGCACATGGGCTGGGTGCACCTGCACCAGCGCTGGCCGGGTATTGGTGCGACCCTGCCGTTTATACCCCTGATTTTCGCCTGGTGGCTAACCGCCCGGCTCGAGGTCTTTCCGCCGGCTTTTTTCCCGGGGCCAGGTGATGTGCTGTCGAGTTTTTTCTCGCTGATCTACAAAGGCATCCTGCCTGAGTATCTGTTGGACAGCGTGACGCGTCTGGCCGTGGGGGCTGCTGCTGGCGTGGCGCTGGCTATTCCTCTGGGCGTGTTGATTGGTATGAATCGTCGGGCGCATACGGTCCTATGGCCGCCGCTTTTATTTTTTCAGGCAGTGGGCGATATCGCATGGTTGCCGATTCTCTTGATCTGGTTCGGGTTCGGGCTGACAACCATGACCTTCGTCATCGTTTACACGGTGTTGTTTCCGGTGGTGCTGAACACGGTGTTGGGTATTCGATCGATCAACCCCGATCTTCTACGTGCGGCTCGCAGCCTGGGTGCATCGCGTACGCACATCATCTGGGAGGTGGTTCTGCCGGGGGCCCTGCCCAACATCATGACCGGTCTTCGCAATGGTTTGGGTTATGGCTGGCGTGCGCTCATTGCAGCCGAGATCATCGTCGGCACAAGTGGTATTGGCTTTCTCATGTTCGATGCCCGGCGTGCGGGCTCGGTGGTTGAAATCATGCTGGGCATGGTCGTTCTAGGCCTGCTCTGGTACATCGTCGATGCCTGGATACTGGCTCCGATTGAGCGGGCCACCGGTCAGCGCTGGGGAATGGTCACCCGATGAAATCGCTTACCCTTGATCATCTGTCCAAAACTTACTTCGACCCTTATAAGGGTTCGCAGGTGACCGCGCTTGAAGACATCTCGCTGTCGGTTGCACCGGGCGAGTTTGTCTCGGTGGTGGGGCCATCGGGCTGCGGTAAGACGACCCTGTTGAACATGATTGCTGGTTTTTTGCCTGAAACCAGTGGCCAGATCCTCGTCGACGGCAAACCGATCTCGGGTCCGGGACCCGATCGTGGTGTGGTCTTCCAATCGTTTGCGTTGTTTCCCTGGAAAACGGTGCTCGACAATGTGGGCTTCGGGCCCAAGATGCGTGGTGTCGGGCGGGCCGAGCGCGATCGCATCGCGATGGAGTATCTGCAACTGGCTGGGCTTGCGCACGCGGCCGACCGTTATCCGGCTGAGCTGTCGGGCGGCATGCAACAGCGTGTGGGTGTGGTCCGTGCTCTGGCCAATGAGCCCGATGTGCTGCTGATGGATGAGCCCTTTGCCAGCGTCGATGCACAGACTCGATTGATGCTGCAGGAAGAACTCATTCGAATCTGGATGGAGCGTCGCACCACGGTGCTTTTCATTACCCACGACGTTCCCGAGGCGGTATTTCTGGCCAACCGGGTTGTTGTGCTGTCACGTGGTCATGTAATGGATCAGATCGAGGTGACGCTGCCTCACCCGCGCAAGTGGGATGCGCTGGTGGAAGATGACACCTTCAAGGCCTTGTCGGCGCGGGTTCTGCAGCGGGTGCGTGCAGCATGAGCCCCGCATCGGCCCGCACGGTGTCAGGAGCGTCGCTTGCACCGCCTGCGCGACTAAGCCTCATCCGACGGGCTTTAGCGGCTCTCGTGGGCACAGGTCGCGGTCGTATCCTTCTTGCAGTGCTCGCGACCTATATTGTCTTTCAGGCGTGGCTGTCCCTGATGGCCTCGGGCAAGATTACCGAGGGCTTCGATCCTGACCGCCCCCGCCTGAATCTCTTGATTACGCTGTCGTTTCCCCCTGAACGGTTTCATGTGCTTTTTTTTCAGCGTCATGGCCGGGTCTCGGGAACAGACGGCAACACGATCGAGGTCCGCGGGGTTCCGCGGGCTGAGATGACTCGGGTCGCTCGGCCTTATTGGGTGCGTCGAGTCGAGCCGCTGAAAGACTGAATCACGAACCGCTAGGAGACTACTCATGTTGCGCTCGTTGTTGTTTGCCTTCGTGCTCGCCGCCAGTTCTCTGGCGCAGGCGCAGGGTCTGGTCAAGCTCAAGGCCGGCATGGTCACGGGCATTGATCAGGTTGGCCTACCCATCGCCCTTGAAAGAGGTTTTTTTGAGAAATACGGTCTTGATGTCACGATTGCCCGACCGTATGCCACCGGGGTAGATGCGCTCAATGCCCTTCAGGCGGGCGAGAGTGAAATCGTGCAGGTGGGCGTGCCTATGATTGGCGCAGTGCTGCGCGGTATGGATCTCGTGGCCCTGGGCAATTACAGCGGTAGTGCCACCAAGCTTGGCTCGGACGCGACGATGGCGTTGATCGCGCGCGCTGATTCAGGCATTGCCAAGGGTGATTTGAAGACTCTGAAGGGTAAGCGTATCGCGGCGTCCTTCGGCACCATCAATCACCTGTACATCCTGGCCCTGCTCGAAAAAGCAGGTCTCACGCCAAGCGATGTCACGCTGGTCAATACGCCGCCCCCCGATATGACGGTGGCCCTTTTGGCCAAGGGTATCGATGCCTTCTCGGCCTGGGATCCGTGGCCCATTGTGGCCCTCAAGGACGTACCCGGTGCGATTGAAGTCATCCGCGGCGGCGATGTCATCGCCTATCTTGGCTACAACGTGGCGTTACGTAGTTGGGTTGCGAAAAACGGCGCTTCAATTGAGAAGTTTCTGGCTGCGGTCTCGGAGGCTGACCAGTGGATGCGTGCCAATCCAAAGGCTGCCGCACAGGTCGCCACGCGCTGGATTCCGGGCCTCAAAGCCGATGTGGCTGAAGCGGCTATGGCCTTCAATATTCAGCAGAATGACCGTCGCCTGTCGGCCAATAACTATCGCGCACTATGGAGTGCTCAGGACCGCCTGGCTCGGCTTGGCATCCTGAAGTCGACCTTCGATGTAAATAAGCACATCGACCCGAGCTTTATGCTCAAGGTGATGGCAGCCCATCCCAAGCTGTTTGCCGACCTGCCGCCGATTCCGGCGTCGGTTGCCATTGGCCAGGGCTACGAATTTAAGCCCTGAGGCCGTTAAGCAGGCTTGCGCCACAGCGCGGGCCTTATGCTCTGGCGGGCCTTGTCAGTCGCTAAAGCTGACCAGGCCTGCGCTTTCCAGGGTACCCGCCAGCGTTCGATGCAGAGTATCAACAGATCGAACAGACACGCTAAGGTTGTTGAAGTGGTGCGAGCCACTGATGTACGCGCTCCCAGGAGCGTCGGCGGGCTTCAGGATGACCGCCAATGATCACGCCTGCGCCCGTGGGTGATGTGGCTACATCGGTGCGACGAACCAGCCGCGAGCCAGGATCGTCAAATCCATGATGGGCTCCCGCAAAAATTTCAATCTCAATATGGGGCTGTTCGGACCCGCGCAGGCTCTCAGCCCATTGTTCGCATAGCCTTGCCGGCGTCCAGTTATCTTCGGCGCCAAGCAGCAGAAGTACGGGGACTGCCGGCGTAAGACGTTGTTGTAGCGCCTCCCCGCATCCGGGATAAAAAGCAATCGCACGCGAAAAACTCGCTTTTATCGGGTGTTGACCAGGTTGCCGAAATAATCGATCGATGCTGGCTAGCGTTGTAGTCGCTCCATTGGACCAGCCTAGAAGTGCGATTCGGGCAGCGTCCACATCAGACCTGCCTGCAAGATAGTTCAGTGCCGCAAAGGCGTCGACTCGTCTCAGTGCAATGTTGATGCTGCGCTTTGTGTAGGGCGTTGTGCAGATCTCGCGCGCGCCGCGGCTGCCGAAACTGTCGGGCATCAGCACGATAAAGCCCAGGGCTACCAGCTGCTCTGCGCCGCTGCGATGTCGCGCGGTCAGTTCGCCCTTGGCGTTATAGAGCCCCCCGCAGCCGTGCAGCGCGACCACTGCTCCCCTGGATAGGGCGCCGCCCTGGGGTTCGAAAAGCCAGGCGAACACGGTGGCTGCTAAGGGGCTGCCCGGCTCAGTCACCGTAAGCTCGACGCGTTGTGCTCCGTGTAGCGCTGCAGGTACAAAGTTTCGCGCAGCAGCGGCACGCTCGGCTTGCAAGACCGATGCTGGGCGCTCCGCGATCGGCTCAACACTGGCACAGCCGGCAGTGAGCGCTAGTGCGGTACAGGCGGACGCCCATAAAATGCACGAACGTAAAATACTGCTATAAAAGAATAAAGTGAATCCACGCACGGGTTGGTCTTATCAATAGTGTTATCGCAGAGGTGAACATCATGCACCAAGCACAAGACAACGTCATTGCCGAAGCCGTCTCAACAGTTGGCGCGGTGCTCATGCAAAAGCTATCGCTCGGGACCCGCTTGTTTCGCCGTCGTGCACTGGTTGCCGTGGCTGGGGCCGCCACGGTCTGGGGTGTTCCCTGTGTTGGGGCTGCTGATCCAGTCTGGCCTCAGCGTGGTATTACTTTCGTGGTCCCCTTTGCGGCTGGTACAGCGACCGACGTCATGGGGCGAATCCTTTCAGAGCCTGTCGCAAAAGCTTTGAACGTGTCGGTTATCGTCGACAATAAACCAGGCGCCAGCGCCAGCATTGGTGCCTCGGCTGTTGCACGCTCGGCGCCTGATGGATACACCATTTTGCTGGGTTCCAGTACAACCCATGCCGCCAATGCTGCACTGTTTAAAAAACTCAGCTATGACCCGATTGCTGACTTTAAACCAGTCACTCTTTTGGGTTATGTGCCGCAGGTGATGTTGGTTCACGCAAGCGCAAGCGCACGCAGTGTCGACGAATTTATTGCGTTTGCGAACAGTAACCGCGGCAAGGTTAATTACGCGCAAGGCTCCAGTGGCAACCTGTTGCCGGCGGCTATTCTCAATCTGCGTAAGAATCTGGGCATGACGATGGTGTCGTACAAGAGCCCGCCCCAAGCCATGCAGGACTTATTGGGCGCGCAGGTCAATGTGATGTTCGGTGACCTGTCAGTGTCCCTGGCCAACATCAAGGCAGGCAAATTGCGCGCGTTGGCGGTCACGTCGGCCGAGCCCCATCCGCTGCTGGACGGGGTACCGCCGCTGGCGCGCACCCTGCCAGGTTTCGAGCTTACAACCTGGATGGCCATGTTTGCGCCTGCAGGAACACCTGACGCGGTCATTGATCGGCTACGGCAGGCAACCCACTCGGTCTTGTCTGACCCCGGGGTTGCCGCACGAATTTCCGAGTCAGGCATGCGCGTTCAGGCGTCAAGCAGTGCCGAGTTGGGCACTTATGTTCGCAAAGAGACGGTTCGTTGGGCCGATTATGTGAAAGAGGCCGGCGTCGAGCCGCAGTAACTCGCCGGCGCTTTGTGAATCGGTAGTTTCACGAACCGAGCACCCCGGTTCAATCAAGAAACCCGAACTGCCGCGGCAGGTACAGAACCAGCTCTGGCCATATGAGACAGGCCGCCAGCGCCGCCAGCTGCACGACAACAAACGGCGTGATGCCGCGATAAATGTCCATCATGGTGATCGATGGCGGCACCGTGCCTTTCATGTAGAACAGCGCAAAGCCAAATGGCGGTGTCAGGAATGCGGTTTGCATATTCACCGACAGGGTGATGGCCAGCCACGCCAATACCAAAGCTTTGCCCTGAATGAAGGTGCCGAAGTCGAGTTTGGCGATGATGGGTGCAAAGATGGGCAACACAATCAGGCAGATCTCGATCCAGTCGAAGAAAAAGCCCATGAAGAACACCAGCGCCTGAACAAAAATCATCACCTCCCAGCCGGTATCGAGGCCCATGGCCTTGAGAACTTCAGACACCACATCATCGCCACCCAGCGCGCGAAACACATACGAAAACAAGGTCGCGCCGAATACGATAAAAAACACCATGGCATTGGCCAGGGCCGATGAGGTCATCACCTCACGCAGGGTTTGCATTGAAAAGCGCTTGTTGGCAATGGCCAGCAGAATCGCGCCCAGGCCCCCGACACCCGAGGCCTCGGTGGGTGTGGCCCAGCCCGCGAAGATGGAGCCCAGCACCAGCATGATTAAAAGAGCTGGCGGGACGAAACCCTTGATGACCATGCCGACGGTGAGCCTCTCGTCTTGATCGCCCAGGGGGCCAGACAACCGCGGCGCGAGTGAAGGTTTGATCAGGCAGACGACGGCAATATAGATGACATAAAACGCCGACAGGATGAGCCCCGGAATGATGGCCCCGGTAAACAGGGTGCCCACCGGAATGCCCATCAGGTCGCCCATGATGACCAGCATGATGCTGGGTGGAATGAGGATGCCCAGGGTTCCGGCAGAGGCAATGGTGCCGACCGACAGGGACTTGTCGTACCCTGAACGCAGCATGACTGGCAGCGCGATAAGCGTCAGCATAATGACCGAGGCTCCGACAATGCCGGTGGTGGCGGCCATGATGGTGCCCAGCAGGGTGACCGCGATGGCGAGTCCCCCGGGCACGCGACGCAACATCAACTGCAGAATTTTCAGCAGGTCTTCTGCAACGCCGCTTTTCTCGAGCATGGTACCCATGAAAACAAACATGGGAATCGCCACCAGAACCTGATTCTGCGCCGCCTGTCCGTAGATGCGTGGCAACAGGTTGGCGAATTGCGTCATGCTGTAAACATCGAACAGCATACCCAGAAAACCAAAACCAATGCCGATAGCGCCCAGCAGCAGCGCAACCGGGTAGCCCAGGAACATGATGAAAACCAGGGCAAGAAACATGATCACCGCGAGGTGATCGATCAGCCAATCGATCATGATCTATCCCCGCTTATGAACGTGCAAAGGGTACGTAGGCCTGCCGCTGCTGCTCGGGGCTGCCGAACAGCGCCACCACGCACCGGGCAATGACCGCTGCAACCGCTGCGACCACCGTCACGAAGGCCACGAACAAAAAGAACTTTACGACCCATCGATACGGCAGGCCTGTAGGTGCATCTGAAGACTCGTTTTGCATGAACGAAACCATGAAAAAGTCGAAAGCGTAAGGCGTTGCTACCCACAGATAGGGCAGCGCAAAAACCAGGCAGCAAATCAGCTCAAGCCACAGCCGGCCGCGCTCGGTCATGCGACCTGTGAACACGTCAATGCGCACATGCGCATTTCGAATGTAGGCATAACCTAGCCAGGTACAGAAGAGCACTGTATGCAGGTGCCATTCGAGTTCCTGCAGGCGTGTCGAGCCCATGCCCGGCAGCTGGAAGCCAAACTTACGGGT
Source organism: Pseudomonadota bacterium (assembly GCA_039800325.1). Lineage (GTDB taxonomy): Bacteria > Pseudomonadota > Gammaproteobacteria > Burkholderiales > Burkholderiaceae_E > SYIM01. Next base: position 15,450 of record JBDLQY010000031.1, on the reverse strand, counting down.
GATGACATCGAAGGTGATGACCACAATGCAGGCCACGAAGGCCCAGGCACCGGCATCAGCAATGCGCTTGAGCAGCCCCTCGACGAGGTCCGAAAATTTTAACAATGCGTTCATGTCGCTTTAACCGAACAGTATGGAATTCAAAAAGCGCGCACTCGGTATCGGCGGACGATAATTCGCGCGTTTTCCTGGCAGCAGTCTCCGATAAACGACTGCTGCCAGGAACTTGAAGGCCTCGTGCGCTTAGCGCAGGTAGCCCAGGTCCTTCCAGAGCTTGTAATTTTTACGGAAGGTCATGTAGGACTCGTAGGACTTCTTGAAGTCAGGACTTTTGGCCGATTGCTCGGCTGCGACCTCTTCCCAGGCCTTTTCGAAGGCTGCCAAAATGTTAGGCGGCCAGCGGTGCAGGGTTACGCCCTTGTTTTTCTGCAGATCTTGAAGAACCGCGAATTGAGCAGCCTCGCCGTCTGCAAACATTTGCAGCATCGTCGCGTCGCAGGCATTACGAATAATGGCCTGCTGGGTCGGGCTGAATTCGGCCCACTTTTTCTTGGAAATGATCAGCTCATTGAGCGTGGACTGTTGATGCCATCCTGGGAAGTAGTAGTGTTTTGCAACCTGGTGGAAGCCCAGAGTGGCGTCCATGACGGGCATGGAGAACTCGGTGGCATCGATGGTACCCAGCTGTAACGCCTGGAAGATTTCACCGGCCTGCAGTAGTTGGGTTGAGACCCCGAACTTCTGCATAACGTTGGCGCCCAAGCCCAGGAAGCGCATCTTCAGGCCTTTAAGATCATCCAGCGACTTGATCTCTTTGCGGAACCATCCAGAGGCCTCTGGCGAAATCAGGCCGCAGGGAATCACTTCGACGTTGTACTTGGCGTGAAGCTCTTTCATGAGTGCTTCGCCGCCGCCGTGCTTGATCCACGCGATGTATTCGCCAGCCTCAGGACCAAAGGGAATGGCACCGTACATGGCGAAGGCGATGTCTTTGCCCGTCCAAAATGCCGACACGGTAAAGGCCATGTCGAGCGAACCGTTACCCACTGCGTCGAGATACTGATTGGCGGGTACGAGCGCGCCTGGCTCAAAGCCTTTAACATCGATTGAGCCGCCCGACATGGTGCGAATCATTTCGACCAGACGAATTTGCGAGGGGCCAAGCAGACCGGTATTACTTGGGAAGGCCCAGCCCATCTGCGCACGCACCCGTTTTTCTTGGGCTACTGCGGGTACGGTAGCCATAGCTAGCACAACAGCCGCACAGGCCGCTTTCAGCAATCGCCGCATTGATGTCTCCTGTTGAGTTGGTTATTGCACGGTTTACTGCCCTCAAGCCGACTGGCTTGACCGAGCTCTTCTGACCCTAACACGGCCTATGCTGTCTGGACAGTCAGTAAAACCCTAGCAAAGGGCGGTTACAGTCGGAAGGGGGGCTTGCCTCGGTCCCATTGCCATCGCGGTTGCACAAGGACGTCCAAGTAGCCACAATGCGAACGACCGACCTGATCGGGCGGTATTTTTGTTGGCGAGGGAGCAAACCATGGTCGTGCCACGTCTTTTTCAATTCAAAGCAGCCCTATTGGTTTCGGCGGCACTGGCAGGGAGTGCAGTCGCCAACTCGGCGAGTGCTCAGGCGGCGTGGCCTGATCGACCCGTAAGACTGTTGGTGACGGTGGGCGCGGGTGGTGCGGCTGACACGCTGTCTCGTAATCTTTCCAACGGGTTTGCGCAGTTCGCCAACGGACAGGCGCTGCTGGTAGAGAATCGTCCGGGCGCCGGAGGCACGATCGCAGCCGCTGCGGTAACGCGCGAAAAGCCAGACGGCTATACGCTGTTTCTGGCCGAGGTAGGGCCCAACGCCGTCTCGCACACGCTCGCAAAACTTCCCTACGACCCGCACACGGCTTTCACGCCAATCGTGCATGTGGCTAACCTGCCTGCGGTCGTGTTGGTCAGGTCGACCTTGCCCTATAAGACCTTGGATGAATTCATCGCGGCGGCCAAACAACAGCCGGGCAAGTTTAATTTTGCCTCGGCCGGGCTAGGCAACTGGACCCATCTTTACATGGCTTATCTCAACAGCCAGGCGGGAATTGATCAGGTCAATATCGTCTACAAGTCGGGCGCGGAGATGCTCACCGCGCTACTGCGTGGTGATGCCGACACAGCCGTTATTACGGTGTCCACCTCGCTGGCACAGGTTCGCGAGGGAAAGGTTCGTCCGCTGGCTGGGGTGTCGGCCCGACCCATGAGGCAGCTGCCCGATGTGCCATCAGTGGGTAAAACGATTCCTGGCTTCGACGTTAGTGTCTGGCACGGCATTGTTGGGCCTGCGGGCATGGATCCAGCTCTGGTTTCGCGTATCAATACCGTGTTCAACCAGATTTTGCAGACGCCGCAGGTTCGGACCGCCATTACTGAGGGCCAGTCGGCGGACATCATCGGTGGAACGCCGCAGCAGTTTGACGCCTTCATCAAAGATGAACTCAAGCGCTGGCCCGGCGTCGTGAAGGCGGCAGGCATCAAGCCTGAGTGAATGTGGCTGGTCGCACCCTTGTTTTACTTCGCTGCGTAGGCACCAAGCAACAAAGCGCCCACCGCCCCTAAGCTCAGATGGACGCGTAGTTGGCGCCACGCGCCTGGTAGCGCCAGGGTGCGTGCAATACGCAGATCGACCGTAAGTGCGATTAATGCAGTGGCAGCCAATGCAATGCATCCCGTGCGCGCGGGAAGAGCAACGCTTGCAAAGCCCATCAGTGAGGGCACAACACTCCAGACGACCAGTCGAGTGCGACGGGCGTCATCGATACCGGCCAGAACCAGCGCAATACCCCATGAAATAGCCCCCACGAAACTGACGATGGCCAGCCCATAGCCGCGCAGCAAGTCGAGGCTAAGGGCCTGACTGGCCGGATCGGTAATAAGCCATGAACCCAGGGCGAGCGCAGCGAACGGTATAAGGCCGCCGTAGCCCAGCCAGCGTAGCGGGGGTAACAGTGCGGACCAGTGCGAGTCGGTCATTGTTCAGTAACGAGAGGTTTTTGCGGGTACGGGCGCGGGACGTTCGTCCTACAGGGCCCAGGATGATAACCAACCGTCGTCGTCGACAGGGGCAATACCCCGTTCAGGTCAAACGCTCCCTTTTTGAACGGGACGATGCTTGATGCATCACCGCGATCAAATAAATGGAGCTTGCCATGAGTCGCCGCACTGAATCAGGCGCTATCCCTCGTCGTCAAGTCACCCTGCTGGGTGCGCTGGCGCTTGCCGCCGCTATCGCGGCAAGCGTTCTGGTGACTAATTGCGGGGGTGGTAACAACAATGCCAAAGGAGCCGCGGGTAATTCGAACTCAGTTGGCACGCAGAATGATTCCGAGCCGATACTGGCCGCACAGACCTCAGCAACCCTGGCTGCGACTAGCCCGATACCGGCGCCGCTGTATGGCGTCACCATAGACGACATCAGCGAGCTTCCCTCCATCGTCGAATCCCTTAAAAGGCTTTCGCGCAAGCCTACGGCCCGCGTCGTTTTCGATGAAACCATGGGCCCTGCCTATTATCGAAAGGCGGCGATCACGCTGTCATCGGTCAGCTGGTTGATGGGGGAGATTCTCGACTCTGCCTACGTCAAGCGTTTCAGCGTCACTGGCTATCTGAATCGAACCAATCGTTATCTGGACTCCATGGGTGACATCGTGCACATCTGGGAGGTGGGTAACGAAGTCAATGGCGAGTGGCTTGGGACTACGGCCAGTGTGGTGGCGAAGATTACGGGTGCCTATGATTTGGTGAAAGCACGCGGAAAAGTCACTGCACTCACGCTTTACTACAACGAAGACTGTTGGTCGCGTCGATCGAATGAGATGTTCACCTGGGCCCAGGCGAACATTCCCGAGCGCATGAAACAGGGGCTGGACTATGTACTGGTGAGCTACTACGAGGAGGACTGTAACGACTTAAAACCGGACTGGTCGACCGTGTTCGCCAGGCTGGCGGCGATGTTTCCAAATTCACGAATCGGCTTTGGTGAGATCGGAACCACCGATCCTGCACAGAAGGCCGATTACCTGACCCGTTATTACACGATGCGATTCAATCAGCCCAATTACATTGGCGGTCATTTTTGGTGGTACTACCGCGAAGACATGGTGCCCTGGACCCTTCCGCTTTGGAGCACTCTCAATGCGGCGATTCAGGTGCCATAAAAAATGGCGGATACGCGGGTGGCAAGGGCGCACTTTGCCGCTTGCGTATGCCGCACGATTCGACTGAGGCGGCGGCTGTGGAGACGACTGCGGCGGTGACTGAGGTCAGTACGACGACTGCTAGAAGGTTGGCCCGGTGAAAGGATGTCTGGGTCGATGCCGGGATACCCCTTTTAGGGCGTGGGCAATTCGTTTGTTGACACTTACAAGTGTATCGTTATCTGGACACAAAGCAGGGTGTCGTCTGATGCGCAAGGCACTGGCGCTCGCGAGGCCTGTTCGTGCTTTTGTTCAGCCGCTGCAGCAAAGGGTAAGACATGACGCTCTACATCGGCCTCTTTGTAATGATCGGAACCTGCTTCGGTCTGTTGTCATTTTCAAATCGCCACCTGTTCAGCGAGGGCCCCAGCCACGAGTCCGCGCCGGGCAGCAGTAGTCACTGGTCAAGCTGGTTATTCTGGCTGTCGCTGTGCGCCCTGCTCTGGCCCATCATGCTGCTGACGGGTTTGAACACACTGTGGGTGCTGGCAAAGCGCAGAAGACGCAATGACCCCGGGGCCGATCCTCGTTAGGGGCGATACGACGTCCGCAGAGGGGGCGTGTCGACCAGAGCTGCCCAGCAGCCCTGTGCGGCGTTACTTAGGTTGGCAGTAGCACGCGGTCAATCAGGTGAATGACGCCATTGCTCGCCAAGGTATCGGTCGCCAGGATCGTTGACACCCGCTGATTGGAATCGGTGATCTTCAGCCCCGCATCAACGATAAAGCTTTGACCCTGAAGGCTTGTGATGGGCTGACCCGGTACGATGTCCGCCTTGAGGGCCCGGGCGGCCACCACATGGTACGTCAGCACTTTGGTTAGTAGGGCGGTATCAGCAACCAGCGCGTCAAGCGTCGTGCCTAGTTCGGCGAGTAACGCTGAAAAAGCCGTGTCTACCGGTGCGAAAACCGTGAACGGGCCACTGGCTGAAAGCGCGCCGACCAGACCTGCAGCCGTTATGGCTGCGACCAGCGTACTGGTCTGAGCAACATTTTGGGCCGTCTCAACGACAGTGCGGTTGGCTGGCAGCATGACGCGGTCAATCCTGTGCAGTACGCCATTGTCCAGAAGCACGTCGGTTTGAGTCGTACGCGCAAGCCGATTACGGCCATCGGTTAACACGACGCCGCCTGTCGTCTCCAGCTTGAAGAATCCACCTCCAACCGGCTCGATGGCCTTACCGGATACCCAGTCCGCGCTCGTTCGTGAGCTGCCGAGCAAGTGATACGCGAGCACCGCTTTGAGTAGGTCAGTATTACCCAGTAGTGCGTCTGCGGTCGTTCCCAACTCTGCCAGCAGCGCCTCGAATGCTGCGTCGGTGGGCGCAAACAGCGTTCTTGGGCTTGCGGCCACGGCGTCGGTCAGACCTGCCGCGCGTATGGCTGCAGTCAATGTCTTTAGGTCCGACTGCGCCTCGACATATTGCCAGAGATTAGTGCCATCGTCCCCGCACGCTGGAAGCAGCGCGATACCCGGGGCAGCCAACAAGGACAACAGTAGCGTTCGACGATGATGATTGTTTGACATGAGATTCCTTCCGTGCAGGTTTGAATCGAAGCACCCGCGAACTGTGGGCGTCTCGCGCTGCTGAGGGTTTGACGGAAATGAACCTTGATCCGCCTAGGCGAATAAAGGATGCAAAACCGTGACCTAGTTCAGATTTTTTTGCTGCTGGGGTGAACTTCAGCCCAGGGCTCTAAGGCAACGCCCTTGTCGCCTGTCGGTTTATGGACAGGAAGACGGGCACGCACTTTGTATGATGGCGTCCATGTTGAGCGTTTACTTTGACGGCGGCTGCCCTCTGTGTGTTCGCGAGGTTGCTGTTTACCGACGGCAGTCACCCGCAGATGTACGGTGGGAAAATCTCGCCGCGCCTGAACTGCATATTCCGCGCGCGACCGATGGCTATCAGCCGGCACGCGATGTGCTGCTTAGACGGTTTCATGTGCATACCGCCGATGGTCGCTGGCTGCACGGTGCGCCCGCTTTTGCAGTGTTATGGGCTCGTCTGGGCTGGCCGTGGCGAGCGCTGTCTTTGATTGGTCGTCTTCCCGGTGGACTCTGGTGCATGGATGTCGTGTATGCGCTGTTCTTGCGTGCTCGCCCCAGCCTGCAAGGCCTGGTTTGGCATCTGGTGAGGCCCGAGGCGGTGCCGTGGGACATGGTCGCGGCTATTCGGTCTGACCAGGCTGGCGAGACCGGTGCAGTCTGGATTTATCGAGCCATGCGCTTGTTCAATCGCGCACCTGAACTCCAGTCGCTCCTTACCGAGCACCAGGCGCAGGAGGCGCAGCACCTGCAGGCCATGAACCAGCTTTTGCCCTGGCGTTTTCGCAGTCGCTTGCTGCCCCTTTGGCGAGTTGCCGGCTTCATGACCGGCATGGTTGGCGCACTGGGGGGGCGTCGGTGGACATTGGCGACCATTGCCTCAGTAGAGCGCTTTGTTGATCGCCACTACCAGGAGCAAATTGAATATCTGTCGACGCGGACTGATCCCATGCAGTCACTGACTGAGAACAACACGGCTGCCGACTGCGCGACGGGTACTTGTACGTTGCCACGACGGATGGCTGAGCTGGGTGACCATCCTGATCTGATCAGCCTGTTGCGGGCCTTCCGCGAGGATGAATTACGGCACCGTGATGATGCCGTGGCGGGATTGGCAGACGCTTACGGCGATCGGCGCGATGGCATCTTTGTTGGTGCCAACGCCGAGCGTAGTCGCTTACTGGCCGTCTGGTGCAAAATGGTAGAGCGCGGTTCTGAAATCGCCGTTCAATTCGCTAAAGCGTTATAACAAAAGCCGGAGACTGCATTATGAAAAAGCACCGTGTGGTGACCAGTGATGGCGTGGGCCTGAACGTACTCGAGGCCGGCAGCGGCCGGACTCTGGTCATGATTCCTGGATGGTCGCAGGCGGCCGAGCAGTTTAAACACCAGATAGAGGGCCTGTCCGATCGTTATCGTGTGATTGCCATCGATATGCGCGGACACGGTGACTCTGACAAGCCCGCGCATGGTTATCGCATCCAGCGTCTGGCCAAGGATGTGTGGGATGCCCTCAGGGCGCTGGACGTTCGTGATGTGACCATACTGGGCCACAGCATGGGATGCTCGGTGCTTTGGTGCTACTTCGATTTATTTGGTGCCGAACGCATCGCAAAATTTGTTTTCTGCGATGAACCTCCCTTTCTGACGACCAACTCTTCCTGGAGCGAGCAGGAACTTACCAACGCTGGCGCGATCTTCAGCCCAGAGGCGGTTACCGGGACGGCTAATGCGCTGGCCGGTCCGGAGGGTGTTGCGACGTCGAAAGGGTTTGTGGGCGGAATGGTGACGTCAGCCATGCCCAAAGAGCAACTCAATTGGATGATCGACTGCAATCTGAAGTTTCCGCGAGCACACTCGGCAACCCTGCTTTATAACCACTGCCACCAGGACTGGCGCGACGTGATGGCCCGTATCAACGTGCCAGCGCTCTACATTGGCGGCCGGGTCAGTCTGGTGCCCTGGAAGAGCGTGGCATGGTCTTCGTCGGTAACGCCTGGCGCCAAGCTTGAGATCTTCGAAGAAGCCGAAGGTGGTCAGCACTTCATGTTCGTCGAGAACCCTGGCAAGTTCAATCGCATTCTGGCTGACTTCATGGGCTGATTGTCGGACCGCAGAGGACTCTTCGCCGGTCGATAGCCGGGGCCTTCGGCCTCAGTCCATCTGGACTCAAACCGCTCATTTACATACACTGTGTACTGAACGGTACATTCTGGTGCGCCAGAGCATTGGGGTTCCGTTGATTCAGTCGGGTCGCCCAAGCGGCCCGCGTTAATTCATATTCACGGGAGACATCCATGGCCGTTATATCCAGCCGTCGTCAATTTCTGGCCGCCTCATCTGCCTGCGTTGCAGCGTCGGCAACGGGGGCGAGCTGGGCGCAGGCGCGGGTCGCGCTGTCTTACTCGGACATCGTTCCTGAAAACGATATCCGCACGACGATTCTTCGCGGCGCGTTTGCCAACCTGGGGTCTGACATTGAGTTCAAATCTCACCACGGCGGCACTCTCTACAAGCAGGGCACCGAGGCACTGGCCATCCAGCGCGGTAATCTGGATATGGCCAATATCGCCTCTCAGGACGTCATGAACCAGGTGCCCACCATGGGCATGCTGATGGTTCCGTATCTGATTCGCGATCTGGATCATCTGAAAAGACTCTGGAGCAGTGATGTAGGACGCGAGCTCAACAAAATGCTCGAAGAAAAGATGGGTCTTCGCATCCTGGCCAATCCGTACATCGGAACACGGCACTTGATGCTCAAGCCCAAAAAGAAAATCATGAAGCCCAGCGATCTGGCTGGCGTTAAGCTGCGCATGCCACCGGGTGAGGGCTGGCAGTTTATCGGCACTGCTCTGGGCGCCAATCCAACGCCGCTGGCGTTCACGGAGGTGTACACAGCTCTGCAAACAGGCGCGATCGACGCTCAGGACAACGCGCTGCCGGCCAACAAGAACATGAAGTTTTACGAGGTTTCGAGTCAGATCGTGATGACTGGACACCTGATCGCTGCGAATCATTTCGTCATTGGTGCCAAGAAATGGGCCTCAATGAGTGCAGATCAGCAGCAGCGGGTTCAGGCTGCAGCCACCAAAGTTGAACAAGACATTACGGCGATGGCGCTCAAAGAAGAGCGCGAGCTGGTGGACTTTTTCAAGAAAGAAGGGCTTGAGGTTTATACGCCCGATGTCGCGGCCTTTCGATCCCATGTTCTGGATGTGTACGCCAAATCGAAATACGCCAAGGACTGGGCGCCCGGAATGTTCGATCGGGTGGCCAAGCTTTAAGAGTCGGGTTGGTTGGTATTCAGCTGCGGGTTGCGGTACCAGCCGCAGGCCGGGTCGAGCAAGGAGCTTCGAATGGCGTTGCTCGCGGTGGCGTCGCGTCTGCGGCGCTGGGCTGAAACCCTCATGGCGCTGCTGATGGCGGTGATGTTTACCGCCTTCATTGCTCAGGTTGTGTTCCGGTATGTCCTCAATATGCCTCTGGGCTGGACCGATGAGCTGAGCACATTGGTTTGGCTTTGGGGCATTTTGTGGGGCGCCTCGTTCGTGATGCGCAACCACGAGGACATCCGCTTCGACATGCTCTACAACCTGTTGCCGCACAGGGCACGCCGTTGGCTGACGGTGGTCTCGAGCGGTGCCATCGTGCTGGTCCTGTTGATCAGCTTTCCGGCAACCTGGGCCTATGTCAGTTTCATGAAAGTTGAGAAGTCGGCGGCCATGGGTTTGCCGATGCACTGGGTCTTCTCCATTTACATTGTGTTCCTGATTGCAATGTGCATTCGCCATGCGCATATCGCCTGGCTGGCTTATCAGGGGGTTCTCATTCAAGATCCCCTGGTTGCAGCGGCGCGCGCGCCTGCAGGTGAGCGCTCATGAGCACGGTCCTGGGGCTGACGCCTTTTTCGATCTGCGTGCTTTTGATTCTTATATTCAGTCTGAGCGGTGTGCCCATCGGGCTATCAATGCTGGGCGCCTCCATCGTCTATCTGATGGTTTCCGGGCAGGACATCGGTATTGCAGCTGAGCAGATTCTGCAGGGACTTACCAACAGCTACACTCTGTTGGCAATTCCGCTGTTCATTCTGGCCAGTGAGCTGATGAACCTCGGCTCACTGAGCGATCGCCTGCTGGCCTGGTGCAACGCCCTGGTCGGACGTTTTCGCGGCGGCATGGGCCATGTGAATGTGGTGTCGTCCCTGATCTTTTCGGGGATGTCGGGTTCAGCGATTGCCGATGTGGTTGGGGTCGGCAAACTCACGATGGACATGATGACCAAAAACGGTCGTTATACCCCGGCTTACGCGGCGGCTATTACGGCCGCCACAGCGGTCATCGGACCGATCATTCCACCATCGATACCCCTCGTTCTGTATGCGCTGATCTCAGATACCTCCATAGGGTATCTGTTTGCCGCTGGTGTGCTGCCGGGTTTGATCATGACTGCAGTCATGATGGCCCTCAATGCCTTTCTGGCGCACAGACGCAACTTCCCGGTCGAGCCGGCGGTGCCGCTGCGCGAATTCGTGCCACTTACATTCAAAGCGCTACCAGCGCTCATGATGCCCGTCGTCTTGCTGGGTGGCATTTACAGTGGCGTGATGACACCGACCGAAGCGGCTGCGGTTGCAGCGTTGTACACCCTGGCCATTTCTGTGTTTTTGTATCGATCGGTCAGCATGAGGGGTATGCACAGCGCGCTGCTTAACAGCGGGCGGCAATTAGCCTCTGTCGGCATGCTGATCGCGGGTGCCATGGTGTTCAACTATGTGGTGGCCAAAGAGGACTTTCCCAAAGATGTTCAAGCCTGGATGGCGGGCTTCGAACTCAGCAAGGCGGGGTTTCTGCTGCTGGTCAATGTGCTGCTACTCATTCTGGGTTGCCTGCTCGAAGGCGGAACCGTTCTTCTCGTCGTGGTTCCCGTGCTGATTCCTGCAGCTCAAGCAGTCGGTCTCGATATGGTGCACTTTGGGCTGGTGGTTACCGTCAACCTCATGATCGGCCTGATCACGCCACCTTATGGTCTTTTGCTATTTGTGACGGCGAATCTGTCCCGTGCCCCGTTAACAGCCATCATCCGTGAAACCGTCCCTTTCATCGTGGTGCTGATGGGCGCGCTTGCCTTCATCACCTATGTGCCCGACTCCGTCTTGTGGCTGCCGCGCCTGCTGGGCTACAAGGGCTAGCACCCTGATTGAGGAACGCTTTGTATGCTTGAGCCAGCCCTGAAAGAAATTGCCCGTCGCTGGAAAGACAGTGGTGTCCTCGATCTGTACGAGGGGTGCCTTAATCCAAACGGCGGTCCGGTTTGTCGAGAGCGTGCGCGTAATGTGCGGGCGTTTCTGTATCCAAAACCGCAGTTGCCCACCGGGCATATTGAGCAACATACCATTGAGGTTCCAACATCAGCCGAAGCGCATCGCCTTGCGCTGCGAATTGTCTGGCCGCATGAGTCCTTTGTGGCGGGCAAGCCGATCAATACACTGGTGTACTTTCACGGTGGCGGTTTCGTCGTCGGTGATCTTGACTCGCACGAAGCTCATGTAGTCCGTCTTGCCAACGAAGCGGCCTGTGTGGTCGTGCATGTTGACTATCGCCTGGCACCTGAGCACCGATTTCCTGCGGCGTTTGACGATTGCCTGGCGGCAACGCGCTGGGCCCGGGAGCACATCGATCGGCTGGGTACCCGCGCTGATCGGCTGGCGGTTGGTGGCGATAGTGCTGGTGGTAATCTGGCCGCTGCGGTCGCTATCGTCTGTCGTGACGAACAGCTTACGTTGGCGGCCCAGTTGCTGTTGTATCCCGTGACCGATCTGCTGCCACTCAACGGCCTGCCCGAAAAAGCGTATCTGGGGCCCGACAATGTCAGTCGGCTGGCGCTTGATCCGCGTGCTTCACCAAAATACGCCAAGAGTCATCGTGGGCTTGCGCCCGCCATTCTGGCTGTGGGCGTGCATGACTTTCTTTATCAGGACAATCTGGCATATGCCCGTCAGCTGCGCGACGCCGAAGTACCGCTGACCTACCGCGAATTCCCCACGCTTAATCACGGATTTTTTAGCTATACCGGCGTGTCGACCGATAGTCTGGATGCCGCTCGGCTGGTCTGTGCTGACCTGCGACAGCACTTCGATCGCGCCGCAGGCGGCTAAGCACCCGCCTGGCGACTGAGGTGTTGTGCAAGCCCCGAACTTTCTGGGGTCACCACGCGTTATGCTAACTTTCGACGTATAGAAACCACCGGAGTCAATCCCGTGAAACGTCGAACTCTTATCGGATCCGCTGCGGCGGCGCTTGCATTAGCAGCCGGTGTCACCCGAGCGCAGCCGGCCTGGCCCTCGCGTCCGGTTCGAATGCTGGTGCCTACCGGCCCTGGCAGTTCGCTTGATCTTATTATTCGCGCCACCAGCGATCGACTCAGCGCCCGGTTGGGTCAGCCCATTGTGGTCGAAAACAGGCCTGGTGCAGGGGGGCTGCTGGGCACCGACCTCGTGGCCAAGGCCACCGATGGGCACACTTTCGGTATCAGTTTTAACGGGCCATTGGCCTTCGCGCCTTTTCTGTATCAAAAGATGCCTTACCGCCTGCCTGATGATCTGGCGCCCATCATCATGACTACCAGCCAGCCCAATGTGTTGGCCGTCAATGCGCAGCTTCCGGTCAAGTCGGTGGCCGAGCTGGTGCAGTGGCTCAGGGCCAATGTGGGCAAAGCCTCTTTTGCATCGATTGGCAATGGCAGCTCATCGCATCTGTCGATGGAGTTGCTTAAAGTCGCAACGGGTACCTTCGCTCTGCATATTCCGTATAACGGGTCGCCGCCGTCGGCGCTCTCGGTGGCGTCCGGTGAAACGCAGATGATCATGACGGTGGCTCCGGCACTCTTGCCTCACGTACAGGCGGGTCGAGTGCGCCTTTTGGCGGTGACCAGTCGCGAGCGCTATCAGCCCATGGCGAATTTGCCGACGATTGCCGAGTCTGGTTTGCCAGAGCTGAAAGATTTTGAGGCCATAGCCTGGAATGCCATTATCGGACCCGCCAGCACGCCGGCCGCAGTGGTCGAGCGACTCAACCGCGAATTTAACGATGCGCTTAAAGATTCAGCCATCGCTGAGCGACTGAAGGGGCAGGGCATGACGCCAACGGGTGGCAGCGCCCGGGATCTCGCTCGCCTGATGGCCGATGAGGCTCGTCGCTGGGGACCCGTCATTCAGCGCACCGGGATCACGCTGGGCTAGCGTGCCCAGGGTATCGGCTGAGTCAGGCGACGATCAGCCGATGCCGACCGGGCTAAACACGCGTTATCGCTCAGACTCCGACAGCACCTTGCGTGCCACGCGAAATGCATCGATGGCGGCTGGCGCTCCGCAATAAACAGCCGTCTGCAGCAGCACTTCCTTGATTTCTTCTCGGCTTACACCGTTGTTGAGCGCACCGCGCACATGAATTTCGAGCTCGTGCGGTCGATTGAGGGCGGTCAGCATGGCCAGGTTGATCATGCTTCGGATGTTTCGGGCCAGGCCTGGCCGGGTCCAGACTGCACCCCAGGCGTGCTCGGTGAGATAGTCCTGCAGGTCGCGTGTGAGTTCGTCAGCGTTATCGAATGCCTTCTGAACATAGTCAGCGCCCAGTACCTCTTGCCGCGCCTGTAACCCACGCTTCCAGGTGTCTGATCGGTTGTTTTGCTTCACCTTGAGTCTCCTTTGGATAAGCCATGCATGATATCCATTAGCCTTGATCAGTGACGCATGCAGAATGCGATTGTTATGGGTGTCGCACTGGTGTCGGTATCCAGGTTGAGTGCAAAAGGGAGAGTGTTCATGTTGAAAAAGCTGACCGCGCAAGAGCGGGTCGAAGCGCTGCGCAAGGTGCCGGACTGGCACATGCTTGAGGGTCGCGATGCGATCGCGCGACAGTATCGTTTCGCCGATTTCAATGCGGCATTTGGTTTTATGTCGCGATTGGCGCTTTACGCCGAGCGTGTTGATCATCATCCCGAGTGGTTCAATGTCTACAACCGGGTCGAGATTACGCTCAGCACACATGACGCGGGCGGACTGACTCAGCGTGACATCGATTTTGCGGTGCTTGCAGACCGGCTCGCGAATCCGATTGTTTAGTGCCGCGAGCTCGGAGCGGGCAACCACCTGATTGAGCGCTGGCCCGAAGACTGAATACGGCGGTTGACGCTGGAATTCAGCGAGCTTAGATTCTCGAGGAAAGCAGGTCGCTTCAGACGACTGCAGCATTTCCAGGAGACATGCCATGACTGATCGTCGCTTCTTAATCAAGACTGTTCTGGCGGGCGTGGGCGCTGCCGTTGGCGCCAATCGTGTAGCGGCTCAGGACCCTGCTGCTGGCACTATTTCGGTATTCATCGGCGCCTCTTCGTCAATGGACTTTACCGGGCGTGCCATCGCCGAGCACCTGCGTCAGAAGCTGGATCGCTCGGTGGTGCCGGTGCTTAAACTCGGCGCTGGACAGCGTGTCGCCATGGGCGAGGTCCGCCGGGCCGCGCCCGATGGCCGTTCAATCGTGTTCGTCACCACAGGCCCGTTCGCAATCTATCCGCATGTTTATTCCAAGCTTGATTACGATCCAGATGCTGACTTCACCCCCATCATCGGTTTCTCGAAATTTGATGTGGCTTTGGCTGTTCCCCCGGACTCTGGGATTCGATCCGTGGCCGAGCTCGTTGACTGGGCCCGCAAGCAGCCGCCTGATACCGTGTACGCGTCGGCGCCTGGCAACGGTTCGTTCTCGCATTTTGTTGGCATGGCTTTGGCACAGGCCGCTGGCCTGAAGCTTGCGCACGTAGCCTACAAGGACAGTGGCGCAGGCATGATTGACCTGTCTGGCGGCCGAATTCCAATATTGATTACAGGGCTGAGCGGCTTTATTCCCATGCATCGCCAGGGCAAGCTCAGGGTGCTTGCCGTGTCTGGGGCAACGCGCTCGCCTTTATTGCCCGATGTTCCCACATTGAAGGAAAGCGGAATCAATGTCAGCGCCTCGACCAACACGGGAGTGTTTGGGCCTGCAAAAATGCCACCTGACCTGGTCAACCGACTTTATGAGGCTATTCTGCCCATGACGAAGGACGCCGCCCTGATCGCTCGTCTGCGCGAGATGGGTGTCGAAATGGCGCCGCGAACCGGGGCTGAGTTGCGGGCTGAGATTCAACGCGAGCGTGCTTATTTTGGACGCCTGGCCCGGGATGCCGGTCTGAAGCCTCAGGATGGCTGACGCGGACGTGATGCAAGCACTGTCTCATGCCTGACGGCAAGCACTTTCTGCTAAGGATTCAACCATGACGCAACTCCAGGACAGCATAGACCTCACGCGCGTAGGGCCCGGCACGGTCATGGGTGACTTCATGCGCCAATACTGGATTCCAGCGGCTAAGTCGACTGAACTCAAAGCCGATGGTGATCCGGTTCGGCTGATGCTGCTGGGCGAGCGCCTGATTGCCTTTCGCGACAGCAGTGGCCGGGTTGGCGTGATGGATCACCGCTGTCCGCATCGCTGTGCGTCCCTGTTTCTGGGGCGCAATGAACAAGACGGTATTCGCTGCGTTTATCACGGCTGGAAATTCGATGTAACCGGGCGCTGCGTTGACATGCCCAATGTTCCGCCCGAGCAAGACTTTAAAG
>JBDLQY010000030.1:0-14573 GCA_039800325.1 Pseudomonadota bacterium | reverse complement strand
ACGCTCCAGCCCAAGACCAGACCGACCTGGTCGTGCAGCCCTCGGGCGATCGAACGTGCGCTTGAGAAGATCCAGAACGGAAAGCGATTGCAGGCCACAGAGTGACCAGCTAAAACTATCGCGAGGGGCGCAGACGGAACCTGCGGTTTTGTATTGGTCGACGGTCAGACTGCGCTACGGCTCACCATCCACCATCAGCGCCCCTCGCGATTAAACCTACGGAAGATCGGCGGGCTCGTCGATCGTTAGAGCATTCTCCTCTGGCCGCGTGCCATAGCCTGCAGCGGCGCAGAGCGCATGGCAGACTGCTTGAGCCCCTGAGAGATGGACGCCAGCGGGCCAGAAGCGGGCTTCTGAAGCTTCACGTCGCCGCCGCGAGCGAAATCTTCGCCACCCGCGAGAAGGCTACGCAGCGCCTGCTGCGAGATGGTAGCACCTGGCTGAGCCCCCGTCACAGTCCCTGCTCTGGCTGCCCCTTTTGTCCCTGCTGCAGTCAACTCTTGAATGCGCGTCTGCAGGGCAGCCATTGCCCCCTCATCGCTGATCGCGCGGCGAACAAGGTATGGGTCTTCGGAGACCAAGTTGCGGGCAACGCGAGCGCGCTCGGCGTCTGTTAGGTCGCGCGTAAATTTTGCGGCCAAGTTTGAGGCGATGCGAATAACTGCATCTGGGTTAGCCCGGAGGACGCCCGTCAGATCGGCAACAGAAACACCCATGCCACGGCGAGCGGCTTCCATTTTAGTTTCTTCTGTTGGGGAACCTCGAAGGATAAAATCAGTTGTAGCCTGCGATGACCGAGCGGTTTCCAGCTTGTTCAACACATCGTCAACCGCATCTTGGGGCAAGACCTCGCGGATCATCATCCCTTCTTTAGTTTCAGGGTTTGTCAGATTGCGTATCATGCTCTGACGCGAACCTGTTGTGGCGCGAGCCTCAAGTGTGGCCATTAAGCCAGCGCGATAGGCCTCAATCTGATCTGGATCAGTGATTTTGGAGAATGCAAACAGCTTCTCGTTCACGTCCCCAGCCAAAGCAGTTTGACCAGCCTCAAACGCTCTGTTTTGCCCTTCAATTTTAGCCACTTGTGCTCGCACTGCGCCAAGTTCAGGAGATGCCGCATCGATAGCGCCGCGCAACCACTTTTCAGCCGCAGAAAACGATTCGCCCGCCCCACCATAGCCAGCGCGATATTCTGCCGTTGCGGAGTTTTTAATGGCGCGACGTACCCTTTCCGCCTCGTCCATTGTGATCGGGCGAGTGAATGTTACATTGGCAGGCCCGATCCCGCTCGCCGGTGGCGTTGTTGCGACAAGGCCACGGAACATTTTGTTAACTTCCCCGATCGCCTCTGGCACCACTTCTAAGGCTGAAAGCACTTCGCGCGAGACTTCATCAGGTGCCTCAATGTTTTTAAATGGCGCATAAGCCGCCCTGCGTGCAGCTGCCACCGCCTCCTCATCACGCCGCTGCGCTTGAAGCGCACTCGGCGCGTTTACGTCGGAAAGATATTTCCGCATTTCATCCATTGCCTGTGCGCGGGTTTGCGCCGGGCGTGGCTTCATGGCCTCCATGATAATGGTTGATGCCTTGCCACCGCTTGCCCTGTATGCGCGCACGGCGGCCTGAATGGTCTCGTTCTCAGCCATAATCCGACCATTGATGATATCGTCGGCAATCTCATCAGCCGTCTTTCCGGTCTGCTCCGCGAGGCGTTGGATCTCGTTTTCAACGATGCTGGAGCCACGATTGCCAAGAATACGGCGTGCAGTTCCGGTGATTGCATTCAGAGCGCCGCCTGCGGCTCGAGTGGCACCGCCAGCAAGAGTTCCGCCAAATGTGCCTGTGACAACGCCTCCGGGGACTCTTGACGCCCTCTCGCCAAAACCACCTTCTCCAGTGTTAAAAGCGTAGACGCCACCCTCCAATCCCGCCAACGCCGCAAGGCGTGCGAGGCTAGGCGCGGTCACAGCGGTGGATGAACCACCAGTAAACGGGGCAGCAATAAGCGAAGCAACAGCAGGAATAGCGGCTCCAGCAGCCTCATATCCTAAAGAGGAAACTGGGTAGGCTTCTTGGTACGCCTTCAGGTTCCCACGAATTTCCTTCAGCACTTCTTCATATGAAGGATTGTTGACATCAAAACCAAGTTTCGAGGCAATAGAAGTGGCCGCAGAGCGAGCCGCAGCTTCCATTTCGTCATAGGCACCAAGCGTCAAACCGTGAAGTACGGTGCGCCGCCTTTCTTTCTCAACTGGCGTCCCGTATTCACGCTGCATGACATCCTTGATCACCTCATCCGGTGTTCCATCAGGAAAGCGAACGATGGTATTATCTGGAGCCTGAATTTCAATCATTTCGCATCACTCCAGTTCTTTGGTTTCTGGGTTCCACGTGCGGAATGTTGACCCACCTCCGTCACCCTCAGTCGCTCCAGGCACTCTAAAATTGGCCAGCGGGTTCTCGCGCGCTTGCAGTAACTCAAAAGCTTCCACACTGTTAATTTCTTTAGCGCGGAACCGCTGAACGATTGCAGCGCCTTCGGCATCATATTGGGCAATGGCTCGCACGGTATTGAGAATCATTTCGTTTCCGCCGGGCTGGTTAATGATGCGCGGCAGAGCCTGTTTAAACAAGATCGCGTCAGAATCAGTCATGGGACCAGAACCGGGAGCCCTTTGTTCTGGGACGAGGCTGCTGATGACTGCCCGCGCGGCTTGAGCTGAATCAAGGCCTTCTGTGTTGATGCCGAAGTCACCAGCAGCAAGTTTAATTGCACCTTCCATGCCTTGAGGAGAGCTGGCCAAAAGAGTTTCCAAGTGGTCAATGCGCCCAATATTTCGGATGGCTTGCATGCCAGTTGTTGAAACTTCAGCCAGAGACTTTGCATCAAGTTTGGCAAATTCTTCATCCAGCTTGTTGGCTGCGCCCGTGTCTACGTTGACAGTCGTGCCCGCCCCGCCGATGGCCGTGACTTGCCCGTCTGGCGAGACGTTGAACATTTTGCCAGCGTCTTCACCAGTTAGGCCAAGCTCTGCGCCCGTAACTTGTGTATACCCAGCCTTCTCAGCCGCAATCTGCTCTTTGAGCAGTTCTTTGGCCACATCCCGACGGTACTTGGCTTCTTCAGACTGCAGGCCTTGCAGCGCGTCATACTCCTCTCCAGCCGTGCCCATGCGCATCTTCTGGATTTCCAAGTCAACGCCGAGCCTCTTTTCGCGGGCTTCGCGCTCACGCTGGGCCTTAGCCGCCAACTGGGATGACATCTCCTCACCGACCAGACCCAAGTTCTCGGCGAAGTGGCCGGTCTTCGTAGGCGCGCCGAAGGCTGCCGCAAGGCGGAAATACTTCTCAGCCTTGGACATTGGCTCACTGTCGCTGCCCTGCAGTTGCGAGCGCAGGATGTCTTCGAACGCCTTCTGCTCTGCAGCACGACGCTCGGCGGCAGCAGCGATCTGCTCGCTAGTGACGGTCGGCGGCACGTAGCGGTTCAACATGGCTTCTAGTGCGGCGTTAGGGTCGATAGGCGGTGGCGTGGTCAGGGTATCTTCCTCTGCGCCGCCCATCATCATGGCATTGCCAGCGCCACCGTAGAGCATGTCAACCGGGCCGCCGGGGCGGTAGCCTTTCACGGAGCCGCCTTGGGCGTAGTTTTGGGCAGGGCCAATACCAAACATTCTGCCTGCCTGTTGTGCTTGTTCCAGTGTCCCGTAACCGCCACGAAGGGCGATACCATCTGCAGACACCAAAGCAAACCCTTGTGGAGTCTGAATAATACCTGCCTGACCAGTAGGGTTATCGTATCTCAACGCCTCTTTTGTAGGGTCAGACCCTTGCAATTTAATATCGGTAGTACTCCTGCCTAGGTTGAAAGCAGTAGACGCCGGATTGTTGTACATCTGTCCCGTGGCTTGTGCCGCTGCTGTCACAGGGTTACCAGAGGACATGATAGCCCCCCAATCCCGAGTATCTGTATTAGAACCAACGACGCCATAGAGCATCTCCGAGGCAGTCTGAAAGTCGGCGCCAGTGGCGTCCATGAACTCCTTCATATTCGGCTTGTTTCCAGCCATTGGTGCCGGAGAGCCAGAGCCAGCTGCGGCGGGAGACGAGGCGACAGGTGCTTGTGCCATCGGTGCTTGTACCATCGGAACTTGCGCCATCGGGGTTGGCACCATCGGGGTGGGCGACATCACGGCATTCTGCGCACCGTAATACGAGGGAAACGCCGGGAAGTTGACGCCAGTCGTGTTGAACTGCGCCTGATTGTACATGTTCGTGTTGGCCAGACGATTCTGATAGTCCGAAGCGTAACTGTTATAGGCCGCAGCGTCTGCAGCCGAAGTCCCAGTGTAAGGTGCCATAGTCGGGGTAGAGACACCGTACTGCTGCAGCAGCCTTCTGAGCTCATACCCCATGGAACTCGGGCCCGTCACCACTCCGGTATTGGTCCCGGTGGCGGGAGTGGTCGGCGTGGTACTGCTGATGTAATCCACCAAGTGCGGAGGGATTGGCGTTGTCGGGGTCGTGGTAGTGGTTGGGGTCGTCGGAGTTACAGCCGAACCACCGTTGCCGTCACTCCGAGATCCTCCACGGTCTTCCATGGAAACCATGCCGGGAAAAACACCCTGCGAACCTGCAAGGTTTCCGCCAGAACCCAGCGGAGACAGCCCTAGCGCGTTTGCAAGCCCCGAAAGGAAACCACCTTGGAAGGACGTGCCGGACTGACCCGGACCGCCACCGTTAAGCCTGTCAAGCAACCCGGTATAACCGCCGCCAGACGGAGCACCACCTGCACCACCTGCACCGCCACCGGCATTGCCGCCACCACCCGGCGTTCCACTTCCGCCGCTTCCGACATTCCCAGGACCGCCACTTCCGCCGCCACCACCCGGCGTTCCACTTCCGCCACTTCCGACATTCCCAGGACCGCCACTTCCGCCGCCACCACCCGGCGTTCCTTTGCCCTTACTAGCATCCTTGCTTGAAGAGCTTCCCGTCTTACCGCCCGGAGTGCCGCCGCCACCAGCGCCAGCAGGAGGAAAGGCAGGGATGCCAGCCGGTCCCGGAATGTCAGCACCGCCCAAGTCTTTCAGAAGACGGCGCTCATCCTTGTTGATGTAGGCCAGCATGTGCGGCTGGTTGGCAATCGTGGCCAACGCGGGCGCAACAACAGTTTTCGCCGGGCTCATAGTTGCGAAAGGAGTAGTCATCCTCGGGGTGTAAACCCCGAACCGCTGCATCAGCTTATTGAGTTCGTTTCCCATGACCGCTCCTTAACCCAGATTCTGCAGACCCTTGTACGTATACAGGCCCGTCGCCAGCTGTGACAGCAGCGAGGGATTGTAAGTCGCACCAGTGGTCGAAGACGAAGACGTTTGCGTTTGCGGCGTGATCGGCGCCATCCCGCGAATTTGGGTGCTGAGCCAATCCAGCTGCTGCTTCGGATAAAGCTGCTCCGCTTGGAACTGCGCCTGAGCCGCATCCAGCTGCCTTTGCAACTGCCCCTGCTGAGCCGCACCAGCAGTCTCCAGAGCCGCAACATCTGCCGCACGCATCCCTTGCTCCTGCTGAGCCATCGCAGCCATCTGCTGCAGCGCGCTCATCTGGCGCTGATAGTCCTGCGCCTGAGCCTGTTGTGACGTGCTCGCCGCACCAAGGCCATATTGTTGTTGTGCCTGCCCAGCCTGCGTCTGCATTTGGCCAAGCTGACCATATTGCGAGCCGCCCTGCAGGATGCGAGACAGATCTGCGCCGCTGATGCTGCCAACCGTTCCAGCGAGCTGAGCCTGACGGGCAAGGTCTGTCTGCGCAGCACCGAGCGCCTGACCGTAACCCTGCTGCGCCGCCTGAGCCTGTTGCGCAAGAATAGCCTCCTGCGTGTCGCGCAGCGCCCGAGAGCCCATATCACCCATGCGGCTAGATCCAAATTGGCCAGCCCTGATGAAGGCATCAGAGACGCCCGGCAAAAGATTCTCAGTCAGATTGCGTGCGCCCTGCTTGGCGATCACGTCCATGACGCCCGTTTGGTACGGGTTCATGTATTGACCGACCTGAGAGGCGGCAGTCTGCGCAGAGGCCTGCAGGTAGGGGTTGGCAGCCTGCAGAGCGCGCTCAGAAAGAGATTGCGCCGTGGCCTGCCCAGCCTGTCCAAACAACTGCTGCCCGGTGTCGAGACCCTTGTTTACCAAGTCTTGGCGCAGGTATCTTTCTTGCTCGGCACGAAGCTGGTCAGCAGTACCCTTGCCGCTGAAGCCCTCCATGCCAGTCTGCGCCTTGCCCATCGCGGGCTTCCAAAAGCCTTGGTTTGCAACGACGTCGGCATAAGCCCTCTGCTGCAGCGGAGAGAGTTCCGCTACGGTGGGCATGTTGTAGGCCTGATACGGCATGTTGGCGATGTTTTGCGCCACTTGGATTTGGTTGTAGATGGCGTCCTGCATCCACTTGGGCGTCTCAGTGGACGATGTGGCGTAGGATGTTGCCGTCTGCGGCGTGCCTTCGAACAAGCTACCCATCATGCAACTCCTTTAATGTAAGCCAGCGGAGACTTGGCGTCGGGGCTGAATTTGCCCTTGGCCAGCGCCTTACCCTTGTGAGAACGGATTTTCTCGCGCATCTGATCCAATCGTTGAGCGCCCGCCTTGCTTGAGCCGTCACCCAACATTGCCACAGTTTCGGCATCAATAACATACTCTCCGTCAGAGAGTTTAGCGTCGATTTCATCCGAGCGACCTGTGCCAGCGCCACGGGCAAACCGGGCGACAGCGCTCAGAGGCGAGCCGCCGTTGGCCATCATGTGGCGACCGCCGTGGGCCATTGCTGGCGGGGCCATCGCAGTGGCGGGCATCGCGTTGGGTGCCTGCGCAGGGGCTGCTGGGGCTGCTGGGGCCGCATTGTACTGGCCGCTTGTGATGTTGTTCCAGTTGCTTGCCATAAACTGGCTCAGGCTCATGCCAGATGCGTTGGCATCGCGCTGCATCTTGTTCCAATCCCAAGTGATGCTCGGGCGGTTAAAGTATTCCTGCTGCTCAGGAGACAGCGTTGAGGCCGCCTGCTTGACCTCGGGAGGCGCAGACAGCAGGCCGGACAGTGCGGATCCAGCAAAGGCAAGCTTGCCGAGAGTTCCGAACGAACCGCTACCCGCGCCGCCAGCCGCGTCACCGCCGCCGAAGATGCGCTGCAAGAATGTCGGTTGCGCGTCCGCTGCCGCAGGCTGGTTGGCGGATGCCTCGGGCTGCTGACCGCCTCTAAGGCTGGTCACCGCAGCGTCAGCCGGGCTGTACGAGATGCCCTTGGCCAAGCCGCTCAATGCGCCAGCCGCCAGCGCGCTCTTGGGATCGTAGCCCGCCGTGAGAGCTTGGCCGAAGGTTTGGCCTGCAGCGCCGATACCCTGCTGGAAGGCCGTCGGGCCGGACATGCCGCCCGCCAGCTGGCCGACCGCACCGCCCAGCACACCTTGGCCAGCGCCCTTGAGGAAGCCCTGCCCGGTGGCCGCACCCGCAACACCGCCGACAAGGCCGCTGCCCAAAAGCGCCTGCCCGGTATCCCCCAAATTCAGCCCGAGCATCTTGTTGGCAGCGCCGCCAACGACGTTGCCCAAGCCGCCGCCCAGGCCGCCCATGAGAGCGCCCTGCAGGGCGTTGCCGCCGGTCAGAGCAGAGGATGCCCCGCCGATGATCGCCCCGCCGAATGCGGTGGCCGCCGCCCCGCTCAAGCCGACAGCGCCGCCGATGGCCGAGCCCAGACCCGGAGCGATGAAGTTGAGGGCGATCGGCAGGATGGCCTTGAACAGCTTCTTCAGCGAGAAATACTGCGGGTATCCGGTCATCGGGTTGATGGTGCCAGCGCCGCCGCGCGCCTTCAGCATCGCCGCCTCTTCGGGCGAAATGTGGGCCATCATCGTGTCGCCCATGCGACCCTGACGCGCCAGCGTCCGCATGCCAGCAAGACCGCCGCGAGCGAACATCTGGGTGGCTTGGCCGCCGCCCTCACGCAGCTTGTAAAGCACGACCAGAGCCGAGGCGATGACCGTGGCATCAAACTCTGGCGGCATGTCTTCCGGCTCGACCATGTCGTCCTGAATCGCCGCCTGAAGGATGGCCTGATAGTCATCGGGACGCTGAAGCATCAGCTCAAAGAGCTCAATCAGCTCCTCAACCTGCTCAGGAGATGCGTCAGACAACTCGGCCTGAGCAACCTGCAGAGCCTGCTGGAAGCGCGGGTCTTGAGCCGCCTGTTGGATCAGTTGCTGCATTTCCATCTGTCTTGCTCCGTTACGCTATTGTCTGGACAAAACGCTCTGCCCATTCACGCCAGTCGGTAAAGTTATAGGGAACCGGAAAGTTCTCTTTCAGGCTCATGTTGTTTAGGAACTGCATAGCCCAGTTCTGCCATTGTGTCTCGTCGTCTAGCCGACCAAACGCGCCGTAGGGGTCGAGGTCGAGCGCGATCTGGTCTGCCCAGTCGCGCAACCCCATGCCCGTAGGAAGAGTGACTTGAATGCTCATCCCAGCACCGTCTTGTCTCCGGGCGAGACGTGCCCGATGATCTGGCCCATTTGATAATCCCCGTACACGGCATTGCTCTCAAAGCGCACGCGGAGCTCGCGACGCTGCTCCTTGAGCATGACGATCTGCTGTTGCGGCTCGACCACGTCTTTGGGGTCCACAAACGTGAAGATGCTGCTGACGACTTCAGGCGCGCGGGCGTTGGCTCGACCCGTAACCTGCACGGTCATCGGGCCATTCTGCACAAAGTCAGGTTCAATTCGCGTGATGCGCAGGTATTCGTTCCTACCCTGAACCAAGCTCGAAAGATCGGCTGTCTGGAAGTAACTGATAATCGGATTTAGTTCAGACCCGTCAATCTCATCGACGCCCTGCTCTTGCACCCACACACGATAGTCGCTGCCATCCCCGATGGCCCCCGTCAGCATTGGCGCGCGGAAACTGTTGCTATATTGACCAGCAGAACGGCCGTTCAGCGGCAATTCAGTGTCATACCAAGTGTTCTCTCGCACGTTGAAAATGACAGCGTGGGTGCATTCAGTCGCGTCCCCTCGGGGGTAGCACCACCAGATTTCACCGTAACGCGGAACCTTGAAGGCAAAGACCTTGTTGGCCTGTGCCTTATTCAGCCCGTCGAAAAAGTAGTTCAGGTTCATGGTGTTCGGGACTTCACGCACGACGCCGTTGAACATCAAGAAGCGGTCAACGCCACACCAGAAGAAAACGCCGTCGTAGTCAATCACGCTGTTTGCCGAAATTATTGAAGTCTCTGTCGCAACCACGTCGAATTGAAAAAGTGTTGAGCCGCCGGTGAAGGTGGCACGGATGACCGCGTCGAAGGCCCAGAAGATGCCCGCAGGGGCGGTGCCAGAGCCCGCGCGCAGGGGCAGGCCCTTGATGATCTTCTGGCCCCAGACGCGGGCCAAGCCAGCGCCGCTGCCTGTGTCAACGAGATCCGTTGGCTCGCCGGGAACAGACCACCCAATGATGCCGTCAGTGCCGTAGTAAAAGAGATATGGATGCAGCGAGACAATGCCGCCCGTGACGTTGGCGTCGGGTGGCAGGTTGATGCTTTTGAGCGGCGCAGTTCCGAGCACGTCGCCGTAAAAGATTTGGCCGCCGGTGTCGTTGCAGATGCAATCAAGATTCGGAGAGACGTGAGCCAGAATGTAATTCTGGTTGCCGCTGCTCTCGTACTGGTAGTCGAACATCCACATGTTGTCTGCGCTGTTAATGAGCGCGTCAGACCCGTTGGTCATGTCGGTGTTGGTTGTGGTGATCGTGGTCGCCGCGACAACCACCTCACCGTTGGATGCAGAGCCCGTGGCTGCCGCCGTGATGGTAATGACAGCGCCCGCTGCAGCGGCCGTGTAATTTGGTGTCGAGGCGAACGCCGTGATGTTTGCGGCCACCGCCGTGGCCGTCGTGGCGAGGTTCGTCGTGAAGGAGACGGGCGCAGACATGATCTCAACGCCGTTGATCTCAATGCTATCGACGGATCCTGAAGCCCCTCCGGTCAGGGTAACCGTGCAGGTGCCAGCCACCGCAACGGGCGTCCGGTCGGTGACGATTGATGCATTCAGAGATGCGTCCATCGTAAAACGATCCAGAGACGTCGCGCCACCCGAGTGGCAGTAGACGAAATTTTGTTGCGTGAAGTTGGTGAAGCCGCGACTGATTTCTGTCAGATATTTCTGCGTTGCTCGGTAGCCACCAATCTTGCGGGGCAGCCCGCGCTGCCACCGCACCCACTGCCCGTCGGTGTAGTTCTCCCCCTCAAAGATAGTCCCGTCCCGCTTAATGCCGGGCTGAGAGCGGAGAACGACGGTCGTTTCGGGCATCAGAACGTACCCCCGTTCACTGTGCCAGAAGGCGCAACACCCAGCGCTGTCCACGCGGCGTTCTGGTCAACCGCCGTAAACAGGGCAATGCCGGTCGTCGTGCCGCCGAGATTAATCCGCGCGCCGCTGGCCGTCGTAGAGCCCGTGCCGCCTTGGTTGATCAGCACGGGGATCGACACCGTTGACGTGTCGGCGTCCAGCATGTCGCTGCCGTCGGAATAGAGGATTGCGCGCGAGCCTTGGTTCACTGTAACGCCGCCGCCGCCCACCACCTCCACATCAAGCGTGAACGAGCCCGTCGTCTGGTTATCAACCCAATACTGCTGCACTGTGGCTGGGCAGACGACGGCACGGTTGCCCGTCAGCGTCCCCGTAAACCGATAGGCGATGCGGTTAAGTTCAGTGCCGGTCAGCGTGTAGTCGCCCGTGCCGGAGACATCGATGACCGTATAATCGAACGCGAAGGTGGCCGACTGGCCGAAGCCAATGGTGTAAAGGTCGCTGCCGTCGCTCGCAATAATCGCAGACTCTCCCGGCTGGAAAGCCAGCGTAGAGTTGCCATTAATTTCCGACGTGCCGGGGGCGTCAACCACGATGTTGCCGCTGCCGCTGTTGCGCAGATAGATGAACCAGTTGTTACCGACAACAGCCGGATCAGGCATCGTCAGCGTGCCCGCGCCACCAGTCCAGTTGAACATCTCGGCGCGGTCGCTTGGCCCTGCCGTGTAGTTGCTGTTGAAGGTGACAATCGGCACCGACTGGCTCAACAGAGCACCAACGGCAACGATGCCCGTGCCAGCCAGCGCCGAGGCGTCGGCGATAGATGTCGTTGACCCGTACTGCAGGGATTGCCAGTTGCCCGCCGCCGTTGTGTTGTTCGTCAGGTAGACCTGCCACAGCGTGCCAGCCGCGATGGTGACCACCTGAACATTAGCGGCGTTGCGAACCGTGAAGGTGTGCGCGCCCTTGTTGTTGAACAGGATGGTGTTGCCGGTGCCGCTCTTATTTGCGTCGGGCAGCACGATGCTGAGCCCGGCCGTAGACGGCGTGACGTCGATGATACGGGTGGCAAGGTTTACGTTGGTGGAGGTTTCCTCCGGCCAGCTCAGAACAACATCCGCAGAAAGCGCGATGGCGCTGTAGCTGATCTCGCTGGGATAAATGTTCGCGCCGCCGAACACATCTGTGTAGATAGGCATTACGCTTCGCTCCTATTCGCCGAACGATCCATGATGCGCTTCAGGTCTTCTCCGTTCAGAGCCTGAGCGGAACGGTCGTACATTCCTTGCCAAATCTGAATGCGCTCGTCGCTCTTGAGGAACGGTGCCGCTTCGAGCAGCGCCGCATAGAGCAGCAGGTCTGGCGCGTATTCAGTGAGCCAGTTGGTTTGAAAGTCATCGCCCAAGAAGCGAGGCTGCTCGTAGTAGAGAACCTCAAGCGTCTGAACGGTCGCGGGCGATGGCGTGATCAGCCAGTGCTGATAGTCGTAGTCAGCATAGAACTGAGGTGCGCCCGTTTGGGCCTCATCGGGCCAGTAGCTGCGGCAGTATTCATAGGACCGCGCAAAGATCGGAGATCCGTTGACCGTCATGCTGATGGTATCGCGCCACCGATCCGGCTTGAGGTAGACCGCGACACCCGCCTGCAGCGGCGTCTGCACCGCGCGGATAAAGCCTTGGATCTTCAGCTCACGCGCAATCCGGCGCTCGCCCAGCGTAATCAAACGGGGCAGCTGCTCGTAGACGATCTGATCGCTCTCAGCGGTAAAACCACGCTCAAGATAACGGCGCACGTCCGTTAACAAGCTGTCATAGGTCATGCTGTATGCCATGCGGACTCCGGATTTAGTTTCCGCGGCTGTTGCAGCATGCGCCCGTGTGCGGAATTATAGCCTTGAAAGGCGGTTAGAGGCAACCCAATTCAGAATACCCCAAATTGAGCGTTAAAGAACTCTACCATTTAACCGAGGAGTTTGGCGAGTGTCCTCGGGCCAGCGATGCCGTCGGCGGTCAAACCGTTTCTGGCTTGCCATTTTTTCAGGGCAGCCTCGGTGCCGGGCCCGAAGTCTCCGTCAGCCTTGATGCGAAGCGCGGCCTGCATTTTCTTGACGCCTTCACCCTTGGAGCCCTTGCGCAGCGTTTCAACGGGGGCAGCTTTGGCCGAGGCGGGCGCGGGGGGAGACACTCTGCCGCCCAGCGCTGCCATGGCCTTCGTATAGCGCGCTTGGCGGTCAGAAAGACCAATGTTCCCCCCGTTGATGATTTTCGTGAGGCGGGTCACATCCCCAGTGTCTGCGTCTGCGACTTCGTTCAGGTTGCGGCTGTCCCAGAACCACAGTGCGCTTTCAAGTGCGCCCTTCTTGGTCAATAGGTAGGCAGCGGCTTCCTCTGCGGTCATGCCGATGGTCTTACCAAAGGCTTCATGGTTTGCACGGCCGGTAACTTGTTTCAGACCTTTTCCTCTCATGGCCCAGCCGTCATTTTCCTTCACATTGCCTAAAGCACCCGCCTTAGAACGGTTCTTGTCCATGTAGACATAATTGGCCAGCTTCTGTGGGTTCCTTGCATACTCGTCCGGGTTCTCTTTTCCGGGGCCAAAGTAGCGCGGAAACACCTTCAAAAGGGTTTCGGTCTTGTACGAAAGCGCCTCCTCTAGCACCCGGAAGTCTAGGCTCTCATGGGCGCACTGGCTCACGAACGCCGCAATCCGCTTGTCGGTGGTGATGCCATACTTGGGCAGCATCTCGTTCAAAGCGGCGCACCACTCCTCAACCTCTTTGTTGGAGGGGATCATGGCGCGCAGTTGGTCAACGGTCAGCAGGGTCATTTCTTTGGCTTCCTAACCCGCATCTTCTTGGCAACCGCATCCATCACGGCTTCTTTCGCCACGTCTTGGCCCGTGCTGCCGAGCAGGTCACCGACGTTGCCCGTGGCCGCCGCCTTGATCGCGTTTTCTACCGGGTCAGGCAGGTTCACCTTGTCCAGCACTGCGTCCACGGCCTTCTCTTTGAGCCTGCGGCCCATGAACATTCCTACGATGCGTCCGATCATCGCGCTCAGTTGGGCTTTGATAAAGCTCATTTGGCAATTCCTTTTTGCTTTTCGTAGGTCCGCAGGCCGCCGAGACCAAGCATGCCCATCATCACGGTCATCAGCGATGCCATGTCGAACTCAGGCAGAGCTGGCAGTTCCACCCCAGCAGTCAGAACGCCAAAGACAATGACCGGCTGGAGGACGAAGTGATAGGCAAACGCACCACCACAGACCCAACCAATAAAGGGACGCCATCCGCCTTTGAAAAGGGAGCCGGATGCGGCCTCTGCTTTGTTCACGTCGATCTGCGCGACGGCCAGTTCTTGCGCGTGGCGTTCGGCCATCGTGGAGAGTTCGTAGGCCAACTTGGCTTTTTGATCCTTGTCCTCGATGAACTTGTCGAGAAGCCCGGTGACGGGACCGATTAAATTACCCAGCATCTTGGTTATCCTCCGATTTGAGTCTGATCATTGTAGCGGCTCCTGTGTTGGCGGCTCGTCGTCGTTGCGTTTATTTCGACTGTTGCCAGCGGCTAGCACCCCAGACAAAGCGCCTACTAGAAACGAGGTGATTGGCGTGAGGATGGAGAACAAAGCCCGGTCGTTCTCAGAGCTTTCACCGAGAGGCTGGGTTACGAACACCAGCGAGTAAAGAATGATGAAGATGCTGCCGCCTAAGATCATAGTTAGAGACACGCCAATGAAGTAGCGCAGCTTGGCTTCGAGAAATTCAGGATCGTTCTTGCTCATGGCGAAGCTCCTCCGGTTAGATCGTCGGCACAGTTCTTAGTTCGAAGGCAGATCGGGGGCTGGCACTCAAGTGCGCTCCAATTTTTTGGGTCTTGGCACGGATAGCGATACCAACCGTCGCCGCTGAAATAGAATACCAATGCAATACCAATTGCAAAGGCAGGCCATATCCAGTGTTCAAGTGACATCACCACCTCCCCAGATAGACGCCCCAGAAGTACAGGCCGATGCCAGACAGCGCCATTGTGACCAAGATTATACCCGCCCAAAGCAAAAAATCCATGATCGATTCGATCATCTCCCGCCGACGGTAAACCTGATCTTGCTGCTGTTGCCTCACCCGGCGCTCAATGGCCTGAAACTCTAGCCAAGCATCTTGCCCGTAAGTATATGATATTAATTGCATTAATTCTTTCCGCTGCTGTTGGCACTGCTTCTGCGCTGCGA
>JBDLQY010000029.1:0-7240 GCA_039800325.1 Pseudomonadota bacterium | reverse complement strand
GTCTTTGCTGCACCCAACGTGCGTTGGCAGACTTTCATTGAGGTCCTGTTCATGCAGGACAACGGCATTTTTGGCCCAATTGCTGGTGTCGCAGCCAGCTATCTGATGATTTTTCTGATCTTTGGGGCTTTGCTGGTACGCACCAACGGCATCGAGTTTTTCGAGAAAGTTTCGCTGGCTCTGCTGGGACGGCGTGCGGGTGGTCCTGCGCATGTGTCTATTTTGTCGAGCGCCCTGCAGGGCACAACCTCTGGCAGCGTCGTTGGCAATGTGGTCGGTATGGGCAACGTCACCATTCCGCTCATGATGCGCACGGGTTTTACGCCGCACACCGCCGGAGCCATCGAAGCCGTGGCGTCCTCAGGGGCGCAGATCATGCCGCCGGTGATGGGCTCGGCTGCCTTTCTCATGGCGGGTCTGCTGGGTATCGGTTACTGGTCTATCGTGGTGGCCGCCATCATTCCGGCTATCGTGTACTTCGTAGCGCTTCACCTTCAGGTTGAGCTCTACATTCGGCGCCAGGGCATTCAGGCCAGCACCGAGAAGTTGCCCACCCTGGGCGAGGCTATGCGCTCAGGCGGCCATCTCATGATTGCGCTGGTGGCCCTGATTGCACCCCTGTTCATCGGGGCATCACCGCAGTTCTCAGCCTTTTTGGGCCTTGCTACCCTATTTGTCGTTTCGCTGCTGCACCGATCAACTCGTGTGCGTATGAGCATCTACCTGGAGTCCATTGTTGATGCTATGACCAACAACATAGCCGTGGGCGCTGCCGTCACCACAGCGGGCATTCTCATGGGCACCTTATGGGTTTCGGGTGCCGGTAATTTGCTGGCTGACTTTGTCATTCAGGTGTCCAACGGCCAGTTGCTGCTGGCCTTGCTGCTGACGGCCCTGGTGGCACTGGTCCTGGGCATGGGGCTTCCAACACCGGCCGTTTATCTAACGGTTGCGGTGCTCATCGTGCCAGCCCTGGTCAAGATGGGTGCGCCTGAATTTGCCAGTCACATGTTCGCGTTTTACTTTGGCATTCTTGCCAACGTAACGCCGCCGGTTGCATTGGCCGCTTATGCGGCAGCGAGCATTGCTGGAGCTGACCTTAACCGCACCGGCTTCGTTGCGTTGCGTCTGGCGATTTCGGGCTTCGTCGTGCCCTTTATTTTTGTGTACAGCCCAGCCCTGCTCATGGATGGGTCCTGGGCTGAGATCATCCAGACCTCGGTGGCGGCGCTTGTTGCAGTGATATCGCTGGCGCTGGCGGTCGAGGGCTGGCTGCAAGGACGTCTTGGCTGGTCACATCGAATCGCCTTTGCGCTGGCAACCATCGCTTTGGCCATGCCCGTGCTGACGGCGCAGGCGCTGGGCCTCGGCCTGTTTATGGTGGCGCTGGCAACACGCTGGGTGAGTACTCGTGGCTCGCATCAATCTTCCCAGGGGACGCACCCATGAGCAGCAGTACCCGCAATCGTGTGATCTGGTGTCTGGTCATCGCGGTCGCGATCGGCCTCTGGGCGCTGGTCGCCCGCGTGCGCATGCATCTGGTCGATGAGCTTTTATTTTTAGGCTGTGTCGCGATTGCCGCCGGAGTGCTTGCTGCGCTGTACTGGTGGGACGTCAGCGCTGACACCGAGACAGAATCGCCCGCTCACAAACCCACAAACCCTTTCTCACCGGAGAGCTCCACATGATCTGGCCGCTTCGCTCCATGCTGTTTATTCCTGCTCATAAGACCGACTGGGTACGAAGGGTCGAGCGGTTCCGTCCCGATGCGGTCGTACTTGATCTGGAAGACGCGGTACCGCATCAGCTCAAAGAGGCAGCCCGCCCGCTTTGTCGTGAGGCCATCGGCATGCTGCGTGAAATGGGCATTGCAGCCTTTGTTCGTATCAATGGTTGGGAGGAGGGTGGGCGCGACGATGTTCTGGCCGTGGCAACCGCAGGATTCAGTGGCGTGATGCTGCCCAAGGCGCGCGATGTGGGTCAGATTCGTGAACTGGATCGCGTCATTTCGTATGCCGAGGGCGTGGCCGGCCTGCCCTTCGGTTCAGTGGTCATCATGCCGCTACCCGAAACCGCTGAAGGTATGGCTGATGCGCGTGACCTGGTCGCAGCCAGTCCGCGCTGCAAGACTCTGCTGGGTGTGATCGGTGGACCTGTCGAAGGCGACGTGGCACGCGCCATGGGCTTCAGACCGACCATGGAGGGTACCGAGCAGCTGTATCTGGCCTCTAAGATGGTGCTGGATTCGCGCGCCGGTGGAGCGCCTTACCCCATGGCCAGCATCATCGGAACGCCGCTTGAAGATCTTGCTGCTGTCAGAAGCCTGGTGCAGCGAGCGAAGTCGCTGGGTTTTTCGGGTGCAGTGCTGATTCACCCAACTCACGTCACCATTGCCAATGAGATCTTTGCGCCTACCCCCGAAGAGGTCGAATACTACGCAGGTCTGATTGAGGCCATGAAGGCGGCCGAGGCACAGGGTGATGCGGCCGTCCGCTACCGCGGCATCATGGTCGACTACGCCATGCTGCCCCGGGCGCATGAAATTTTGCGTGAGGCCGAGCGGCGTGGCATCAAAGCAGCAGGTGCTCAGTGAGTACGCGCCGGCCGCTCGAAGGCCTGAAGGTTGTCGAGGTCGGGCTTGCGCTGGCTGGTCCGTATGCCGGTAGTCTGCTCGCAGAGTTGGGCGCTCAGGTCATCAAAATTGAGCGCCCGGGTGGCGGTGACCCTCTGCGCCTGATGGGCGCCAGCGTGGGTGACGTCACCGTGTGGTGGGGTATCGCCGCACGCGCCAAGCTGTGCATCGATCTTGATTTGAAGAATCCTGATGACCGGGATGTTTTTCTTAAGCTGATTGGTGATGCCGATGCGATGGTCGAGAACTACCGCCCCGGTGTTCTTGACCGTATGGGCTTGGGTTGGACCGAATTGCGCAAGATCAACCCCCGGCTGGTCATGCTCAGTATTTCGGGGTTTGGCCAGACAGGCCCGCAGTCCGGTAGGCCAGGATTCGGAAAAATCGCTGAGGCGATGAGCGGCATTGTTGTGCTGACAGGTGAGCCTGATCAGGTGCCCATGCACATTGGTTTCAGTCTTGCAGACACCGCAACAGGCCTGATGGGTGCATTCGGTGTTGCGTTGGGTCTGTACCAGCGTGATGTGGGTGGCGCTGAAGGCACGCGGGTTGATCTGGCGCTTTTCGAACCTTTGTTTCGTATGGCTGAATGCCAACTGGCGCTGGCTGAGCGCACGGGTAAGGCGCCCGCACGCGAGGGCAGTAACGATCCTTACGGATGGGGTGTTTCCGGCCCGCCTGGAACCGCTCCCGGGTCTAACCACAATGCTTTGAAGGCTGTGCGTTGCAGTGATGGTCACTGGTTGATGTTGCCCGCGGTTACCGAGCAGGCGCTGCTTCGTCAGGCAGAGTCGCTTTCAGTCAATGATGCCTTGCGCCTGTTGCGCGAACATGGTGTTGAGAGCGCCCGTGTGCACGACGGAGCCAGTCTGCCGGCAGAAGCCTACTTCACAGATCGAGGTGACGTGCGTACAGCCAGTGATCCCGTGGTGGGTCGTATGAGTCTGGTGGGTGAGGTACCCAAGACCTATCGCGATCCTGTCCTGCCGCTGTTCAGAGCGACTAAGCCTGACGCTGACCGTTTGAAGATTCAAGAGCTCGCGGGGCTGAACCCTCAATGACGCATGAACCGCCGCTGCGTTCTCAAAAGCCAGTGCGCGTGGGCGACACCATGACGGAGACCCTTAGGGTTCTTGCTCTGATGAGGCAAAACGCAGAGGCCCGCCTGCGTCGGTTTATCGACTCTCATTCGCACCATGCCGCCGTTCCTTGTGCGGTGGTCCATCCCTGCGATGAACCGTCACTGCGTGGCGCGCTTGAT
This sequence comes from Pseudomonadota bacterium, assembly GCA_039800325.1. Lineage (GTDB taxonomy): Bacteria > Pseudomonadota > Gammaproteobacteria > Burkholderiales > Burkholderiaceae_E > SYIM01. The sequence continues at coordinate 3,347 of JBDLQY010000029.1, read as the reverse complement.
TCACGCGATGCCGGATTGATTCTTCCTGTCATCGTGGCGCCTCGGGCCCGTATTGAAACCGTTGCAGCGAAGGCCGGTCTTTCGCTGGCGGACGTGGAAATCGTTGATACACCGCACAGTCATGCTTCAGCCGCGACTGCGGTCGCTCTGGCCGCCCAGCGGCAGGCGGCTATGCTGATGAAGGGCAGTCTGCACACCGATGAACTCATGGAGGCTGTGCTGGCCGAGCCCGCCCTGCGAACCGGGCGGCGCATATCGCATGTCTTTCGGTTTGAGGTGCCTGCCTACGATAAGCCGCTATTGGTAACAGACGCCGCTATTAATATCGCGCCCACCCTCCTTGAGAAGGCCGATATTTTGCGTAACGCGATCGATCTCGCCCATGCTCTCGGGCTAGAGCGTCCGCGCATTGCTTTGCTGTCAGCGGTCGAGACCGTTACGCCGCGTATGACGTCCACGCTGGACGCTGCGGCGCTTTGCAAGATGGCTGACCGCGGTCAGATCACAGGGGCCATACTTGACGGCCCGCTTGCGTTTGATAACGCGATCTCCGCTGAGGCCGCCCGTATCAAGGGTATTGATTCACCCGTGGCGGGTCACGCTGACATCCTGTTGGTGCCAGATATTGAGGCGGGCAATATGCTGGCCAAGCAGCTTGAGTATCTGGCGGGTGCGGCCAGTTGCGGTATTGCGCTGGGGGCCCAGGTCCCCATTGTGCTGACCAGCAGAGCCGACTCAGCGATGTCGCGGGTAGCGTCTGCAGCCTTGGCTGGCGTGGCGCATCGAGCGCGCGCCTAAATTCAAGAGAGTCGGGCAGGCTCGCGTGTGAAAGCGTCAGCGAGCGACTAGAAATGCGCTTAGCCGCTTGAGCAGCCAGCGCCAGGAATTCAAATGCTGCTAGGCGTGTCGCGCCCCGGCGATGCTATCGTCCTGGCTGTGCTGAACTCAAGCGGGAGCCCTTCAATGCGCCGACTTCGTCCAGGCCGTATTTTGGCTGTGATGCTGGCTTTGTTGCTGGTCGCGGCCGCACTCATTCAGCTGACCGGCCATGGGTACTTTTGGACGGCGCTTCGCTATACCTATCTGCAGGGCCAAACCACCGCGCATATTGATGATGCCCGTAACTTCGTTCAGGCCCCGATCGCAGCGGCGCGGGCTGATTCCTGGCCCACGGCCGCGATCCAGGTGTCGCTGTCGCAAGAGACGCAGAGCTTTCTCGCGCAGCATAAAAGCGCGGCTTTTCTGGTGGCGCGCAGGGGCGAGCTGCTGCATGAAAGCTACTTCGCGCCCTACAGCGCTGACAGCCGAACCAATGTGTTCTCGATGGCCAAGACAGTGACCACGTTGCTGTATGGCGCGGCGGTGCAGGACGGCATCGTTCCGGCACTGAATGCCAAAGCGGCCACCTGGCTTGATCGCTATGCAGCTGATCCCCTGGGCCGCGATGCGACACTGTTACATTTTGCAGCTATGTCGTCTGGCCATGATTGGCTCGAAAACTACTATCTGCCCTTTAATCCCACCACCGAGCTGTATTTCGGTGGCGATGCGGCGGGCACTGTACTGCGCATGGGTTTTGCGCAGACGCCGGGTCAGGCGTTTTACTACAGCAGTGCATCAACCCAGCTGCTGGGTATTGCCCTGTCGCGGGCGCTCGCGCGCCATGAGCCTGGGCTTGATCTGTCGGCTTATCTGTCGCGTCGCCTATGGCAGCCGATGGGCATGGAGGGTGGAGCGAGCTGGAGCCTCGACCGCGATCGGCGTGCCGGCGGCCATGAGCTGGCTTATTGCTGCATTCACGCGTCTGCTCGCCAGATGGCCCGGCTTGGACAGTTGCTGCTTCAGGGGGGTGTCTGGCAGGGACAGCCATTGATTGCGGCTGACTTTATTCAGCAGATGACGCAGCCCAACGGTCTGGTCGATCACTATGGGCTTGGTCTGTGGATGGATCCCGCCCATGAGCCTTCGTTTTATTTCATGCAGGGGCATCTGGGGCAGTACGTCATCGTCGTGCCCTCTGAGCAGCTGGTGATTGTTCGACTGGGGCAGTATCGGGTCAAGACTTTTGCGCAGCATCCGAAAGTGCCCGATGAAGTTTACCGCTACGTGCGCGAGGGGGTTCGGATGGCGCGCAGCGTGGCGGTGCGTTAAGCCAGCCTCTGGCCTGGTCCTGCTGCTTAAGGCGTACTATTAAGTCCTAGGCGGCGAGATATCCACCATCAACTGCCAGAGTCGCCCCAGTGATGTAGCTGGCAAGTGGTGACAACAGAAACGCGACCGCACCCCACAGTTCATCGGGATTGCCAACTCGGCCCATCGGGATTCTCTGAATAAAACGCTGTACTCGCGCAGGGTCAGCCATGATCTCTGCCGTCAGTGCGGTGTCTATGACGCCCGGCGCGATTGCATTGACCCGTACGCCGTCGGCGGCAAGCTCACAAGCCATCGACTGGGTCAGTGATTTAAGCCCTCCCTTTGACGCCGAATAGCCGACACTGCCAGGAAGTCCGATGAATGAGCCAATTGAGGCAATGTTGACGATGGACCCCTGGCTTCTTCTGAGAGTCTCCAGACAGGCCATGCTTATATTGAAGGCGCCGCGTAAATTGACGTCAATCACTTTGTCGAAATTCCCCGGTGCGGAAGGGCTGCTGAGCGGTTCACGGATGATGATGCCTGCGTTATTCACGAGACCGTAAAGCCTATCGGAGGTACCGAGGTGTTGTTGCACCCACTGATGACAGGCCGCGGCGTTGCTGACATCAAGACGGCTGGCCGCAGCCTGTCCTCCGACCGCATGTATTGCCGAAGCCGTCTCAAAAGCGGCGACCTCGTTTACGTCCAGCACATCGACGAAGGCGCCCAGACGTGCCAGGGCAAGGGAAATTGCTCGTCCGTTTCCGCTTGCAGCCCCCGTGACCGCTACGCGCTGTCCCTGAAAACTTAAATGGGTGCTCATCCGAGTGATCGTCCGCCATCGACGGGCAGGGCAATTCCCGTAATGAAAGCGGCCTGCTCAGAGGCCAGATAAACGACTGCACCAGCCACCTCAGACGCGAAGCCCAGCCGACCGATCGGATGCTTGGCAATCGATCTTTGTCGAGCGGACATCTCTTGCGGGTCCGATCCGAAAAATTCTGTACTCATGGGAGTGTCGACAGTACCAGGACAGACGGCGTTGACGCGCACGCCGTCCCGCGCAAAATCCTTTGCGGTGGCATAGGTGAGTCCCAACAGGCCTGCTTTTGATGCGGCATAGGCAACCATACGGTCATTTCCGTGAAGCGCAACGACAGAGCTGATGTTGACAACTGATCCACGACTGCGCCGCAGGAGAGGGGTCGCCG
>JBDLQY010000028.1:0-5186 GCA_039800325.1 Pseudomonadota bacterium | reverse complement strand
TTAAAACGTCAAGCACCTGGTTGCGCTTAAGGATCGAGCCGCCAAAGCCCGGTATATCGCAGGGCACAGACCGCGAGGCTCGTCTGGTACTGCGCATTCTCCCCGGTCAACTGGACGAAATCGCGCTGTTTGACCCCAGGCGCAACGGCCTGCCGCCCTTGATCGCCGGTGATCTGACAGACTGGCGCTCAGGCGAGTATCGATCCTTTAACCAAAATCTGGTGATCGACTCACCCGCCGAACCGATTGAAGTACTGCTGCGCCTCAGGACCACCAGTCACCACGGCATCCATGTTGAGGCGCTTCGCTGGGAAGATGTCGAGGCCATCGACCGCCAGCAGCATCTGGTGATCGGCTGTGTAATGATTTTTTTAACGATGGTGTTGGGCTGGGCCATCGTCGCGTGGATCGACAGGCCAGATCCTGTACTGGCCGCCTTCGCGATCCATCAGGTGTTTTCTATTCTCTTCACACTGGCCATATTGGGCTTTTTTCGGGTTTATCTGTCGGATTTTCTAACACCTGAAACGATCAGTAATCTCACCTCTTCCACGGTTCCAATTACCACTGCAGCGGTGCTTTGGTTCCACTGGTCTTTATTGCGAGAGTTTCACGCGCCTGCCGCAGGCCTCAGGATCTTGAGACTGCTCGCATTGATCACGCCGCTCAACCTGCTGCTGATGCTGGCCGACCGGATGTCGCTTGCCCTTCAAATCAGCCTGACGGTCACCCTATTGACGCCTCTGCTCTTGCTGATTCTGGCCATTTTTTCAAAGCGCAACACGCCCGAAGAGATACCGCGTGTCCCGCGCTCACAACTCATCGTAGCCTACAGCCTGATGCTGATCATTCTCTGGAATGCCACCCTGCCGGCCTTCGGCTGGCTGCCAAGCCCGCCATGGGCGATGTACAGCGCCATTGCCTACGGGGTGATAAGCGCCATGCTGTTGATGGGCATTTTGCGAGCCCGAGCGCGACATCTGGAAAGCGCCCGACGCGCAGCACAAATTCAACTCGCACTGACCGAGCAGGCTGTACGCCAGGAACGTGAACGCCGCATTGAACAGGACCAGTTCATGACCATGCTCACTGATGAGCTGACCAATTCACTGGCAACTGCACATCTCGCCATCGGTGGTCTAGATCCGGAATCGCCCATGCGCGCACGCGGCTACCGGGCAATCGCTGGCATGCGAGACATCATTCATCACTGTGCGCTCAGCGCTGAGGTCGAAGCAGGCAGCACCACACCAAGCCATGCCCCAGAAAATGTTGCCGCGTTGATTCGTGAATGGTGCCAGCAACACAAGGAAGGAGCTGAGATTCGATTCACAGACGAGCACGCGCCCGAAATCTGCAACACCGACCGCCAGCTGTTGTCTGTCGTTGTCGGCAACCTGATCGAGAATGCGTTGAAGTATCGCGCCGAGGGCACAGAAGTTGAGGTGTCCGTTGCTCCTCACCCGCAAGGTGCTCGTGACGGGCTGCAGATCACGGTTAGCAATCGGATTGGCGAGGCCGGTGCGCCTGATCCTGACAAAGTCTTCACCAAGTACTGGCGAGGCCCAGGCGCGGCCCGTCTGGCGGGATCCGGGCTCGGGCTTTACCTGTCATTTCTGATTGCAGGGCGACTGGGCGGTGATCTACGCTACGGCCTCGACACACCCTATGTGAGATTTGTGTTGTGGCTACCGGTCTAAATGTTGTGGTCGTCGAAGATAACGACGACCTTCGAGAATCCATTGTCGCGGTCATCAGCGCGATGGGACACCAGGCACTGGGGCTTGCATGCGCCGAGGCTCTGGGTGATGAGGGCGCGCGTGCGCCTATCGATCTGCTGGTCGTAGACCTCAATCTTCCCGGCGAAGACGGCCTGGCTCTCGCGCGCAGGCTCAGACAGACTCAGCCGGCCTTGAATATTCTGATGCTCACCGCGCGTAACGCCCCCAAGGACAAGATCGACGGCTACGAAGCGGGTGCCGATATTTATCTGACCAAACCCATCAGCATCGAAGAGCTCGGCGCGGTCGTGCAGGCGATTGAGCGCCGGTTCCGACTGCAACAATCGCCGGTAACCGATCCGACCGATTTATCGGTTGACGGTGCCGAACTGAAGGCCATGGGCCCAGGCGGAACCGTGAAGCTAAGCGCTATCGAAGTCACGCTGCTGTCGGCACTGGCACGGGCACCCAGCCGGCGTCTTGCTTACTGGCAATTGCTTGAGTTAATGACGGCTGACCCTGGCGGGGCCAGCCAGGCCGCACTCGCCATACGCATGACGCGTCTACGAAAAAAGCTGGCCGGCACTGGGCTTTCTGGTCGGACTATTCAAGCCGTGCGTCAGGGAGGGTGCTACCAGCTTTGCGTGCCCACTCGGCTTTTGTAGGCTGCTTCTCGACCGGGTCGAATGCCCGCCTAGTTTCTTCGACTCTAAAAACAGTCTATTCTTCAAGGGTTTGCATCAGGTTTCTTGCCTCCGGCCCCGCCCGGCGAGAAGCAGCCCGCCGTTAGATACATTTTCGGAGTCGTCAGGTGTACGACAGCGCAATAAAAGCTATCCGCATGCCCGGTTTGCGTCCTGAGCGGATGGACATCGAGGGGCCAATGGCTATGCCTGATGTCGTCAACCGGGCGCTGCTGGCTGCCATTACTCCGCAGACAAAATCCGAACCAACTCTGATCCCAGAGCTTATCCAGAAAGCCATTGCTGATCTCGCTGCCACGCTTGAGGTCTCGCCTAAGCAGATTGCCTTGCGCGGTATCCGACCTGAGCTCGCGCCGTTGCCCGATCCGAAAGATTTAACGGATTCATCGATCGCTATAGAGCCCAAGCCCGTCAAGGGCATATCGATAATTTTGGGTACTGAAGACGCGCTTTATCGGTATCACTTCGACCCCGAGAACGGCTTGAGCTACGAAGGCAGCCTACCAAGCCCCAAGGATGCGGTAGAGCCTATCAAAGGCGCTGACGATATCGAAGACACGGATGATGCCGTAGAGTCCGGTCACATCGACAGCTCCGATCTCGTAGTCCGTGGCGATGACGATGAGCAACCGTCAAATGACATCGACCAGGATGATCAAGACGCCGCCCCGGTAGATCACCTGGACCAGCCGGATGACTCGGACCACGAAGACCACGAAGACCACGAAGACCACGAAGACCACGAAGATCGGCCAGATCGCCCCGAGGGTATGTTCGGGTTCAAACTGCCCCCCGAGCTCATCGAGAAAGCCATCGCTGATCTCGCTGCCACGCTTGAGGTCTCGCCTAAGCAGATTGCCTTGCGCGGTATCCGACCTGAGCTCCCTCCGTTGCCTGCCCCGAAAGATGCCGCGGATGTCTCGATAGCAATAGAACCCAAGCCCGCCAAGGGCATATCGATAATTTTGGGTACTGAAAAAGCGCTTTATCGGTATCGCTTCGACCCCGAGAACGGCTTGAGCTACGAAGGCAGCCTGCCCGGCCCCAAGGATGCATCAGGGCGTGCAACACAGCCTGACGACGCCGCAGATGTTGACGACGGCCCTCGCCGACACGGTGCCCCGAAAGACCACCCGGATGACTCGGACCACCCGGATGACTCGGACCACCGGGATGACGCAGACCACGCAGACCACGCAGACCACGCAGACCACGCAGATCACCCGGATCACCCGGATCACCCGGATCGCCCAGACCGGCCAGACCGCCCCGAGGGCATGGTCGGTTTCAAACTGCCCCCCGAGCTCATCAAGAAGGCGATCGCTGACCTTGCGCTCACGCTTGAGATCTCGTCAGAACAGATTTCCGTGCGCGGTATCCGACCCGAGCTCGCGCCGTTGCCTGATCCGAAAGATTTAACGGATGCGTCGATCACTGTACAACTCAAGCCCGCCAAGGGCATATCGATAATTTTGGGTACTGAAGAAGCGCTTTATCGGTATCGCTTCGACCCCGAGAACGGCTTGACCTACGAAGGTAGCCTGCCCGGCCCCCAGGATGTGCCCGGGCATGCCAAAGATCCTGATCACATCGCAGACGCTAACCAGGGCACAGACCCTAGTCATGTAGACGGCTCTGACCAAACCGACACCAGCGATCCGGTATCGATTGAAATCGAGGCCCCCGCCAAGACTCTTTCTGGCTCTGACGAGCCGAAAGTGCCGGACGCTTCAACCCGCCCGCAAGACGCTGTCGATCGGCATCCGAACGAAGGCCATGTCTACCACTGGAAATCGCATGCACTGTTGCGCGGTGTATCGATCCACGCACAGGCCTTGGACAACGCCGCCGAAGCCTTGCAGGCGATGGGCACTGCTGATGTTGGGCAGGCGATCGATGTCGCTGTCAGAGGCGCGCGGGCGCTTCTTCAGGCCATCGGCACCACCTCACCCGAAGGCAAATTTGATCTTGGCAACATACCCTTGGGTCGCCACATGCTGAAGGCTGAGCGCCCCTTGAGCGACACGGATACGGGCAGTGCCGTCAGCGCTGCGGATGCCCTGGCCGCCCTCAAACTGTCGGTTGGCCTGAACCCCAATACCGACCCCGATGGCGACGGACCGCTTAAGGCGCCCGCCGTTTCGCCCTTTCAGTATCTGGCGGCCGATGTAAACGGCGACGGCAGAATCAGCGCGGCAGATGCATTGGGCATTCTCAAGATGGCGGTCAAGCGTGCGGACGCGCCAAAGCGTGAGTGGCTGTTTGTTGATGAGGCCCATGAGCTAGGCGCTACCCCAGACGCTGACGGACGATCGTTCTTCTCCGTCTCGCGCCAATCGGTTCCTAAGGCGGAAGACTTAGCGCCGAAAGTTGAGACTGCAGCCGTGCGTCCCATCAATCTTGTTGCGTTGCTAAAAGGTGATGTGACCGGTAACTGGTCACCTGAGCCTGACGCTTCGACGCTTCCGCCCACCTACTTTGACGAATTGGCTAATACGCGCACGCTGATGGTTTCATCAAGTCCGGTCGTGCTCTAGCTAACGGCTGGTCTCAAAAACCGATGAGAGTCAGCGCTTTGGCAGGCGCTGATCGCCCGCAGTGCATGCCAGCACTCCGAATCGTGGAGCCACGTGGCACCATGACACTAAGTCATCCGCAGGATCGGGAGAGCGGCCAGACGACCCCCTTGACAGGAAGAGCCGCCGAATCTAACGCCGTGATGGCGTCCCGTAGGGGATTCGAACCCCTGTTACAACCGTGA
>JBDLQY010000027.1:0-8240 GCA_039800325.1 Pseudomonadota bacterium | reverse complement strand
TGCCGCATCCCTAGCTCGAAACTCCACTGCATGCCGTACCGCTGATCTGTTCCGCTGAGCCCGGTACCGGGGCGGACATAAAATCCGGTTTTGGGCAGAATGAATTTTCCCAGCTCTACTTTAACTTGCGAACTGGCACGATCAGCGTTGTGATGATCAATCCAATAAGCATATTCAACAAAACTATATGCCTTCGCCGGCCAACGGGTAAGGATTGACGCCCTCAAGTTGGTGTATTGCACCTCCTCGCGGCTAGCATCACCACCAATCGACTTGCCATATTGAATATAAGGGAAAAACACCGACTTTGCCTGCGGTAGATCGATCGCCGCGAATGCAAACGTCCCCAGAACATGCTTACCCGAACCCAGCGCGGCGCTGCTGGCGGTATCGAATGTCAATTCAGAGCCAACCACGACCGAGTAGTCGTCGGTTCGTAATGCGCGCCACGCGACGCGGGTGAGTAAGTTGCCAATACCAGCACTGGCACCTCCGGAAGCCGGGTCATAGCGCGCTATCGGTAACTCTGTACGAAAGCCCAATGATTTACTGAAGGCGTATTCGAAGCGCGGTACCAAGGTCTGCATGGACGCAGTGCCGTAATCAACGAACTCAGAACGTAAATCGAAACGGTTTTTAAAATCGGTCGGATCAATACGCTTGGCAATATCAACAGTACTGGCGACCGGGACCGGCGCCGGTGCCGGTGCCGGTGCCGTAGCTGCTTGATTTGGGCTTTGAATTGCGCTCTCCTCCGACTTACTACTCGGAGAAACTAGTAAAAACACAAACAATGGGAGAAAAATGCAGCTTTCCCGGCGCAGGCGCTGGCTTAATCGTTGGAGCATTCTGGGCAAACGGAGTAAATTTGGCACATGTCTGGTACGAAAAACATAGCAGCTTATCATGACGAGGTGATGTAAAACGCCTCCCCAATACCGCTTAGACACCCCCGGATCCAAAAGAAACCATTTAGCCATTTATTCATTCATAGGTAATAAATCAGCACGGGCGCAGCCCGCTGCTATGATTACCCAGAAATTATTCGGATTTTCAGGCCTAGGTAACAGGAAAACGATGGACGCAAAAGAATTCGCACGATTTTTTGGAGGCTTCTCGACCGAGAAGCGAGTCAAGCTTATTGCTACGCTGGCAGAAGCTGGCAAACCCGGGCTGACCCTGATTGACCTATCCCGCAAAACCGATTTGTCGGTGATTGACATCGGCAATTCCGCCGAAGCGCTACTGATGATGGACTTGATGAATATTTCCGTCAAAGGCGAAAACAAAATGCTGTTTATCAACTTTGATGTAATGAGTAAATTATTTGACGAGGCTTATCACACCTTCGGGCAAGGCAGATTTGTTCGGCTCGAAGAAGCGCGGTTAGCAGCGGAGGCAGCGGAAGCTGCTGCTGCGGCTGAGGCAGATGAAGCTTCAAACGACGTCACCGAAAAATCAACGCCGACCAAATCTTAATCAGACCGAGCAACTCGGCGAACGCGCGCACCCTGGCAAATGGCTTAGTTGGCCTTAGCGTCGCAGCCGTATCGGCTGGTGCAGAGTAACAGTCCACACTCGGTATCCAGATGCTTGGGCTTCATGTCCAAGGCCTCACAGCGCTGCTTCTGCATAGCCCAAGACTTGCCAGAAAAATCAAATACGCTATAGCGATAGCGTGTCTCGCCATCGAGACCGACGTTAGTAGTAGTACAAGCAGCTGCTAGCAGCGCAAATATGACCAATAGCCCTTTTGATGCTTTCAGCATAAACATGCTTTCAAATCTTATGCCTACCCTGAGCGTCCTCAATCAAAGGCACTCGCCGAATCAATAACACTAAACGACGACCCAATCGCAGCAATGGGTACAGCAGATACGCTAACCACTTCCGCGAGAATACAAAACGCTGTATTCGGTTAAAAATACCGTACTGATTTGAGATAATCGCCAACTGATGCATGGCATCTGCACCAACATAATTCAAGCCATCAATCTGCACCAACATACCATCATCCAGACGATAGCCAAGCGCTAGAAATTCGTTGATGCGCTCATCCGTACTGCGAGCGCTGAGTAGCTCGACCTGCATTCTTTCTCGTAAGCGTAGAAGCGATACATAGGCCGTGCAAAATGGGCACGCGCCGTCATAAACGATCAGCAACTTCTGGTGATTCATTCGGTACCCTTGAAAGACAAATACCACTTGCGGGGCGTTTGAAATCTTGGCGGGGCTGAAGGGATTGTATGAATAACTTGCTCAGGTCAAAAAGCATCGTTTTTTAGTGAGGTTGGGGATTCGAAATCGAATCTCCAGCCACGAACTTTACTCTTCAAGCAAACTGCGCAGCATCCAAGCCGTCTTCTCGTGAACATCAATCCGTTGCGTCAGCACATCTGCAGTAGGCTGGTCATTGGCTTTGTCTACGATGGGAAACAGGTTGCGTGCAGTGCGCGCGGTAGCCTCTTGGGCTTTGACCAAATGCTTGATCATCTCTGTGGCCTTGGGAACTCCGTCGATTTCAGAAATGGACGCACGCTTGACGAATTCTTCGTAAGTGCCAGGGGCCGGATATCCCAGTGCGCGAATTCTCTCTGCGATGATGTCCAGCGCAGCCCACTGCTCTGTGTACTGCGTCATGAACATGGTGTGGAGCGTGTTGAACATGGGCCCAGTGACGTTCCAATGGAAATTGTGAGTCATCAAATACAGCGTGTAGCTGTCCGCCAAGAGATCCGAAAGTCCAGAGGCAATCTTTTTGCGGTCTGCATCCGAGATGCCGATGTTGATTTCCATGCTTTGTTTCTTGGTGGCCATATTTGCTCCCGGTAATGCGTTAGGGTTGAAAAGCCCTTGGCAGGAATGCCCTGAGCCAATGGCTCAGGGCATCACGATCAAAGGTCGAAACGGTCTGCGTTCATGACCTTGACCCAAGCGGTCACGAAGTCTTTGACAAACTTCTCGCGATTATCGTCCTGCGCATAGACCTCGGCATATGCGCGCAAGATCGAGTTGGAGCCAAACACCAGGTCCACACGGGTAGCGGTGAATTTGGTAGCCCCGCTCGCGCGGTCAACGATGTCGTAGCTGTTGCGGCCCGTCGGTTTCCAGTTGTAGGACATGTCCGTCAGATTGACGAAAAAGTCGTTGGTCAGTGCGCCAGGGCGGTCGGTGAAGTTCACATGCTTCGTGCCACCGTGGTTGGTGCCCAGCACACGCATACCGCCCACCAACACCGTCATCTCGGCAGCCGTCAGCCCCATTAGCTGGGCACGGTCCAACAGCAACTCCTCTGGCTTGACGACATAGTGCTTCTTTTGCCAATTGCGGAAACCATCGGCCAGGGGTTCCAGCACCTCGAAGGATTCGATATCCGTCTGCGCTTGAGAGGCATCGCCACGTCCGGGGGCGAACGGCACCTGGACATTGAAGCCCGCAGCTTTGGCCGCTTGTTCGATGCCCACGCTGCCGCCCAGCACGATCACATCGGCCACGCTGACGCCAGTGTCGCCAGCGATCTTCTCGTACACCGCTAACACCTTGGACAGGCGGGCAGGCTCATTGCCTTCCCAGTCCTTCTGGGGCGCCAGGCGAATGCGTGCGCCGTTAGCGCCGCCTCGGTGATCGGAGCCGCGGTAGGTACGGGCGCTGTCCCAAGCCGTGCTCACCATCTCGCTGACAGACAAGCTAGCAGCGGCGATCTTGGCCCTCACAGCTGCAACGTCATAGGTCTTGTTGCCTGCAGGCACCGGGTCTTGCCAGATCAGGTCTTCGGCGGGCACCTCAGGGCCGATGTAGCGCGCCTTGGGCCCCATGTCGCGGTGGGTGAGCTTGAACCAGGCGCGAGCAAATACCTCGTCGAAGTAGGCCTGATCCTTGGCGAAGCGCTCCGAGATCTTGCGGTACTCGGGGTCCATCTTCATCGCCATGTCGGCGTCGGTCATGATGGGCATGCACTTGATGGAAGGATCTTCCACGTCAGGCGGCATGTCTTCGGGCTTGATATTGACGGGCACCCACTGCCAAGCGCCGGCTGGGCTCTTGGTGAGTTCCCAGTCGTAGTTGAGCAGCAACTTGAAATAGCCGTTGTCCCATTGGGTCGGGTTGGTCGTCCAGGCGCCTTCAATGCCGCTCGTGACTGTGTTGCGGCCAATGCCACGGGTTTTGTGGTTCATCCAGCCGAAGCCCTGCTCTTCAAGGTCAGCGCCTTCTGGGGCGGGACCCAAATTGGCCGCGTCGCCGTTGCCATGTGCTTTGCCCACAGTATGACCACCGGCCGTCAAAGCCACGGTTTCCTCGTCGTTCATGGCCATGCGGGCAAAAGTCACACGCACGTCATGAGCGGTCTTGAGGGGATCGGGCTTGCCATCGACGCCCTCGGGGTTCACATAAATCAAACCCATCATGACGGCAGCCAAGGGATTCTCCAAGTCGCGCTCACCGCTGTATCGGCTGCCTTCGCCGCCGCTCTTGGCCAACCACTCTTTTTCAGAGCCCCAGTAAATGTCTTTTTCCGGGTGCCAAATATCTTCTCGACCGAAGGCAAAGCCGAATGTCGTGAAGCCCATGGATTCATAGGCCACGTTGCCCGCGAGAATGATCAGGTCAGCCCAGCTGATCTTGTTGCCGTACTTTTTCTTGATGGGCCATAACAAGCGGCGAGCTTTGTCGAGGTTGCCGTTGTCAGGCCAGGAATTCAGAGGCGCAAAGCGCTGATTACCGGTACCCGCACCACCTCGCCCATCGGCAATGCGATACGTACCCGCGGCATGCCAAGCCATGCGAATCATCAAGCCGCCGTAGTGCCCCCAGTCGGCAGGCCACCAGGGCTGGCTGCTCGTCATGAGTTCGGTGAGGTCCTTTTTGAGCGCAGCGACATCGAGTTTCTTGACCTCATCGCGGTAGTTGACACCCTGAAGCGGGTTGGTCTTACTGTCGTGCTGATGCAGGATGTCGAGGTTGAGCGACTCCGGCCACCAGGCCTGCGCCATGTTGGCGTGGCCGGCATTGGAGTTCGCGCCGTGCATGATTGGGCATTGGCCAGGGCCAACTTGTCTGCTGTCCATTTCTTGCTCCTTTGGCAGTTGCGCCTTCGAGATTTCTTCACCGCTCGAGAATACTGAACCAATCTATCGTTATGGAACAATTGATTGATTGAATCTATCTAATAGCGGGCTTCTATGAGCGCAGGGATTCCAGATCAATAACACGCGACATCGGCACCCTTCCAGCGCACGCGCAAGAGTTCTCGTGTGCAACGTCTTGCCGGTTTGTTCGATGTCAAGCCCGTTCACCCCCCGCGTGCGCGCCAAGGGGCGCCGTTTCAGCGGTAGGTGCTGAACACCGACGATGCGCCGTCTTTATGAACCAGAAGAACCTGGTAAGCATCACGACGACCGCCATACTCTGGCCCGTCCATCCCAGGCGATCCGATCGGCATCCCCGGAACGGCCAGACCGACTGCGGCGGGCCGGTCTTTCAGCAACCTCAGGATGTCAGCTGCGTATTCCGGCGATCGTGACCGCCGAATCCGGCGATCGTGACCGGCTCGCCCGGTCGAGCTCTGCGTAGAGCCGAATTCTAAGCGGTGCGGTCACGATCGCCGTCGGGAGTCTCCTTTTTGATCGGTTTTGGTGGGGGGCGAGTTGACGGTCGGCGAATCGACTCGCCCTTGAGGTCGATACGCTGAAGGCGCTGCATTAAACGGTCCAGCATGGCATCGGCGAGCGTGGCGTCACCGATCCAGCCATGCCAGTGGTCGGGCGGCAGCTGTGTTGTGATGACAGTTGCTTTGTGGGCGGCACGGTCATCGATGATCTCCAGGAGATCGGCGCGCAGCGCAGGGTCGAGCGGTGTGATCGCCCAATCGTCGAGTACAAGCACGTCGGTTTTGGCGATCGTCTGTAGCCAGCGACCGAAACTGCCACTTGCGTGTAACGCTCGGAGTTCTTCGGTCAGGCGCGGCATTCGCAGGTACAGACTGCTGTATCCCTGGCGGCAGGCGTGTTGCGCAAGGGCGCAAGCCAGCCAGGTCTTGCCGACCCCTGTCGGACCGACGAGCAAGACGGTGTCGCCGTGCTGTACCCAGCCGCTGTTGGCCAATCGGATGAGATCGGGGCGCTCGAGACCACGCCCGGGACGGGTATCCATATCCTCAATGGCAGCTTGCGAGTATTTCAGTTTGGCGCGTTGTAGCAAGCGGCCCCGCTTTCGATCTTCTCGGATATGTACCTCGCGCTGTACGAGCAATGCGAGGCGCTCTTCGAAACTGAGCGCGTGTATTCCGAGGCGCGAGGCCTGCTCCTGGAGTTCTGAGATGAAGCCCGGGAGCTTGAGGGCACGCAACTGCTCAATGGTGGCGTTGTTCATCATGGCATCGCCTCTCACTGGTAATAGCCCGGTCCGCGCACGTTTTCGTGCTCGGGGCTGTTCCAATTTACTGACGGTGATTGCGGGTCTAGCTGGTCACGGTTGTTGACCAGAATCGCGTTGACTGTTTTGTAGCGGTAGGCGCCCACACGCAGCGCGATCGCGCAGGCGGTCTCCAGACGCTGCTCTCCGTACTTTCTTGCCAATCCCAGCAGACCCAGACACCGTCGGTAACCATGTTCGGGATGCTTGTTCTCTACAAGCATCCGATTGACCACCTCGGCAGTCGAGACTCCGATTCGCCGCCCCCAATCGATCAGTCGGGACGGAGACCACTCGCGATGCGCCCGGTGCGCTGCCGGCAAGTGATCGGCAATCGTCGTATAGCCCCCAACCTGGAAGCTGCGTTGGTGCGCAGCGACACGGCGCCCCCCGTGCAGACATTCGACAGCGCGTGCGGTCAGGCGAACCTCTAACGCCTCACCAACCAACGAATGCGGCACGCTGTAGAAGTGGCCGTCAACCTGTACGTGATAGTCGATGTGCACCTTCGCCTTTTTGAACCAGGCCATCTCGTAGCGCGAACTCGGCAAGTCACCGAGCGCGGGCCGATCGATATCGGCATATACGCTCGCGCGTGAACCCGCCAGCTTCTGGAAGCTGCGGCCATTGAGGTCGGGCAGCAATTGGGCGATCGCATGATCGACTTCGAGCACGTTCTGGAATCGGTGATGCCGCAACCGAGCGAGGATCCAGCGCTCAACCACCTGTACAGCGCTCTCCGCCTTCGCCTTGTCCTGTGGCTTGAGCGGGCGCGCTGGCAGAACCGACGTGCCATAGTGCGCAGCGAAGTCCAGCACCGTGCTGCTGGCACGTGGCTCATAGCGATCGGGGTCGGTGATCAGCGCTCGAGCATTATCGGGCACGATCAGCTGTGGCACACCCTGCATGAACTCCAAGGCGCGCACCAGCGCTTCGATCCAGTCGGCCAGCTTCTGGGTCGGCGTCGCGCAGGCGAACGTATAGCTCGAGGCCCCCAGCGCCGCCACGAACACATTTGCACGACCGCCGTCACTCACCGCAATCGTCGGCCCAGCGTAGTCGACGAACAGCTTCTCGCCGGCTCGATGCACCTGCCGCATTGAGCGCCGCAGCGTCTGCGCAAACGACCGGTAGTGCTCGAAGAACTGCGTGCGCCCCCAAGTGCGTTCGCCTGGGTGCGCTGCAACGTACTCCTGCCAGAGGAGCACCAGCGTAACGCCTTTGCGTGCGAGCTCACGATGCACGCAGGCAAAGTCTGGCACCACCACCCGCGGCTTCACCGACTCTCGATTGAGTAACTGCGCCCGTAGCGCGGACTCCTCCAGGGACTCGACTGCCGACCATGTGCCCAGACCTGCTATCGCTGCCTGACCAACGTACTTGGTCACAACCCCCTTCGAGACTCGTAGCGCCGACGCGATCTGCTGATGCGACAGGCGGGCCTCGTACTTCAGTCGAAGAATTTCCTTGATCATGCGTAGATCCATCCTTGGTGTGGGCATCATTCCTCCGGGCAAAAAGCCCGGACGATACGTTCCCTGGGTTGATATCTACGCAGAGCCGTCCGGCATCGGTGACCACCAATTCCGGCATCGTGACCAGCCAGTCCGGAAACCGCTACGAATCGGTCACGATCCTCCGGATCCGCTGGTCACGATCCTCCGGATTCACCGGTCACGTCATGCCGGATTGCCCGGTCACGATGCTCCGGAATACGCACTCATGAGCAGGCCCATCAACAGAAACGGTATAGCCACACCCTTGGCGAAACCGCCGGGGTTATCGGTCAGTAGCCAGCCGCTGAACACCAGACTCAACAGACCGATAGG
>JBDLQY010000026.1:0-3381 GCA_039800325.1 Pseudomonadota bacterium | reverse complement strand
AGATTGTGGGGCATGCCGCAACCAACCTTACACCATCAGATTGTGGTGCAAGGGCGCTCTTTTGAAGAAATTGCTGCTATTAGGGATAAGACCAAATAGCCGGGTGCTCGCGGATGTCGAGGTGCAGGAAGCGCCCGTTGCCTTTCTGCTGGACACCGATCCCGCTGAAGTTGGCGTCCAGCGCCAGCCGCAGCAACGAGATGGCGTCGGCGCCTGAGATGCCGATGTCGGCCGCGATGCCTTGGCTGTGCGTGCCGGTGCCAGGCTGCGCCTTGGTGCGCTCGGCCGGGTGGTCGGCGCAGCGGTAGCCGCTGGTGATGATCATCGGCTTGCCCCAGATCATGCGCAGCGACTGGAGCCGGTTCAGGAACTCGCTTTGCATCTCGGTGCGACCGCAGCCGCACTTGCAGGCGAACTCGCCTCGGGTGAAGTGCTTGTACTGGCCCCAGTCCTCGACGATCATCGCTTGAGCGCCTCCGCCACGCCGGGGATGATCTTCTCGGCGCTGCGGCCGATCACGTAGCCACCCAGGCCAAGCTCGACGATTGACCAGAGCTTGAGGTACTCGGCCTCGCTGAGGTTCGGCGCAGCCCAGCCGAACCACCTGGCGACAATCAGCCCGGCGAAGGTCAGCATGACCACCGGACGCCAGCTAGATGCCAGCCAGTTGGCCGACGACGCCTCGGCGCGCACGATCCCAGCGGCGGCGCTCTCCAGTTCCTTCTGGCTGGCCAGCAGCGCCAGCGCCATCTCCGACTCGGCCTTGGCCTTCGCCTCGGGGTCTGGGAACAGGTTGCCCGCGACGCGGGACAGGATTGGCAGCAGCGCGGGGATCAAGGCTTGGATCATTTCTTCACCTCGTGCTTGAACGCTTCCCACACGGCGAGCGCCAGCCAGCCAGCGGCCACCCAGAGGCCGGCGGTGAGGAACTTGGACAGCACCTCGGCCTTCATCTTGTCCCAGGCTGTGGCGTTCTTGATCGCCTTCTCGTGCGCGATGCGGTGCCCGTGCGGATCGCCGCCTGGGAACGCCTCGGCGAACGTCTGGCGCAGTAACGCGAACTGCTTGTCCATGTGCAGCGTCAGGTGCTGCTCATGCGTCGTCAGCGCCTTCGATACCGCGTCTTGGATCATCAGGGCCACCTTGTCCTCGGTCAGCGCCTCGTGACGCCGCTCAAGCCCGCTGTATTCCGCCATCTTCAGACCCTCGCGCCTCAACTTCCATCGGGTTGTTCCAGTACCCGTGACGGATTGTGTACCAGAGGTACGTCAAGTAGAACCCCAGGAACCCCATGCGCTGGTACTGCGCCCAGTGCGCCTGCTCATGCCGCACCAGCCGCTCGTTGCCCAGCCGCTCGGCCAGGATGTAGATGGCAATGGGAGGGATCGTAATACCGCCATAGCCAAACGTCCGCAGAAACCAGCGGATGACGTGGGGGGCGGGGCGGGGCTGGGTCATGCAATATCCCCACCGAGACCCACAAGTCCAACTTGAGCACCTGCGGGGATATTGGCAAACGCTCCGGTATTGTCTTTGACCCAAATCTGCACAGAGCCAACAGCCTGGAATGTGACGCCAGCCCACCAATTCTGCATGTGGAAGCCGTCAAGCGAGAGCGTATAAATAGGAAAAGCGCTTGTAAGTGGCGTCGTAAACGTAACGGTGTACTTACCTGTTGCCGTATTTGTGATGCTTGCAACATTGACAGAGCGTACAGCTACTGCAAGCGCACTATTGACATTGACCATCACACTGACAGGAACGATTGCACCAGTCGAAGTTGTCAGGTCTTGACGTACAGCCTGCAACCGACGCGCAGCAGCAGTTCCAGTTGTAGGATACATCAGCCCGATGACATTGTGAGAGCCGCCTTCGGGGTTATCGCCCCACACATAGACTGGATTCGTGACCGATTTCGGCACGTTAGTCGAACCACCTCGCGTCGGCACAACCTTCGCGTTACCGCTAACATTCAAAGTTTCGCTGCCAACTCCAGGGGGGTGATCTCCAATTGTCCAAGCGCCGGTTTCCAAATCCTGCGCAACCCATGAATTGACAAGCTCCGAATAAACAACAGATGTGATCGTTGCTGTTGTTGTCTCGTTGTTGTCGCTGACAGTTTCACCTGCGACAAAATCGCCGCTGAACCACAAGAGGTCGGTATATCCAGCAGCAACCGCCAGTACAAACCCCTTGGCGTTGCTAGTGGTTCCAGTGACGAGAACTCCAGCAGAAGGCACACTCGTCCATTGCGCAGTGCCAATACCATTAAGTCGCACGGTGTTTTTGTAACCGTGCATAAAAAGGCCAGCAAAGTTTGTGGGCGTCAGGTAGTTTTCATAGACTATACGGAAAACACCATTCTGCTCGTCAGCAATGTTAAAAGAAGCTCGAACGGGGTTGTTTATTGTCTGCCCTGGTGCGAGATAAGACGCGATATTTGCGCCTAAGTCTTTCCGTGCGTCGATAATCAATCCTGGGTGGAATGGGGCAGTCAGTCTCCACTCGTTGACAACCGCTCCAGTAGGATCTGCTGGGTAGCTAGAGTTGCTGCTGAACAGCACGCGCTCGCTGGTTGCGATTGTGAACCCAGGAAGCTGCGCTTGGCTCAGGTCGTCATCAGCCCGGTATTCCAGATTGAACCGCGCAGGATAAGTCAACGTGCGCAGATTGAACTTGGCCCCGTCAGGAATGTAGACCGTTCCGCCGTAGGCCGGCAATGCGTTCAACGCAAACTGCACTGCGGCGGTGTTGTTCGTTACACCATCAACGACAGCGCCGTAATCGCGGGCGTTAACCACATCGCGCATCTTGCTCTGCGCCGTGCGCGTGACTGCGTTGGTGCCGGCTTGGATGAACCCGACGTAAGACGACCCGTCCTCGTCGTCGGATAGTTGGTCCAGCGCGTCTTGGACGTTGGTGGCCGTCAGCAGGCTGTCAGGCCCGGGCGTGTAAGTAATGAGTCCCGAAGAAATCCGCTCAGTCGCCTCGGGCGCCGAGTACACCTGCGAGCCGTTCTTGTTCTGCACCCGGATCGAGTAGTCGGACGCCACGTACACGCGGGCAGGCGTGCCGTTGCGCGCCGGGTAGCCGCCAGACGTGCGGATCGGCTGCGGGGCGGTGATCGTCAGCGCTGCGTCCCAGTAGGCCGTGATGGGGTTCGCCTGGGGGTCTTGATTGGCCGTGCCCAGCCAGATGTAACCGTTATCGAGCGGCTGGCCGTCGATGTCGGTGAAAACGGGGAATGTGGGATTTACGGAGAGGGCGGACATGGGTTACTCCTGGGTGGGCTCACGCAGAGCATCTTTGATGCGAGCCTTGAGCTTGCGATCTTTCAGGTATTGTGCCGCTTCTGACAGCACAGCTTTGGCCGGCAGTGGC
>JBDLQY010000025.1:0-8701 GCA_039800325.1 Pseudomonadota bacterium | reverse complement strand
TCAACACTAAAGTGCTCGCCTATCTCAATCGGCAGCAGGCAACGCTCAATTTAGGGCCGTTCGGATGAGCGTACTGTCAGCGCATGAGGTTCAGGTCGTCTTCAATCAGGGTGAGCCTGAGGAAGTCGAAGCGATTCGACGTATCTCCTTTGAACTTGAAAAGGGCGAGACCCTAGCAATCGTCGGTCCTTCAGGTTGCGGAAAGTCCACTCTCTTTAATGCTATCGCCGGTTTGATCGAGCCAAGTGCCGGTTCGGTGTTTGTTGAAGGCAGGCGCGTCGACCGAGCTATCGGGCACGTCGGTTATATGCTGCAAAAGGATTTGCTACTGCCCTGGCGCAGTGTTCTGGACAATATTCTGCTGGGGCTGGAAGTCAGAGGCGCCGTAACCACGACCGACCGTGAACGAGTGCTGGACATGGTGCGACGCTATGGGCTTGCCGGATTTGAAAACGCTAAACCTTCGCAGTTGTCGGGTGGTATGCGTCAGCGTGTCGCGTTCATGCGTACGCTGGCTATCGACCCGGGTGTCATCCTGCTTGACGAACCTTTTTCAGCGCTCGATTTTCAAACCCGACTGGTATTGCAGGCCGAGGTGATGGAGGTGATTCGTGAACGGGGTAAGAGCGTGATTCTGGTCACTCACGATATCGGTGAAGCCATCACCATGGCTGACCGAATCATCGTATTGACCAATCGCCCTGCGGAAGTGAAGTCGGTGCATCGAATCGATCTGCAGGCCTCGGAGCGGAATCCGATCAAATTAAGATCTTCAGAGAAGTTTAATCAGTTGTTTCAGACGATCTGGTCTGAGTTGGGCATTCAGATCGGTGCAATGAGAAACAACTCAGAACCAGTCACGGCCTCATTGGAGTGAGGTTTCTTGTCGGAAAAGGGGGGTAATCCCCCCATTTTCCGAGGGAGCTAGAAGTAGAGATTTCAAGCGGCCATGGCCAACCGCTGCATTGGTGTGATCCCGCCCAAGGCCATGTTTGGGCGCTCATGGTTGTAACCCCACATCCAGTTGGTTGCCAAGTTCTGAACCTCTTCTAAATTTCCCCAATAGTACTGCGACAGCCATTCATACCGCACAGTCCTGTTGAAACGCTCAACCTACGCATTCTGCTGGGGCTTACCGGGTTGAATAAATTCCAACCGAATTCCCCATTCCTGAGCCCAAGTCTGGACCGCCGCACTGATGTATTCGGGACCGTTGTCGCACCGAATCACTTGCGGCTTTCCCCGCCAGCTGATGATCTGCTTCAATGCCCGTATCACTCGCTCAGATGGCAGGGAGAAGTCCACTTCAATGCCTAGCGCTTCACGGTTGAAGTCATCAATGACATTGAACAGCTTGAACGTCCTGCCGTCTTCCAGTTGGTCATGCATGAAGTCCATCGACCAGACCTCATTCAAGGCCTGTGGCACCGTCAAAGCCTCAGGCTTCTCCCGGACCAAGCGCTTACGGGGCTTGATCCGCAAATTGAGCTCCAGCTCCTTGTAGATTCGGTACACGCGTTTATGGTTCCAGCCAAAGCCTTTGACATTGCGAAGATAGAGGTAGCACAGACCGAATCCCCAGTTGCGATGGTTGTCCGTCAAGCGCAGCAGCCAGTTGGCAATGTCATCGTTTTCTTCGTTCAGCTTGCGCTCATACCGATAGCACGATTCGCTGATCCGAAAGGCCACGCAGGCAACCCGTATGGGCAAACCTCTTTCTTGAACCGCTTTGATGGCCATCTCCCGTCTGTGAGATGGCCTTACCACTTTTTTTCAAGGGCCTCCGCCACAATCTCGACCTTCAGTTTCTCCTCAAGGTACATCTTCTTGAGGCGCCGGTTCTCCTCTTCCAGCTCCTTGAGCCGGGACATCATGGAAACATCCATCCCACCGTATTTGGCCCGCCACTTGTAAAACGTCGCCGTACTGATCCCCAGTTCACGGCACACGTCTGGGACCCCAAGACCCGCATCGACCCGTTTAAGCGCATCCATGATCTGGCTATCGCTGTATCTGGACTTCTTCATATAAAACCCTTTCCATTGGAAAAAATTCTACCTCCCGCTCCTACGCTTTAAAGGGACGATTACCGGGGGTTGTCCGGAACGATGAGTTCGGGAACACCGCCGATGAAGTGCAACGCCCGGTCCAATCCTGTGAGCCAGTCGACCTGGGTTTGGCCCGGTGTCGCGCAGGCAAACGTATAGCTGGACGCCCCCAAGACGGCAACGAATATGCTGGCCTGTCGGATCTCGCCAGTATCGGCATCAATGGTTGCCACCGTAGGTCCAGCGTAGTCGGCAAACAGCTTCTCGCCGGCGCGATGGACCTGGCGCATCGAGCGCTTGAGCTTGCCAGCCCATGCTCGGTAGCGCGTACAGAACGCGGTGTATTGGAAGGCTGCGTGACCAACCGTCGCCCGATACTCTTGCCAGAGCAGCATGAGCGTCACCCCCTTACCCTTGAGTTCCCGGTGCACTCGCGCGTAGTCGGGCTCAGTGAAAGCCGAGGCTCGAGCCGACGGCTGACTGTAGAGCCTGCGTTCAAGAGCCCCGTCGTCCAGGTCGTCGGGTAACGGCCAGGCCAGGCCTGCATCAGCAGCCAGCTTCAGGTACTTGGCGACGACGCCCTTGGAGATATTGAGCACCCGAGCGATAGCCTCAAGACTCAGGTCCGTGCTGTGCCGGTATCGAAGTACGTCTCGTATCTTGCGCATCGATAGTCTTTCCTGGGGCATGCCCGCTCGCTTTCAAAAAAAGCGGCGAGGCTACCTTCAACTATCCACACAGCACACCAGCCGTCGGTCACGATAACCGCGAAATCGCGGTCACGCTTCCGTGAAACGTCGGTCACGCTTTGGCGAAATCACCGGTCACGATGGCGCGAAATACGCAGCAAAGAGTGCCATGTCGGATACGTAGAGGCTCCAATCACGTCCGCGAGCGTTAGACATCGATCAAGCTCTGCTCAACGTGGGGGCGCAGCTCAGCGCGAAGCGCTTTATCAGTCACCAGGTCAACAGGGCGACCCAATAGATCTTCGAGAAAGAAAAGTACGCCGAAGTAGCGCTGGGATGTGGCTGGGCCATCAAACGACACCAGTACATCGATATCGCTCGATTCCGTGGCTTCATCTCGAGCGAAAGAACCAAATAGCGACAGACGCGTCACCCCGAATCGCGCGCTGAGTTCGGGGCGAGATTGAGCGAGAAGGGTGAGGACTTGTTGTCGGTTCATGGGTGGTCGAGGCTGGGTACGAGGCGACTACGCTCTAATGCCGTGATGCTATGACACAACAAGCGTTTTGCCTACCGCGATAAGCGTGTGATTGATCGACCCAAATCAGGCAGTCATGACTGAAAACGCGAGCGGTTTTTGCCCGCAATCTGTAGTACACCTCGCGGTGTACTACAAACCGCACGCTGCGACGCCTTGCAGCGCCGCTAAGCCGCTGAACCGTTTTGGGATTTTGGTGGGCGGCACAGGGTTCGAACCTGTGACCCCTGCCGTGGGAAAAGCATTCCAAGGCCCACGGTTATTTTCATTTAACGTTTAACGCGCCGCGATATATAATCCGAGCAATGATCAAGTCTTTCAGATGCAGATCCACCGCGGCGATCTTCTCAGGGAAGAATGTCACTCGCTGGGTCAACATTCGGGCCGTTGCTGAGCGCAAATTGCAGATGCTCAACCGTGCAACCCGGCTTGATGATCTGCGGGTGCCACCCAACAATCGGCTTGAGGCCTTGCGAGGTGACCGAGGTGGCCACTTCAGCATCCGCATCAATGATCAGTGGCGTATCTGCTTTCGGTTCGAGGCCGGCAATGCATTCGATGTCGAAATCGTGGACTATCACTGAACAAAGGATTCCAATGAAGCCGATCAAAAATGGCATGCGTCCCATCCATCCGGGGGAAATATTGCGTGAAGAGTTTCTGGGTCCGATGAAACTCACCGCTCACGCGTTGGCGATTGCATTACATGTGCCGGCGCCGCGTATCAACGACATCGTTCGGGAGCGACGCGCGGTTTCCGCCGACACTGCGATGCGACTGGCACGATTTTTCAACATGAGCCCAGAATTCTGGATGGGGCTCCAGGCAGACTATGAAATGGCACTCGCCCGCGACCAACTCACGGAAGAATTGAAATCGATTCGGCCCTTTCGGCCTGCGCTGGCGGCTTAAACCTGTACCCTGGCACGGGTGTGCGACGGCAATCGAAATACGGTTCAAGTGCTACCATTGTGCTAACAATCTTGTGTGAGACTAAAAATGGAAGTCGCGATTCGAAAAATGGGTAATTCTCAAGGGGTTCTGATACCCAAGCCCATTCTTACGCAGGTCGGACTCGGGGGGACCGCTGATCTGCAAGTACGCAACGGTGTCATTGAGATTCGACCTGTACGCCGTAATCCTCGAGAAGGCTGGGCCGAAGATGCTCGGCGTGTTGCCAATTCCGGTGAAGGTGCGTTGGTCTGGCCTGAGGTTTCCAACGAGGTCGATGACGACTGGGTTTGGTGATGAAGACAGGCGAAATCTGGTTGGCGCAACTCGACCCGACAGTCGGCAGTGAGATCCAGAAAACGCGCCCCTGCGTTGTTATTTCGCCGAACGAGATGAATGCGCACCTGAGGACAGTGATCGTGGCGCCCATGACCACTGGGTCGAAACCGGCACATTTTCGAATACCGATTACCTTTCAAGGTAAGCACGGCCTCATTGTGCTGGATCAGATCAGAACGCTAGACCGCGTGCGGCTAGTCAAACGCTTAGCCGCGCTGAGACCTGCAACGCTGTTAACCACTCTTCGGACCCTGCAAGACATGTTTGCGCCCTAGCGAGACGGTTTTCAATTTGCTGCAAGCGAGTCTTAGCTCAGTGCGACTGGAACGGGTTGATCACCCGTGTCTGATGAGTGCCCATCCCCCGTTAATAGGGAAGAGCCTTAATTTTGGTGGGCGGCACAGGGTTCGAACCTGTGACCCCTGCCGTGTGAAAACAACCGAAAAATTTATCATTGTTAATATTTCCATAACTTACGTAAACACAATGACTTTGTAGTACACCTTTGTAGTACACCAATTCGCGGAGCGGCCGCGACCGCGTAAAACTGCTTGTGAACTCGCCGACCACCATGATCAACGCTGACGACCTGGAAAACTGGACGCGGGGTCAGCGCGGACTTGAATCGCGCGGCGGCGAGTGGGTGAGCTTTCACCGAAACCACGGCGGAGACAGCGAGAAAGAGGGCGTTCTGTATTCCAACAATGGGACGTCTGAAGTAGTCATGAGAAATCAGTTTTGCGCCTGGAAAAACGCCCGCGACCCGCGTTGTCAGCCAATGCCTGAAGGGAAATCAGCATGAGCCAGAAGGAAGTCAGTAAGGCCCTGGGTACAGGTGTGGTCATCGAGGCCGTCGAGTCCATGACCGTCGCTGCGTCAATCGCGCCCGATGATATGGGCAGGGGCCGGCGCCCGGCGGTGGGCTGTGTCCCGAAGGCGACAACGGTCGATAGAGCGCTTCAGCAGGAGATCGAGGCGCTGCTTTACCGGCAGGCGGCTTTTGACTATGTGATCCAGGCCTGGGTCTGAACTCCATCAGATCAGAACGGATCACCCACCCATGGCTGATGAGTATTGCGAATAGCGCGACCGCGTGATCACTGAATGGGGCAAGCGCGAGCAGAGCGAACGCACACCCTGACGGTCATCGCATGTCAGGAATGGTCTCCCTGTCACCGAATGCTGAATACTGTTGCGCATTGCTCGAAGAGCCCCAGCCTGCTGATTCCGCCCGCCGTTTTCTATGCTCCAATAGATGACTTGCGCATGCCCAGGCTGGGCGCTGCCTTGCCGACGAATCTGACCATCCCTTACGAGAGACCTCTATGAAGGCTAGCCTTGATCGCCTTGTCTACTGTGTTGCAGGCGTTTTGACTACTGCCCTTGTCAGCGCGGGGTGTTCAAGCGGCGAGGGTCCAGCCAGCGCCGGATCAGTCCGTATCCTCAATGCGCTCGCCACCGATTTTGATTCGGTCGAGGTCTATGACGCTAAAGGCGCGCGCGTTCATGGCGGATATTTCAGCTGCCCAGCAGGTCAGGCCTGCATCCTCACGCTGCCAGTCGCGCCCGATACACAGGCACTGGGGTACCGGTTTCTGGATCGCTCTGGGCGAATGGTGGGAGCAAGCCCTTCAGCCCTGGCCACCAATACCGGCTACACGGTTCGGGTCGATTCCGACACAACCGGTCTGGACTTGTTTACGCGTCTGGTCGACGCCGGACGCTACAGCGCGATCACCATGACGCATCTGATCGATGCGCACATCTACAAAGAGTACGCGGCCGGTGAAATGCCGTCGCTGCTCACAGACCTTACCCGGCACTACCAGAGGGCGCTCAGCGACCCTGCTTACTCCGAAGCGCAGTACCAGGCAGACGTTCTCAAGGCAATGGGGGCCGCTCTCGCCAATGGGGGGAGCGTTCCCCTGGAAGCCGCGCGTCTGCCTCAGCCGGCCAGGGGTGCGGTCTTGGGTAGTACTGCGCTTAAGGCGGCCACAAGCGGCAGTAGTTCGGCCGGATCAGGGACGCCAGCCCCGCCCTGTCCGAGCACGTTCAACAATCTGCAAGGCATCGTCGGTGGCGTATTGCAGGTGGCACTCAAAACCTCCAACCCCATCATTGCCGACAGCGTGCGGGTGACATCCCAGTTGATCGGGGGTGCCTGCTCCAGCGCAAACACCGGCGCGATGCTCAAGGCGATCAGCGACAAGCTCGATGAAATCCAGAGCACGCTCAATACGATGAGCACTCAGCTGAGCGCGATTGGCATCCAGCTTGATCTGATCGCAACGCAGATTGCAGACGCCACGCTGCAGGCGAGCTACAGCGGCTTTAACCGTGATCAGCTCAAGGTCGACAAAATCGTCAAAACTTATCAGGGCTTTCTGCGCCCGCCCAACGATGCCAACTACAGCCTGAAACAATTCGATAACCTCAATGCTTATCTGACCAGTTTGAGTGGCGGGTTCAATCAGACGTCTTATTCGAGCAGTTCGGTGCTGCGCAGCCTGATGGGAGACCTGCAAAGTCACCTCGATACGTATATCCGGCTGCTCGATCCGCAGCGCGCCATGGAAATTCGCGACAGCGTGAACACCCTGTGCCAAAACCCGGAGAGTATCGTTGGCGACATCATCGCGCGCCGTAATCAGTGCAACGTGATTCTGCTGGCGTTATTAGGTACATCAGCCGCCTCGGCGCAGAGGCTGGCGCTGGTCATGGATGACATCATTCAGGCGATCGATGCGCAGTTCGCAGCGGCCAGCGCGGACGCAGCGAAAACCCAATGGCTGGGTGGTAACTTCGTCAATAACCTTTATCCGGAAAAGACCTGGCCGGAGGCGAGCAGCCAATTGAAAACGGACATGCTCTCAAGTCTTGACCTTTTCGCCTCGATCATCAAATCGGCTTTCATCAGTCCCACTGAAGGGATGCCAACCGTGCTCATGACCAATCTGGTCAAAGCCGGCTGTGACAAGTCGGTGGGGGGCAATAGCCTTGCCGCGGTTGAGGGCTGGGTGATCAAGGAGGCAACGGGTCCGGCAAGTCCGGACCGCTACATCACGGTTCAGTGCAAGGGGCGTGGTGATGAGCCCGTTTATTCGCGTCTGTTTTACGAGCGCGATACTGGAACATACACAAACGGGGATAGATACAAGTTATCCAACGTGTTAGGCGCCATTTATAAGGGTGGACTCAAAGAGCCCGGCATCGATGACGAGTACGGCAAAGACTCCGGCATCTGGTCCAAGACTTACATTGATCCTAATGTTCATTATTGGAAGTTTTGGCTGGCCGCACCGGGGCTTACACGGATCAGCGCCGCCAACGGCAGTGTTCAACCCACGCCGCTGCGACAGACGCGAAGTCACACAATACCACTGGGATGGCAAACGTTAACAGATGCGCCTGTCTTCAACACCACGCAGGGTTTTCGTGAGGTGACCGCGGTTGATGGCTTTACGGATTCTCAGGGAATTAGCATTGCGAGCCCGGTCCAATCCATCGCAGATAGTGGCAGAGGCGCTACTTACTCAGATACCCCGGTCCAATACTACGAGACCAATGTCCCCCCGAACATGGGTGCTGGGGCAAGAGGGGTGATCCAGTTTGCTTATCTCACTTACACCTGGGTGACTGATCTCGACGGCTGGCTCAGCAAACCCGACCCCCGGTATACCCGCACAGTACTTTTTAGGGTGGGTATTTTCCAGTGGGCGGCCGATCCCGTATTTGCTCGCGACATCCGGTTTAGCTGCGTGAGTTCCGACTGTACTAAAAAGAAAGATACCGCAGCAGACTTCAGGACCCTGATATTCGAGGGTGGTCCCAAAATATTCTGGACTCCCCCCGATCGTCAAGAAGTGTCGCTGCGCGTTGAATTTTGACCAGGGGTGGTTAGCAACTTTTGGTTGAGTGTCTGTGGATAAGTGTAGGCGAAACGGAGCGCGGCGACTGCCCACTTCTTTCGTTAGCCCCGGTTTCGATGGCCGGCGCTGGGGTAGCGTCACGATGATTGCAGGCTGCTGTGCCCACGAATCATTAAGGGGGGACAACGGCATTCATTAAACTTGTTTTTGCGAAGAACAGGCTTAATGGAGGTAACGCCGATGTCCCCGGTTGATTCTATCTTAGGG
>JBDLQY010000024.1:0-29593 GCA_039800325.1 Pseudomonadota bacterium | reverse complement strand
ATGATGGCCCAGTCGCCCTTGCCGGGCTCATCGACATTCAGATTGAACAGCGCCCCTTCGAACTCCGGGTCCATCACTTCGCCCCGAATGCTGATCGGCTCCCCGGTCTGAAAGGTTGCCGGCACTTCACGAATCAGCGCTTCGACATCAACCGGAAAACGGTCGCCGCCATGGACAGCATGGAACTGGTCCAGGAGCTTGTTCAGCCGGTTGGCCCAAGGCGCCGGCTTGTTGGGCGGCGCACTCATCCTTGGGTTTTCTTCAGCGTTTTGAGGATTTCAAGCAGCTGATGCTTGGTCTCGGGTTTCAGCGTCTTGTAGTTGCGGAAGAACGCCTTGTCGAAGGCATCCTCGGGCTGGTCGGCCCGCTCAATGTGGGCCAGGAACTCCGGCGTCACGTGAAGGGCGGCGGCGATGCTGGCCAGTTTTTCCATGGTGGGGTTGGCGTCGTCGTTGTTTTCCAACTCCCAGAGATAGCTCTTGCTCATGCCAGCGGCGGCGGCCAGTGCGTCGAGACTCATCTTCTGCTCTCGGCGCAGCCTGCGAATTTTGTCACCCAGTGGGGTTGCCACGGTTTCTCCTGTGTTCTCTCAGCCCCCTCAATCGGAGGCTTGGCAGCGTTTTGCACAGGCTGAGATATTACGTTATTTCGAACGAATCCGCACCGGCTTGACAACACAATCAACCACCGTTAAATTCCATCAAACACCCGATATAGCGAACAAATACATTTTGCTTTGTTGTGCAATTCGGTGTTGAGAACAGTGTAACCAACCCAGGCCTCTCGCGCACAGAAGAAGTCATCGGCACGGCGGCCCAACAAAAAGGAAAAATAAGATGGCCGCCTTCAACTACCGCCAACTCATCCGCCAGGTACCTGCCCACGCCTGGAAGTTTTACCTCCAGTCCCGCAAGCTGGCGCTGCCCGCCGAGCTTGCGGATGACAAGCTGGTCGACACCGTCACAGAGATTTTCGATGCGCTGCCCGCCGCCCAGAGTGAGGCGCTGTACGCCGAGCTACGGCGCGTCCATGAACTGGCCAATCAACGCGGTGTCGATGCCCTGCGCAACACCGCGCCACCCGACTCCGCGATCCACGAGGATTTCACGAAGTTCTTCAGCGATGGGGAGCGGGCCTTGTGGGTCATGGCCAATTGGCCGGATCAGTTTGCCACCGCCGAGGCCATCTATGCGGTCAGCCTGCGCATCGGCAAACGCGGTTGGAAACGTTTGCAAGTGCCGCCTGTCGATGCGTTATTCCGCGGGCAGGAAGATATTCATGCCCTCGAAGTCGCCCTGGCCACGGCATTCACGCCGC
Source organism: Pseudomonadota bacterium (assembly GCA_039800325.1). GTDB lineage: Bacteria > Pseudomonadota > Gammaproteobacteria > Burkholderiales > Burkholderiaceae_E > SYIM01. The sequence goes on along the minus strand of JBDLQY010000024.1, from coordinate 28,276 downwards.
GCAAGGGCACGCCGCGCGCCTGCCAGATCGATACCCTGGACCGGCATCTGGATGGCGGCGTGCAGCTGGGTATCCTCATCGAGGACAACGCCCAGCGCCAGCTGGAGTTCGGCGACGACAACCGCGCCCACTGGCGCGACATCCGACCGCCCATGGCCATGGACGTCGTTATCTACCCGGCCAGCGGTGTGATCGACGTGCTGGCTCCTGGTGGCGCCAAGACACAAAAGACCTTGCTGGAGCACCTCGGCAAGCATGTCTTCAAGGCAGTGCTGCAGCCCAAGGATATCGAGAAGCCGATGTTTTTCCTCAACCGTTTGCGGGACGGCTTTGAGCTCTTCGACAACAGCGCGTGTGATCTGGTCGCTCACCGAGTGGAGCACATCCGCTTGTCGCAGGCCAAGGTCCGCGCCATTCATCCGCCGATCTGTGACTACCTGATCAAGCCGCCCGGCGAGAAAGATGCGCCCGATGTGCTGGCCTGTCTCTCTGCCCAGCAGATCAGCCCCATCCTGATGGGCCAGGGCTTCAACATCATCGATGCCGTGGTGTCGCTTTACTTCGAACCGGTACAGCCTGGCAAAACCAGCCGCGTGCTGCACGTCGATCTCAAGCAAAGCGGGATTAGCAATCTGCGCGACATGGAAGAGGCCGATGCCCGTCTAGTGGAATCGCTGCTGCGGGCACTCGGCGTCATGCAGTCACCAGTGGCGACCAAGCCGGTCGAGGAAGCGGTGGGAGCCATGCATGAATGAGGCGGTCGCGGTCATGAACGACCAGGGGCTGGCAGAGATCTGTCGCCTGCTGGAACGCGAAGACATCCTGATCTCTCCTGACGCGGTCTGGCTTTCGAGCCGCTCCGGCTTCTATGCCCATCTGTTGGCACTGAATGCGATTGCCGTCAGCCGCCAGCGGGCACTGGACATCCTCTGCCCGGAATGCGGTACCGAGTCCATGCGGCCGCATCCATACGCAGGGCCAGCGTCGCAACCCTATCGCGGCCACTGCCCGGAGTGTGGATGGGTCGAACTGACGAATGAGCAGGCGCACTATTGGCAGGTGCAACCCACAAAGCTCGCCAAGTGGTTGTCAGTTGGCTTGGGGCTGGCGCCGCGCTATGCCGTCGAGCCGATTGTGGAAAATACCTTATGGCGACTGGGCGAAATGGAACATCTGCGTCGACGTCACACGGTGTTTTTTGCACGTCGTCTTCGTGCGATGCCCGAGCAGGTGGCGACAAAGCTGACGCAACTGGTCGCACCCGGTGCCGAGGTGATCATCACATCGGATGACCCTCCATCCCTGGTCGGGACTGACTTGGGCGATCGCCTTCTGGTGCCACTGCGGGCCATCGCCCACATCCGCAAAGCCGGCCTGGTGATTGAGAACCTGGAGGCGTACCTGACCCGGCCGGCGCCGGCGCCGGAGCAGGAGTCGACGGAGACGTCCTTGCGACTGATGCACACGCAGCGTGTGGCGCTGATTGATGGCCAGGCCATCGATCTGTCGCCCCAGGTCTATCTCTTCCTGAAAATCTTGGAAGAAGCCGATGGCGACGAGGTGCACAAGCGGCGCATCGCTGAAGGGCTTGGCCTTCAGCCTGGCGCCACCTTCCGAACAGCGGATATTTTCAAGCGGCATAAGCAGGTCTACGCCACCTTCATCGACAAAGACGACAAGGGGCACTACTGGCTCAAGCCTGAGTTCGTGATTCTGGAAAGGGGGTGACTGAACAGACTCCTCCTCATACCCGACTTACAGCATCCACCAAACCTTGAAAGGATTTTGAACATGGCCGGCAAAAACCAACATGTAGTGAAACGCGACGACGGCTGGGCCGTACGTGGCGCAGGTAATCAGCGAGACACCTCGCATCACCGCACCCAGTCCGAGGCCGAACGTGCCGCCCGTGACATCGCCATCAACCAGCGCAGCGAAGTGCTGATTCATGGCGAGAACGGTCGCATCCGGGAGCGCAACAGCTACGGCAATGATCCGCACCCGCCCAAGGGCTGATGGTCACCGCCGTGAGGTCATCGGGTTCGACTATTGGCGGCAGGTGGTCCATGCGTCAAACCCGGTGCAGCACTTCGGTAGCAGGCGCTTGTCGTGAAAGGGTTTCTGCGTGTGCTCGGCTGGCGAAGTTCTCGGACATTTTTTGAGAACCGAGAGCGGAAAAGGGTCAAACTGGGCGGGTAAGTAGGCGCCTTGTGGCTGGCCTGCCGGGGCCTGCAGCACACGCAGAATCGACGGAAACCGCGCACAGCCTGGGGAAACCCAGATGTGAAAAAGCCCAACCGAGAAGGGTTGGGCTTTGAATATGGTGGCCAAGGGCGGAATCGAACCACCGACACGCGGATTTTCAGTCCGCTGCTCTACCGACTGAGCTACTTGGCCATCTCGAGACGATCCCGAGCGAGCCCAAAAGTATATACCACGACTCGTCTGTGCGCGATTCCGGGTGTAGATTCGCCCTATGGGTCAAAAGAGGATCTTCGTGCTGGGCGCCAGCGGAACCATCGGCCGAGCCGTGGTCGCCACCCTGTTACAGCGGGGGTACGAGGCTGTCTGTCTAGTGCGCCCCCATCAGCGCGAGGCTTTGCACCGTCTGATGCCCGAGGCTCGATGGCAGGTCGGGAATGTTACCGATCCGCGATCGCTTCGCGAAAGTCTGTGCGACAGGCCCTTCGAGGCCGTGATCTCATGTCTGGCATCCCGAACCGGCGTGCCTGCCGATGCGTGGGCTATTGACCATCAAGCTCATATGCAGGTTCTTGCAGCCGCCCAGCATGCAGGCGTCGCGCAGATGGTGCTTCTGTCGGCCATTTGCGTGCAGAAACCCGTGCTTGGGTTTCAGCAGGCAAAGCTCGCTTTCGAGCAGGCGCTGATCGCGTCGGGCCTCAATTACTCAATCGTACGACCCACAGCATTTTTTAAGTCACTGGCCGGGCAAATTGATCGAGTGAGGGCTGGCAAACCTTTTCTGATGTTTGGTGACGGAGAGCTCACTCGCTGTAAGCCCATCAGCGACGTTGATCTAGCTGCCTACATGGTTCGTTGTCTGTCTGATGAGGCGCTACAGCGGCGCGTGTTGCCCATCGGTGGGCCGGGGCCGGCGATTACACCCCTGGAGCAGGGCCGGGCCCTCTTCAGACTTCTCGGTCAGCAGCCTAAGTTTCGGCGGGTGCCTCTGGGCCTGCTCGACGTCATCGTGGGCACCTTGAGCGTGGCTGGCCGCGTGTCGCCGGCGCTGGCAGCCAAAGCTGAGCTTGCACGCATCGGACGCTATTACGCAAGTGAATCGATGCTGGTGCTGAACCCGGACACAGGTCAGTATGACGAGCAGGCCACCCCTTCAACAGGGCAGCAGACACTTATCGATTTTTATCGCGCCGTGCTGGATGGTCGCGAGCGCTTACCTGATCGAGGCGAGCACGCCGTGTTTTAGCGGCCCGCTGAGGCACCTGCAGCATGCGCAGCAGATCGGTCCGAACGGTTTCAATATGTGATCTGAGGCAATCGCAGGCCTCATCGATATTGCCCTCGCGGGCCAGCGCAATGAGATGCGCATGCTCGCGCTCAGCGCGTCTACGCGCCGCGTCGGACGAGAGCTGTACGCGGGTGTAGCGATCGCTTTTCTGCAGCAGCGCCGCCACGACCGACGCAGTCTGTGGCAATTCAGCGCGTGCATATAAGGCTGCATGCAGCGCCTGGTTCAGCACACCCCAACGAGCCAGGTCACGCTCGCGAATGGCGGCAGCAAATCGCGCCTGCAGCGTATCGATCGCGAGAAAATCCTCGTCGCTCAATCGGCGAATGGAGTCTCTAAATAAACGAGTCTCCAGCAGGACGCGCAGGTCAAATACATCGTTGACTTCGTCGCGCGACATCTGGGTAACTACTGCGCCCTTGTGCGGAACCATCTGTACAAGCCCTTCGGCTTCGAGCTGTATCAGGGCCTCACGTACCGGAATGCGGCTGACGCCAAAGCTTTCGGCAAGCGCATCCTGGCGCAGCTGTGTGCCCGCGGGATACGCATTGCTGAGTATCTGCTCGCGCAGGTTGTCGACCACTGCGCCGGCTAGGGTTTGATGCTTGAGCTTGGTTTGCATGGGATTGACTAAGCGATTTTATACAATATACGATGTGTGTCATGGACCGCAAGAACGCTTTGAAAAATGCTCCTGCAGCGCCTGTGCGCATGGCGCTGGCTATATCGGCAGGCGTATTGGCTCTTGAGCGTGTTCTGATCATGACGCTGATGGCGTTGTTGTTGTGTCTCATTCTTTTAAACGTCATCACGCGCTACAGCGGCGCCTCGCTTTACTGGGTCGACGAGTCGGCGGTCTACTCAGTGGTGTGGCTGTCCTTCATCGGCGGTTCAGCCATGACACGGCTGCGCCTCGATTTTGCGATGACCATGCTGACTGACAAGCTGTCACCTCTATGGGCTCGTCGTGCAAAGATTGCAGCTGGCCTTGGGGTCATCAGCTTTGCACTGGCACTGGGCTGGATGTGCTGGCTATGGCTTGATCCCGTTGGAATTGTCCAGGCGGGTTTTGACGCTAAAAAGTTTGCGGCCAGCGCGTTCAACTTTGTCTATACCGAACGTACCCAGACCCTTAATTGGCCGTCCTGGGCGCTCTATCTGATCATCCCGATCTTTTCGGTCAGCATGCTGGTCCATGGCCTTGCCAATCTGCTCGAAGACCTGGATCTCGCGCCGCGCATGCGGTTTGCCTCGTTCAAGGTCGGCGGCAGTGAGGGCATCAACTGATGCGTATCACCAGGAAGCGGCTGCCATGATTACGCTGACCGCCTTTGCCCTGGCTCTGCTGGTGGGCGTACCCATCGGTTTGTGCCTGTGCCTGGGGGCCATTGTTTACATCGCCGCCTCCGGCAACCCCCTGCTGTTTAACAACTACCCGCTACAGCTTTTCGGGGGTGTTGATAGCTACGGCCTGATTGCGATTCCGCTATTCATCCTGATTGGCGAAATCATGAACGCCGGTGGCATTACCCAACGTATCGTGCAGCTGGCGATGGCCTTTGTGGGCTCGCTTCGGGCCGGTCTCGCCTATGTGAATATCTTGGCCAACATGATGGTGTCTTCCATCTTGGGCTCAGCCACGGCGCAGGTGGCCATCATGGCGCAAATCATGGTGCCCGAGATGGAAAAAAAGGGCTACGACAAAACCTTTGCTGCCGGTCTTACCGCATACGGCGGCATGCTGGGCCCCATCATTCCGCCCTCGGTGATGTTTGTGGTGTACAGCACGCTGGCGCAGGTGGCGGTCAGCGATATGCTGGTTGCGGGCATCGTGCCCGGCATCATCCTGACGGTGTTGTTCTGCATCATCATCGCTATTCTGGGTGCCATCCATCAGTTTCCAGCGGGTGAGCGACGTTCCTGGCCAGACCGAGCGCGCACGGTGCTTAATGCAGCGCCCACGCTGCTGATACCGGTGGTCATCGTGGGCTCTATCCTCGGTGGGCTTGCCAATGCCACCGAATCGGCAGCGGTGGGTGCTGTCGTGGCGGCTCTGGTGGGACGCTACTTCACCAAAGAGTTCCGCTTTGTGCGTCTGCCCGAGATGCTTTTGCGGGCGGGTGTGTACTCAGCCATTGTGCTGTTTTTGGTCGCTGCTGCATCTGTGTTTTCATGGGTGCTGGTCTACGGAAAAATCCCGCAGGCGATTGCCGCGTCGGTGCAGCAAATTGCCAAAGATCCAACCACCTTTTTGCTGCTGGTGAGCCTGGTGCTGTTGGTGATCGGGACCGTGATTGACGGTGTGCCCGGCCTCATCATGACCGTTCCCATTTTGCTGCCGATTGCCACTGAGGTCTACGGCATTGATCCGCGACACTTCGGCGTTGTTGTGGTGGTTAACCTGGTGCTTGGACTGCTCTCGCCGCCAGTTGGGCTGTGCTTTTTTGTCGCAGCTGCAGTCACCGGCGCCAGTCCCGGCCGTATGTTTAAAGTGACCTTGCCGTTTTTTGTAGCGGCTTGCCTGCTGTTGGTTTTTCTGTGTCTGTTTCCCTCGCTATCGCTTGTGCTTTTGAAGTAATCCATCTCAAATTCGGAGGAATCCATGCCCATCTCTCGTCGCGATGTTCTCATCGCTGGTTCTGTTGCTTCCGTCGGTTTTCCGGCTATCTCGGTGGCGCAGTCGCGTCAGTTGCGTCTGGGCATTTTGACGCCCGTCGGGCACCCCTGGAACCGTGCTGCCCTGCAGGTTGCCGAGACGCTTAATGCGGAGACTAAAGGCAGACTTACGCTGACGGTCTTTCACTCGGGTCAGTTGGGCAATGAAGCCGCCATGCTGCAGCAGATGCAGTCAGGCGCGCTCGATATGGGTTGGATCATGGCGGCGGAACTGGGCTCTCGCGTCCCGGCTATTGCTGCGATTACCGCACCGTATGTGGTTGATTCAACCGACAAAATTGCCAAGCTGGTACGGCATCCAGTAGCCATGAAGCTGTTCGACACGCTGCCTGGCGAGACAGGCACCATTGGTCTTGCCTGGGGCATCACCGGAATGAGAGCAATTTTTGCCGCTAAAGACATCAGCAAGATCGCTGACATCAAAGGCATGAAGCTTCGTATCAACCCGACACCTGCGTATCGCGACTTCTATCAGTTGCTAGGTGCAGCGCCCACACCGATTCCCACGCCGCAGGTGTTTGACGCCATGTCCAACGGACAGGTTGATGGCCTTGAGGCTGACCTTGAGTTCTCCTGGAATCAGCGTTTTGACAAAGTGTCTAAGTCGATTCTGCAGATGAACGCTATCTTCATGCCAGTCATTGCGCTGGTGTCGGGGCGTGTTTGGCAGGGTATGCCAGCCGCCGATCGTGATCTCATTACCCGTGCGGTCAAGTCGGCACTCGATGCGCAGGTTAATGAGCTTTCAGGCAACGAGCCCAAGCTTATTGAGCAGTTCAAGGCCACCGGTATTCCTTTCCGAAACGCTAACCGCGCAGATGCCGAGGCAGTGGTGGCCGAGTACGACAAGATCTGGCTTCCCAAAGCGCCCATCCTCGCAGAGCTGCGCAAAGCCGGTCAGAGCCTGTAACCGCCCGGCCACTGCTCATCACAACCTTAGCTCGATACCCTTCACGAAAGCTCAATCATGGCTGCCAACATTTTCTCCGGGGTGATCCCGGCACTCATGACCCCCTGCGGGGCCGACCGTAAACCTGATTTCGATGCGCTTGTTCGTAAGGCGCAAGAGCTGGTCAAGATCGGAATGAATGCAGTGGTTTACTGTGGCTCCATGGGTGACTGGCCGCTGCTGACGGATGAGCAGCGTATGGAGGGTGTCGAGCGTCTGGTGAAGGCTGGCGTGCCGGTCGTGGTGGGCACGGGCGCGCAAAACCCGGCGCGCGCAGCGGCTATCGCTGCACATGCGCAGCGCTGCGGTGCGGGTGGCCTCATGGTTATTCCACGGGTGCTGTCGCGCGGCAGTTCGATCGCCGCGCAGCGCGCGCACTTTGAGGGCGTGCTGCAGGCGGCAGGCTCGCTGCCGGCCGTGATTTACAACAGTCCCTACTACGGTTACGAGACCAAAGCCGATCTGTTTTTTGAATTGCGTCGACGTCATTCGAATCTGGTGGGTTTCAAAGAGTTCGGCGGGGCCGCTTCGCTGCGGTATGCCGCCGAACACATTGTGGGTGAAGACCCGGCGGTCTCCCTGTTGGTGGGCGTCGACACTCAGGTCTTCCACGGTTATGTGAATTGCGGTGCAGTGGGCACCATTACGGGTATCGGTAATGTGCTGCCGCGTCAGGTTCTTCAACTGGAAGCCTTGTGTCGTCAGGCAGCAGCGGGTGACGCCAAGGCGCGCGCGCAGGCGCGTGAGCTCGATCAGGCGCTGGGGGTATTGTCCTCTTTCGACGAGGGGGTCGATCTGGTGCTGTACTACAAGTACCTGATGGTGCTTGAGGGCAATCCAGAATACGAACATCACATCAATCCCAGTGACCAGCTCTCAGCCAGCCAGCGCCGCTATGCTGAGCAGCAGCTCAAACTCTTTAAGGCTTGGTATCGCACTTGGCCGGGCGCCGTGCAATAACGGGCGATTATCCTCGCGGGGTGGGGCCTCCTATTTGCTGTCCAGAGCGCTGAGATGTCCCTCACTTGCGCGGGTCAGGGGCCCGAGGCCGGCAGCCCATTGCCTATAATCGGGACATGTTTGGGGCGCCCACATTTCCGGCAGCTGTCGAGGTAGCCGTAGTTGGTCGAGGCCCGGTGGGTACCGCGGCCGCGCTGGCTATCGCTCGACTGGGACGAAGTGTTGCGCTGATCGCGCCCCAACAAGCTCAGCCTCCTGCACCCGCTGCGTCATCGGGGCCGCGGTCAGACGATTGGGATAACCGTGTTTTTGCGTTGTCACCGGCTACCCGAGCCCTTCTTGAACCCTTGGGCGTCTGGGGTGCGTTAGAGGCTGATCGGGTTGCGCCTGTCTATGAAATGCAAGTTCACCCCGCATCTGCTATCCGCACGCGGGTATTGCGCCTGAGTGCTTTTGAAGCCGCTCTGCCAGCGCTGGCCTGGATTGTTGAATCGAGGGTGCTCACGGCTGCGCTCGAGCGTGCACTAAGCTTTTCGGCAGTGCGGTCGGTGCAGGGTGAGGTCGCGGCCTTATCAAACTCACCGGATGGCAACACGGTTCGTCTCGAATTAACCGACGGACGGTCAATATCGGCCCGCCTAGTGGTTGCAGCCGACGGCGCGCAGTCTCCTATCCGAACGCTTGCAGGAATTGAGGCCAGTCTGCGCGAGTATCCGCAGCGGGCTCTGGTAGCCAACTTCAACGCCCGAAAACCGCATCGTGATATTGCCTGGCAGTGGTTTGGTGAGCACGGCATTCTGGCGCTGTTACCGCTTCCGGCAGACACACAGTCCGATTGGCCTGGGCGCTGCAGCATTGTGTGGTCGGCACCGCACACACTTGCCGATGAGCTACAGCAGCTTGAACCTGCGGCGCTGGCTGATCGCGTTTGCCAAGCCAGTGGTGGCGCGCTGGGAGAGTTAAAGCTGATTTCTCCCCTGGCCAGCTGGCCGTTACGCCTGGGTCGCGTTCATACCCTCATTGGAAACAGGCTTGCATTGATCGGTGATGCTGCGCATGTCGTTCATCCGTTGGCCGGGCAAGGCATGAATCTGGGTTTTGGCGATGTGTCCGATCTCATTGCAGCCCTGCGGGATGCATCTGACCCTGGCGCACGACTGGTACTACGGCGCTATGAACGAAGCCGCGCTGAACCCGTGATGGCCATGCGACTGCTCACCGACGGCTTACAGCGTCTGTTTGATGACACCTCCATTCGTCAGCTAGGGCCCCTGTCAATGCCCATCACCCTGGCGCGAGATCTGGGGTGGCAACTGGTGGCGGGCTCGTCCTGGCTTCGCCGGCGGCTGGTTGATCACGCGGCCCATCGCTAAGGCCGGTGCAGGTCAAGCCGACCCCTCGGCGATCAGCCATTCCGAATCGAGTGTCCCCTAGTACATGTACAGTATGTGCCAACACCATCGCCCCGGAGCGCTCCACATGCTGCTGACTCAACGCCTACCGCTCTCGCCAATTCTGTCGATATGGGCGACACTGGGGATGATTCTTGTGCTGGCCCTGCCGATGCCCACAAGGGCTGATCCGGCGATCGATGTCATTCGTCGCTCAGTGGAAGCTTTTGGCGGGGGACGCTTCAAGATCGATGAGGTCAGGCGAACCCCGGTGCCTGGAATCTACGAGGTGCGCATTCAAAGCGATCTGGTCTATGTCGACGAGAAGGGGCAGTACCTTTTTTACTCGGGTGATCTCATCGATATGCGCTCGCAGCGTAACCTAACCCGTGAGCGCGTTGAAGAACTGCTCACCATTGATTTCAAGACGCTGCCTCTCGATCTGGCCATCCAACAGAAGATTGGCGACGGCAAGCGCGTCATCGCCGTGTTTGAAGATCCCAATTGTGGTTATTGCCGCAAGTTGCGCGCTGATCTTTTAAAGCTGGATAACGTCACGCTATACACCTTCCCCATGGCGTTTCTTGCGCCTGACTCAGAAACCAAGGCTAGTAAGGCGCTTTGCGCCGCAGATAAAGTGCGAGCATGGAATGATCTGATGCTCTCTAACCGGGTTCCGGGTAACGCTGGAACATGCGAGACCTCGCTGGCCAAGGTGGCTGAGTTGGCCCGCAATCTGGGTATCACGGGCACGCCGGTGGTGTTCTTTCAGAATGGTAAACGGCTACAGGGCTATGCGCCGCCCGAGCGCATTATCGAAATGCTCAATGCGGCCTCCAGAGGCTGAACCTAGCGGGCGGGCGCGGGCCTGATCGACGCCGGTGGCTCTTCGCCCACGGGCCATAACACCCACAGACGTCCCGGATCGCGCATCAGGCCAGCCTTCAACGCAGCCTGATCGCCAGAGCCCCAGAACAAGTCAGCGCGAATAGCGCCCACGATCGCTCCGCCGGTGTCCTGGTTGACCACCGCGCGACGCAGCGTGCGGCGGGTTCCAGGGTCAGGCGTTTCTAGGAACATCAAGGCACCTGGCGGCACACGCCGTTTGTCGGTAGCCAGCGATCGGCCCGGCGTGAGAGGCACGCCCAGTGAACCGGGGGGGCCGTCGTCTGCGCGAGTGTCCAGGCGCCTGAAAAACACGTAGCGCGGATTACTGCGCATAACGCCTACGGCCTTTTGGGGGTTGGCGCGCAGCCAGGTCTTGATGCCAGGCGCAGTCGCCTCTTCGCGGGTCAAGGCACCGCGGTCAATGAGTTCACGACCGATTGAACGGTAGGTGTGCCCGTTGTGTCCGGCATAGCCCACGCGCATCTGGCTTCCGTCGCGCAGCCTGACGCGGGCCGATCCCTGTACCTGAAGAAAAAAGGCCTCGACCGGATCATCGAGCCAGACCAGGGGCTGCAGTTCACCCGCCTGCCCCGTCTCGATATCGGTGCGGGTAAACCAGCGACGCGGGCGCTGGCCCCCCGAGGGCTGGGCTTTGAGTGCGCTGGGCAGTTCGTGCAGCGCAACCTGCGAGGATGCCTCTCGCACCAGGCTCCCGGTAACGAGTGGTTCGTGATAGCCGGTGATAAGACCGGTGTTGCGACCTTTCTCGTCGATGAGTGGCCACGCAACAAATCGCTTTTCTATCCAGACGCGAAGATCATTGTGTGCAGAGAGTTCCTGGCATAGCGCGGGCCAGGGTGCGGGCGGTGCTCGCAGCGCGCACTGACGCCGCAGGGCAGGGCGTAGTTCTTCGACCTTGTCTTGCGCCCAGCCGGGCAGGCTTTGTACCGGGATCGCGTCGCGACCCGCAGCGTCAGCCGGGTCAGCACCTACTGCACAGCCGCTGAGGGCAGCCGGCATCATCAGGCTGGCCAGCAACCTTGCCGCGCGCAGGGGCAGGTCGGCAGTAAAGTTATAGGCTTGCGAGCAATCTGAATCGGAGGCCTTGGGCATGGGAGACAGTTGGATTCTGTTCCTTGAAGCCGGTGGCATATTGACTGTCATGCTGCTACTGGTGTGGTGGACCATGCGCGGCAAGAAATAAGCAAACCGCGCCCGTTCAGCCTAGTGCAGCGTACGTGGCGCGGCCAGCGCGAACTCGGCAATGGGTGCCTCAAAGCGATGCCCGTCTTCGGCCACAAAAAAATAACTGCCTTGCATAGAGCCAATCGGCGTGGCGATCTGGCTGCCGCTGGTGTACTCAAAGCTTTCGCCAGGCCGCAGCAGTGGCTGGTGGCCAACCACGCCAAGGCCCTTGACCTCAACGGTGCGTCCTTGCTCGTCTTGGATGACCCAGTGTCGACTGATAAGCTGTGCGGGAACCGAGCCCGTATTGGTGATGGTGACCGTGTACGCAAACGCGTAGCGTTCGTCATCGGGGTCGGATTGTTCGGGCAGGTAACGCGTTTTGACCGATACTTCAAATTGATACGCGGAATCGCTCACGGTTGATGTCTCGCCTTGCAAGAATGCTTTGCCAGCGCATGCACCCGGGCGGTGATGCAGAGGTACAGACTACAATCGCATTGTAGTGAATCTCTCGCTAAAAACGGCTAAGGCCACAATCATGTTGCGTACTTTTCGGATTGCTCCCAGCATTCTTTCGGCTGACTTTGCCCGTTTGGGTGACGAGGTCAGAGCCGTTGAAGCGGCAGGGGCTGACTTCATACACTTTGACGTAATGGACAACCACTACGTACCGAATCTGACGATCGGGCCCTTAGTGTGTGCAGCCATTCGACCGCATGTGAGCATCCCCATTGATGTTCATCTCATGGTCTCGCCAGTCGATCGTATCGTGACTGATTTCGCTAAGGCGGGCGCCAATCTCATTACCTTCCATCCCGAGGCGTCGCAGCATGTCGACCGCAGTCTGCAGCTGATTCGAGATCAGGGCTGCAAGGCCGGACTGGTGTTCAACCCTGCTACGCCACTGCATTTTCTCGACCATGTCATGCACAGGCTCGACATGATTCTGCTCATGTCGGTAAATCCAGGGTTCGGCGGTCAGCAGTTTATTGAATCAAGCCTCGATAAGCTGCGGCAGGTTCGCGCGCGTATCGACGCCCATGTGGCAGCGGGTGGTCAACCGATTCTTCTTGAGATTGACGGTGGCGTGAAAGCCGACAACATCGCCGCCATCGCCCAGGCCGGGGCCGATACCTTTGTCGCGGGCTCCGCCGTGTTTGGCGCACCTGACGCTGACGGCGGCTACCGCGGTGTCATGAGTCGCCTGCGCGAGGCGCTCGCGCGGACAGGGGTCTGAGCATGAACAGCCACCGACGGTTCGTAGCGCGTGCAGTCATTATCGATCTGGACGGCACGCTTCTCGACACGGCAGCTGATCTGGCCGCAGCGGTTAACGCAATGCTGGTTGAGTTGGGCCGCAGCCCACTGGCTCTGAGCGATGCAACCCGTTTTATCGGTAAAGGCGCTGAGGTGCTGGTTCATCGTGCCCTGACTGGCCATCTCGATGGTCGGGTCGAATCGCATGAACTAAGCCCCGCATTAAAGGCCTTTCAACGACACTACACCCGCGAAAACGGACTTCGATCGCAGTTGTACCCAGGGGTGCTCGAGGGTCTGTCAGCCATGCGCGCCAAGGGTCTACGATTGGCCTGTGTCACCAACAAGCCTCAGGGTTTTTCAGACGTGCTGCTTAAGCGCTGTGCGCTGTCGGGCTACTTTGACCTGGTGGTGGGCGGTGATGCACTGGCGCGCAAAAAGCCAGATCCACTTCCGATGTTGCATGTGTGTCAGCGTTTCGGTGTGGTTGCGACCGAGGTGGTTGCCATCGGTGACTCCATCAACGACGCGTTGGCTGCCCGGGCCGCGGGCATGTCGGTTCTGGCAGTGCCTTATGGATATAACGAGGGCGCCGACGTGGCAACCCTGGACGTCGATGCGATTGTGCCCACGCTGGAGGCTGCCAGTGCACTGATAGATGCGCTTTGAGCCTCCATGCACAGCCTGCCTCTAGCCAGCAGCTTTAAGAGCATTCCAGCGAATAACCCGACGAACACCTAAGAGACCATCTCATTGATCATGCCAGCTTCACGCCACGACCCGCATCAATACATCCGCGAAGGTGTCCGTGCCATCGTCGAACGCTTCGATTCGCGTTACTGGCAACAAATCGACGAGCAGCGTGCGTTTCCAGAGGCCTTTGTCAATGCATTGACTGAGGCGGGCTGGCTGGGTGCGCTTATCCCAGAGCAGTACGGTGGGGCAGGCCTGTCGCTGACCGAAGCCAGCGTCATCATGGAAGAAATCAATCGGGCCGGAGGCAATTCGGGCGCCTGCCACGGTCAGATGTATGTCATGGGTTGTGTGCTGCGGCATGGGTCCGATGCGCAAAAGCAGCGCATCCTGCCAGCCATTGCCAGCGGGCAACTTCGCATGCAGTCTATGGCGGTCACCGAGCCCAGTACAGGCTCTGACACTACCCGGCTAAAGACCTTTGCGCAGCGCAAGGGTGACCGCTACATCGTCAATGGCCAAAAAGTATGGACCTCTCGGGTTCAGCACTCTGATCTCATGCTGCTCCTGGCCCGCACAACGCCGCTGTCTGAGGTCCAGAAAAAAAGTGAAGGCCTGTCGGTATTTATCGTAGATCTGCGTGAGGCCATTGGTCGCGGCATTGAGCTGCGCCCCATCCGCAATATGGTCAATCACGAAACCAACGAGCTCTTTATCGATCAGCTTGAAGTGCCGGTTGAAAACCGTATCGGTGAGGAAGGGCGCGGCCTTAAGTACATTCTTGATGGGCTCAATGCCGAGCGTATTCTGATCGCTGCCGAATGTATCGGGGATGGTTACTGGTTTGTCGACAAAGCGCGGCGCTATGCCAGCGAGCGCATCGTGTTTGAGCGACCCATCGGACAAAACCAGGGCGTTCAGTTTCCCATCGCCAAGGCCTGGGTCAATGTTGAAGCCGCCAGCCTGATGCGTTACAAGGCGGCTGAGCTGTTTGATACCGGCGAAAACTGTGGCGCTGAGGCCAATATGGCCAAGATGCTGGCGGCGGATGCCTCATGGGAGGCTGCCAACGTATGTCTGCAAACCCACGGTGGATTTGGTTTTGCGGCCGAGTACGACATTGAACGAAAGTTCCGTGAGACGCGTCTTTATCAAGTGGCGCCGATCTCGACCAATTTAATTCTTTCCTACATCGCTGAGCATGTGCTCGAGATGCCGCGCTCTTACTGAAGGACTCTTTACATGACGACGCTGTCTGACTGGGTGGGTCGAACGCAGAGTGCGACTGAGCGCGCCGATGCGCGTCTGATCCGTTGGGTGGCGGCTGCGGTTGATCGTCACGATTTAATTGACGCACGCGACGGCAGTCCGATTCCGCCAGGATGGCACTGGGTATTTTTTGCTGCGATTGCGCCGCGCGCCGAGTTGGGCCGCGATGGTCATCCCAGGCCGGGCGGCTTTCTGCCGGCCACCGGGCATCCGCGTCGCATGTGGGCAGGCAGCCGTCTGCGCTGGCATGAGCAACTGCGGGCCGGTTGCAGTCTCAGACGTGACTCCACGATTGCGTCATGCACCGAGAAAGCCGGGCGCACGGGCAGCATGGTGTTGGTGACGGTGGCGCATCAACTGTACGCTGACGAACAGCTGGTGCTCGAAGAAGAGCACGATATCGTCTACCGCGATGAGGCCAGCCGTGATGAGATCGCGGCCCTGGCCGCTCTGGCTGAGCGCGCGCGCAGCGGCCTGGCAAGGCCTGAGCGCGAGGGCTTGTTTAATCACGTCGTAGAGCCCGATCCCACGCTTTTGTTTCGATATTCAGCGGCTACCTTTAATGGCCATCGTATTCACTACGACCGTGAGTACGCGGCGCGGGTTGAGGGCTATCCAGGACTGGTCGTGCATGGGCCACTGCTGGCCACTCTGCTGCTCGACTTCATAGAGCGTACGGTTGCCCCGGGCCGCGCGCTGCGTGAGTTCAGCTTTCGAGCAAAACGCCCCACGTTTGATATTGCGTCGTTCGGCCTGCATGCACAGGCGCCCGATGCGCAGGGTGCGCTCGAGGTGTGGACCACCAATAACGTGGGTGAGGTAGGGCTTGAGGCGAAAGCGGTATTGGTCTGAGGCTGCGCATGACATCGCTGACTGAGCCTAAGAATTTGCAGGACGTCTGGTCTGCCCTGCGCACGCTTACTCTGGCGTCCTTCACTTTGATGTTTGCTGCTTGCGGTGGCGGGGGTGGTGGCGGCGTTAATGACACCTCTCTGCTTCGCGCCGAAGACAGCGCGGTCGTTGCAGCACAGGTTGATGAGCTTATGCCCATCGACGAAGAAGAGCGCGTGGCGGTATTTGTCGATGTGGCTGATTCGGTGCCAGCCAGCGCCGCTGCGCTTGAGCAATCGCCCGCCAGCATTTCGCAGGCACAGGCGAAATTTCTCGCGCAGCTGCAGAGCTTGTCGCAACCTGGAGTTGTTGCGGCCAATAGTCCAGCCCAATGTTCGGCGACCGATTTGGCCAAGCGTATTGCTGACGCGGTTCTGCCCCGTTCAGCAGCGGCTGTCAGACTTGAACTGAGTGCGTGCGAGCTTAAGCTGCTGCCCCGGCTCACGTCTGTTCGCGGCGTGCACGCCGATATTCCCATGTCTACGCAGGGCGTCGTCGATACACCCGCGCTCGCGCTCGCCATACGACGTTCCTTTGACGGTGTCTCGGCCTGGCCCTCAGTGGGCTCCTCGCGGCTTGACGGTTCGGGCACCGTCATCGCAGTACTCGATACCGGCGTCGAAGATCGCCATCCGGCTTTGGGCGCTAGCAAAGTTTTGCCGGGTGTCTGTTTCTCAACGGCCAGTTATGGCGGTGCATCGTTCTGTCCCAACCAGCAGTCCAGCGATTTTCAGTCCAGAGATGCAGGCAGAAGTTGCATTGATCGCATGGGCAGTCGCGCCGCTGCCATCGCGGCGGGTTGCGGGCATGGGACAGCCATGGCGGCAGCAGCGGCCGGTGATTACGCCAGCGTCACCGAGGACGGCGGCGGTCTTGCACGTAGCGCGCAAATCCTTCCGGTACAGGTGTTCAGCCGTACCAGTCGCAGCACCATCAGTGCCAGCTCGGGCGATTTGCTTAAGGCGATTGAGTGGGTGACCACAGAGGCGGCCCGTAGACGCTCGGTGGGTGAATTCCCCATCGCTGCGCTCAATATGAGTTTGGGCGGTGGTCTTTACGAGAAAGCCTGTGACGCCGATTTCGTAGGTTCGATTTTCAAGCGTGCGTTTACCGCACTGCGGGCACAAGGTGTGGTGCCGGTCGTAGCTGCCGGAAACGATGGCAATCGAAGTGCGATTGCGTTTCCGGCCTGCGTCAGCAATACCCTGAGCGTGACGGCAGCCCGTCTCGATTACAAAGCGCTGGCCTCCTATGCCAATCTCAGCGAGCAGGTAAAACTGGTGGCCATCGGCGGCGATTCAGGCGCAGCCTATAAGTTGCCCGCTCTGTGCGTGGGTATGGGCTATGACTGCTGGGCGTCTGTCATGGGCACCTCGCCCGCGACGGCGCTGGCTTCAGGCGCTGCGGCGGCTCTGCGTTCGGTCAGGCCCGATGCCAGTACTGATGCGATAGAAAACGCGCTGACCCGCAAGCTGACGGATGCGCAGGCCAGTGCCCTTACGCTGGGCGATGATGCGGCCCTGCGGGTGTCAGCTTCGGCCTGGGCGCTTACCGGGACGCTGCCTGTCGCGCAGTCGGCGTCCGGGGGTTCCGGCGGGGCGGGCGGGTCGGCTAGTCCCGCGCCCATCCCGAACCCGGCCAATAGCCCAGCGATAACCCCAGCCCCTGACTCTGCCGAGCCAGCACCCGTTGTGGCGCGTCGAATTCAGGTCTGCTTTTACAGCTTTGTATCGTTCAGAGGTATAGCCTCGTGCGCCACCGTATCGCCCCAAACCGAGCCTGTGGCCAAGGTTTACAACTATTTTGGCCTGGTCAGGTCCCTAAGCATTCGCGACCTTGATTCGGGTCGGGTGGCCCCTGATGAAGTGCGGGTTACGCTGTACACCAGTAACAGCTCGCGCGACAGGGGTGTGCCTTATGTTCGTGAAAATCCGGCAATCAGTGGCGGCTTTTTTGGAAGCTTCGTACGTTACGTGCGAATCGAACCGTTATGAACACAGGCATTAAGCCCATGGCGGTCATCAAAGATGTACTGGTTGTCGCGGCAGTGATGCTCTCGGGGCCATGCATGGCGCAAGCCAATGGCGCCACTGGCGCGACTGAATCCATCGGTCCAGCTGAGTCCACTGAGCCGGCCGCGCAGGCCCCTTTGCGATGGTCAGTCGTAGCCGGCTGGCAGCGTTATCGAGAGCGTGAGATGCGACTCGTCGGGCCATCGGCAGGTCTGCGAGTCGAGACGGTCGAAGGTGCGCTCGAATGGGGTGACGCCGAGGCTGAAGTGCACATGGGCCTGCTCAACTACGCAAGTCCCATCAGTGGACGCCTCAACGGTATTCCCAGCCTGCAGGGACGCGTGGCGCTCTGGTGGGGAAGTAGCCCCAGCGGTGCGTTACCCCGATTGGGTCTGGCAGCGCAGAGTGAGTGGACCGACCTGCGTGGCACAACCGACCGTGGTGCCGAAGGTTATGAACGCCTTGGCGTTTCGCTGTGGGTTCAGGGAGAGTGGCGACTTACTTCAGAGGCTGACGCCAAGGCTCGTGCGCCGCGTCTGGTGGCTTCGGTCCTTATGCTTGGACGTCAGCAGTCGTGGCTGTCTCAGGTCAGTGCTCTGTATCCGGATATCACTAACCGGCAGCGCCGCGGTGCCATGCTCAGACTTGAAGTGCCATGGTCTGCGGACGGTCGGCAGGGACTTGTTTATGCGGGCTATCGGTATCTAGATGACTCGGATCGCCAGTCGCTTCCGCTGGGTGGCTACGTGTATGAACCCGCCTCGCGCACGATCAAGCTGGGGGTGTCGGTCGACTTGTAAACGGCCGCCGCCGATCGAGTGGCCGCCGCCGATCGAGTTCCAATCGGCCAAGGGCTTTATCGCGCTTCAATACGCCGGCGAGCGGTGTCTGGGCTTACTGCCGTCGTAGCCCCATCAGCAGAGCCGAGCTTGCATCGGCGCTCATAAAGGCAAAATTTGCTCTTAATCGGTCAGTGGACAGAGTCACCACGCCGTCGAACGACGTAAAGGCGTCGGTACAGGTCTCTGTCAGTCGCGCATTCAACACGGCCCGGGCTTCTGGGCGCGTGCTAACCACGCCGGAATAAGTACAGCCCGTGGAACTACGGCCCTCGATGATGCCGCCAGAGGTCACAGCCCAGTCAATCGCGACCACCTGATCACCCGTCAGACCCCGCCATTGACCAGCCACGTCGGCAATAGACAGCGTACTCTCGTACCGTGTCTGATACGACATCTGAAGAGTGTCACTGGCGGTTGGCGAGACATATCGAAGTGATAGGGACAGGCGCGCCCGGGCGTCGGCATTCAGCGAAACGGGCGTTCTGGATGCTGGGCTAAAGACGTAGCGACTGCCGGTTCCCGCTAGATTCACGCCCGATGAAGCGAGTGAGCCTTGTACCAGTGACACTGGCTGATCACCTTGAGACAAAACCACCCAGACGGTGCCATCGGACAGTGCTGCAGCAGTCGCAACAAGACCACTGCTACCTGTACCCTGCCAGATCCCCTGTGCCTGTGAAGGATCGGCCCCGGTGGACGCGCCGGTATCTGCGCCACCCCCGCCACCACCGCAGGCGGCCAGACTGAGGCCAAGCGTCAGTGCGCAAACATGTGTATTGAACTTCAACCCGCTCATGGGCGCAGCTTACAACGGCGAGAGATTGGTTGTCGGTCCATGTACGACCAAGCCCACCTCCGCTACAATGCTGAACATGCAGTCGCACCTCGCCGCCCGCCGCACCCACGCGCCCGTCGCCCCAGGCATTGCGCGAGGTCGCGATTTTGCTCGCCGCCAGGGTGCTGAGTTGGCCCTCGGCTGGCGTTGGCGCAAGCCTGCCATCTGACCAGACCTCGCCGCGCGCGCCCGCGTTAAAGGCGCTCCCTGTCGAACACCAAGCCTGCCTTTATGGCCAACGACCCTGAGGGTCGTTGATGTTGATCAAGGCTTATTCGGCGATTCGCATAACGACTTAGCCCAAGCCACTATTGACCGATTCGGAGCCCGTCATGCCCATTAATCCCCAAGAGGCGCTACAGCGCGCCATCGAACACCGAGAAATCTTCCACGACGAAATGCTCAAATTGATGCGCCTGATCATGGGGGGTGAGTTATCGCCCGTGATGACGGCGGCGCTATTGATGGGGCTACGTGTGAAGAAAGAGACCATTGGCGAAATCACTGCCGCAGCGCAGGTGATGCGCGAATTTGCCAATAAGGTGGTGGTTGACGGTGGTCCTCACTTTATCGATATCGTGGGCACCGGCGGCGATTCGTCGCACACTTTCAATATCTCGACCGCGTCCAGCTTCGTCGCAGTTGCCGCGGGTGCCAAAGTTGCCAAGCACGGTAATCGCGGTGTGTCATCGAAGTCAGGCAGTGCCGATGCGCTCGAGGCACTGGGCGCCAACATCATGTTGTCGCCGCAGCAGGTGGCTGAGTGCATTGAGGCCACCGGTATGGGCTTTATGTTTGCGCCCAACCATCATCCGGCCATGAAGAATGTTGCGCCGGTGCGGCGTGAGCTGGGCGTACGAACCATCTTCAACATTCTGGGTCCGCTGACCAACCCTGCCGATGCGCCGAACATTCTTATGGGTGTATTCCACCCGGATCTGGTCGGCATACAGGTGCGCGCCATGGAGCGTCTAGGCGCGCGACATGCGCTGGTGGTGTATGGCCGCGATGGTATGGACGAAATTTCGTTGGGTGCAGCCACCATGGTGGGCGAGCTTAAGAACGGCGAGATTCTTGAGTACGACATCCACCCTGAAGACTATGGCCTGGCCATGGTGAGCAATCGGGGGCTCAAGGTAAAAGACGCGCTTGAATCGCGTGACATGATTCTTGAGGCGCTCGACAATATTCCCGGTACGCCGCGTGAAATAGTCACCTTCAATGCGGGCGCTGCCTTGTATGCGGCCGATCGGGCCGACAGTATCGCGGGCGGCATTGCGTTAGCTCGTGAGGCTATCGCTTCGGGCCGTGCGCGCGCCAAGCTGGATGAGTGGGTGCAGTACACAAGGCGCTTTGCCGCCTGAGTGTCCGATCCCTTACACCGACAGGATCCCAAAATGAGTGACATTCTGAAGCGTATTCTCGAGGTCAAGCGCAATGAAGTCGCCCAAGCCCGGGCGTCTCAGTCTGAGACAGCGCTGTTGGCCGAGGTGAACGCCAGTCGTGCGACGGGCGATGCACGCGCTGTGCGGGGTTTCGAGGCATCGCTGCGCTCGTCCATGGCCGCGGGAAAGGCCGCTGTTATTGCTGAGATCAAGCGTGCCAGCCCCAGCAAGGGGCTCCTGCGCGACCCCTTCGATCCGCCCGCCATTGCTGCTAGCTACGCGCAACACGGTGCATCCTGCCTGTCGGTGCTGACCGATGTGCAGTTCTTTCAAGGCAGTCCAGCCTATCTGCAGTCGGCTCGTGGCGCCTGCGCCCTTCCGGTGCTACGTAAAGACTTCATGATTGACGCCTGGCAGGTGCTAGAGGCCAGGGCCTGGGGCGCGGATTGCATCCTGTTGATTGCTGCTGCACTGTCAGACGCCCAAATGATTGAACTCGAAGCCTGTGCCGCCGATTTGGGCATGGATGTGCTGGTTGAAGTGCACGATGCCGGCGAGCTTGAGCGGGCGCTGCAGCTTAAAACCAGGCTTGTCGGCATCAATAACCGAAATCTGCGCACCTTCGAGGTGTCGCTTGATAACACGCTGTCGCTACTGACGCAGATTCCAGCTGATCGTCTGGTCATCACCGAAAGCGGTATTGTCGGGCGCGACGATGTGCTGCGCATGCGCGCCGCGGGTGTGCATGCTTTTTTAGTGGGCGAGGCTTTTATGCGTGCGGCTGATCCTGGCGAGGCGCTGCAAAGACTGTTTTCTTGAAGCGCATTTAGCGACCTTCGCCCAGCCAGTTGGCGCGAAGACGCGTAGCCGCCACGGGCGGGCGCGCTTCCAGGGTGAGTTTGGCCTCGGTGGCAGGTGGGGTTCCCAGCTGAACCTCTGTGGTGATGAGCTCATCGCGGCGGAAGACAAGAACCTGCAGGCGTGAGCCCGCTTTGCACCGTGACAGCCGGGCTTTGAGCGACTTGGCGTCCGCCCGAAGGCCATCGATGGCCACTAATTCGTCGCCCGCCGAGAGGCCCGCCGCATGCGCTGCGCCGCCATTGAGAACGTGCGAGATTCGTGTTCGACCCTCGCCTTCGCTCAGGCGAAGTCCAAGCGCGGAAGCTGCGTTGTCACTGGCACTGAGCTTGAGCTGAACGCCGACCCACTTGAGGACGCGCGCCAGCGGTAACTCGCTGGTACCCTCAGCCCAATCCTGCAGCCAGCGTTCTGTGGTGATGCCGGTGGCTTCGCGGATCAGTTCGGCAAAGCCGCGTTCATCCAGACCACTGGCCTGCACGGCCACCCGCCCGTCTGGGGCGTAAAAGCCGCGGCCGTAGCGGGTCCATAGAAGTCGCATCACATCATCTAGCGAGCGCAGTCCCTGGCTGCGCGCGCGCAGGCTGAGATCCAGTAGCAGAGCAACTAACGCACCCTTCGTGTAATAGCTGACGATGGTGTTGGGCGCGTTCTCATCCTGACGGTAGTACTTGATCCACGCATCAAAGCTTGAGTCAGCCACGCTCTGCACGCGACGACCCGGTGTGCGCAGCACCTGGCTAATGGTGGCGGCCAGACTACTCAGGTAGTCATTAACCTCGATCACGCCTGCGCGTACCAGCATCAGATCATCGTAGTACGAGGTAAAGCCCTCGAAAATCCACAGAAGTCGCGTATAGCTTTCGCCGCTGAAATCATGTCGGGTAAAGACCTGTGGCTTGATCCGCTTGACATGCCAGGCATGAAAATATTCGTGGCTGCACAAACCCAGAAAGCGTCGATAACCTTCAGGCGCGCCCGTCATGCCCTCCCAGGGGAGGTCATCGCGGCGAGCGATGAGGGCAGTGCTTGCGCGATGCTCGAGTCCACCATAGCCCTCACCGACTGCCATGACCTGAAACAGGTAGCGGTCGAAGGGGGCGCGACCTCCGCGTGGCTCAAACAGTCGGGCCTGCAGGGCGCAGACCTTGCGAAGATCTCGGGTGAGACGCTCAGTATCCGTGTCGTGCCTACCGGTGATGGCGATTTCATGGCGCGCACCGGCTGCCTCAAAATGGGCCAGCGTGAAAGAGCCCATTTCAACCGGGTGATCAACCAGTTCGTCATAGTCAGCGGCCCGGTAGCGACCGAATCCGTGCAGTTTTGCATCGGCGCGCGGTAAGGTGGTGGCCACTCGCCATCCCTCTCCCAAGGGCGGCGGTGGCGGCTCAAGAATGACGTCGCAGGCCTCATGCTCGCGGCCCAGTACCGCCAAAAATACGCTGGTGCCATTAAAAAAAGCATGACTGGCGTCCAGGTGTGCGCCGCGCACGGATAAGTCCCATGCGTAGACCTGGTAACTCACCTCGAGGGGTCCCTCGCATTGCGCGGCCTCCCAGGTATGTTTGTCGATCTTGTGCAGGCGCACTGCCCGGTCTCGACCATCGCGTGCCTCAATGCGTACGACATGCCGGGCGAATTCGCGCACCAGGTAGCTACCAGGGATCCAGACGGGCAGGGCCAGTTTTTGCGAGACGGCTGGCTTTGCAATCGTGAGAGTCACCGCGAACAGGTGGGCATGCGGATCGACTGGGCAAATACGGTAAACAATCTGAGTACTGGGGGCCTTATCGCGTGCGATGCGTGTTTCGGACGAGAGCGCGTTCATGGTTGTCTGGCTGACCTGTACGTGGTTTGATCCTTAAAAGCTTAGGGCTTGTGCCAGGCCGGCGTGTGTTGCCGCCGGTCTAGCCCACCACCCGCGACGGTGAGATCGTCACGGGTATCAATGTCGTGGATGATGCCGATGTCGTCAACGGCTATCGTCTCGATTGGCAGGCTGCGCAGAAGGCTGGCTGCGCCCTGGTCACCCCGAAGACCACACAGGGCGGGCAGATGCGCCGCACCAAAAATGACTGGGTGACCGCGCTGCCCCTTGTAGCGGGGCGCAACAATGCACTCAGGCGCGGGTGGTGCGCCAGCGGTCTGGTTTCGAAAGCATTCGATCAGGCGGCGGACCGTGCCGTGCTGCAGATGGGGCATGTCGCCCAGCATGATCAATACGGCGGCAACATCGGGCAGCCGCGATAGATGCCGAGCGCCCGCTGCGATTGAGTGACCCATGCCCAGACCCGCGTCGGCCGCGGTGATTAGCTCACAGCCGCTGTGCGACAGGGCCTGCGCCAGCAGCGGCTTGTCGGGCGCAAGCACGGCCACGCAGTGATCGCAGTCGCTGACGCTTGCGGCCGCCCGCACAGCGACGGGGACGGAGTCCACGAGGGCAAGCAGTTTGTCCTGCTCTCCACTGGGATCGAAGCGGCTGCCGCGCCCTGCAGCCATTAGCAGCGCAATGATGCGACCGCTGGTCATCGGTAACGGTGGCTGCGACGGGTGGCTTGTCGACGACGCTTGTTCACTTAGGCCGCTTGTCGACCACGCGCTTGGCTTTACCCACGGATCGCTCGATGCTGCCTGCAGGCTCAATGCGAATTGCAGCGCTCACGCCAATGAAGGTCTTGATGGCATGTTGCAGGTCGTGCGCTGCCTGCTGCGCGGCGGGGCCGTCGTGCTTTTCACCCGGTTTGGGCTCAACCCGAACCGTTAAAGTATCAAGCGGACCTTCTTTTCCGAGTTCGCAGAGGTAATGCGGTGCCAGCGTGGCCCTCTGCAGGATGAGTTCTTCAATCTGAGAAGGAAAAACATTCACGCCGCGGATGATCATCATGTCATCGGATCGTCCCGTGATTTTTTGCATGCGTCGCATGGTACGAGCCGAGCCCGGCAGCAGCCGGGTCAGATCACGGGTTCGGTAGCGAATGATGGGCAGGGCTTCTTTGGTGAGCGAGGTAAACACGAGCTCGCCGAATTCGCCATCAGCGACTGGCGCTCCGGTGTCCGGGTTGATAATTTCCGGATAAAAATGATCTTCCCAAATGGTGGGACCATCTTTGGTTTCGAGGCATTCGTTGGCCACGCCGGGTCCCATGACTTCTGAAAGGCCGTAAATGTCGACGGCATCAATGCCCATACGCGCCTCGATCTCAGCGCGCATTTCGTTCGTCCAGGGCTCAGCGCCGAAGATACCAATGCGCAGACTGCAGTCGCGGGGGTTGACGCCCTGCCGTTCAAATTCGTCGGCAATAGCCAGCATATAGCTGGGCGTGACCATGATGATGTGGGGGCCAAAGTCGCGGATGAGCTGCACCTGGCGCTCAGTCTGGCCGCCGCCGAACGGAACCACAGTCAGGCCCAGTTTCTCGGCGCCGTAGTGCGCGCCCAAGCCGCCCGTGAAAAGGCCATAACCGTAGCTGACATGGACCATGTCGCCTGCGCGGGCTCCACTGGCTCTAATGGACCGAGCCACTAAGCTGGCCCAGTTGTCGATGTCGCGGGCGGTGTAGCCTACAACCGTCGGTTTTCCCGTGGTGCCACTCGAGGCGTGGATTCGCACCACCTGTTCGCGCGGGACTGCAAACATGCCAAACGGATAGGTATCGCGCAGATCAGCCTTGCCGGTGAACGGAAAGCGGGCCAAATCCTCAAGGGTTTTCAAATCATCTGGGTGTACGCCCGCCGCAGTAAATTTGGCTCGGTAATGCGGTACCTTGTCCCAGGCCAGGCGTACGCTGGCTTTCAGACGTTGTAGTTGCAGAGCCCTAAGTTCATCGATGCTGGCGCGTTCGATGGGGTCAAGTGGCATACCGCCGGCTGAGTACTCGATTCGCGAGGCGCTGCTCATTTAGAGTCTCCGATGAACTGACCTTTAATGGCGGCTGAGCGGCCGCGGAACAGCGCAATCAGCTTGCCGTCCTGATTGCACACGCGTACGTCATACACGCCGGTTCGGCCGCCCCGGTGCTGCTCGATTCCTTCGGCGATCAGGGTGTCGCCCTGCTTTGCGGACGCCACAAAGCTGATATCGGCACCTGCTGCGACCGTATGCTGGTTGCGACTGTTACAAGCGTATGCGAATGCCGTGTCAGCCAGCAAAAAGATGAAGCCGCCGTGACAGATCCCATGACCGTTGGTGAACTCGGATCTGATCGGCATGCTGAGTCGTGCGCGACCGGGCGCGATGTCCTCGATGACGATGCCCACGCCGTGACCGGCCCTGTCACCCGCCCACATGAGTCGCCCCGATAGGGCGGCAATGTGCTGTTCGCTCAGTCCTTCCGTGCTGGCGGGTACCGGCGAGCCGTCGGCATCCCACTGTGCGCTTATGGCGACCGGGTTCATGCTAGCGGCCTTCGAAGCGCGCCGGGCGTTTCTGCAGGAACGCGTTGACCCCCTCGGTGTAGTCGTGCGACTGACCAAGTGACGCTTGCAGATCGCGTTCGAGATCGAGACTGGTACTGAGCGTGCTTGTTTGGGCGGCTAGGATGGCCTTTTTGATGGCGGCCAGCGCCAGGGAGGGCATCCCTGCAAGCCGGGTGGCCAGCTTGTTAACCTCATTGTCGAGTTCGCCGTCATCGACACATTTCCAGATGAGGCCCCAGGCTTGTGCCTGCTCAGCGGGCAGCTTTTCTCCCAGCATGGCAAGCCCCATGGCGCGTGCCACGCCGATGCGATGCGCTAAAAAGTGCGTGCCGCCGCAGTCGGGCAGCAGTCCTATGTTGACGAATGCCTGCAGAAAGCTGGCCGAACGCGCTGCGACAACGAGGTCACAAGCTAAAGCCAGATTTGCACCTGCACCCGCAGCAATACCCTGAACACGGGCCACGACCGGCTTGGGCAGTGCCTGCAGCCGGCGCACCAGCGGGTTGAACTCTTCCTCGAGCAATCTGCGCAGATCAGTCTGCTTGCCGGGTTCGAATGAAAGGTCGGCAAGGTCCTGGCCCGCGCAGAAGCCCCGGCCTGCGCCGGTGAGTACGACGGCCCGAATCGCGCGATCGGATTCAATACGCTGCATGGCCTCGCGCATCTCAGCGCTCATGACTCGGTTAAAGCTGTTGAGCTTGTCGGGACGGTTCATGGTCAGACGCGCAACGCCGTCCTGGACGTCGAGCAATACAGTGGCTTCACTCATAGAGACTCCCTGTGGTCGTTTGTCATCGGGTCGTCGATATCGGGCGGCTGCGACTCGTCGATAACGCTGCTTGGTATCGCATCAATGTTACCGGCATGCGGCTTGGGCGTCGCGGCTGGCAGAATGGCTGCTTCAAAACCGTTGAAGGAGGCTCGCATGTCCTACGAATTCATCATCGCTGAAACCCGCGACCGGGTAGGCCTGGTTACGCTCAATCGACCCAAGGCGCTTAACGCCCTCAACGACGGTCTGATGGACGAACTGGGTGCGGCGCTCAAGGCGTTCGACGCCGATGAAAACATCGGCGCGATCGTCATTACAGGTAGTGAGAAAGCGTTCGCTGCAGGCGCCGACATTGGTGCGATGTCGCGCTGGTCTTACATGGACGTTTACAAGAGCGATTACATCACCCGAAACTGGGAAACGCTGCGGTCTATTCGCAAACCGGTCATTGCCGCGGTAGCCGGTTTCGCCCTGGGCGGCGGCTGCGAACTTGCGATGATGTGTGACTTTGTCATCGCGGCCGATACCGCTCGCTTCGGTCAGCCCGAGATCAAGTTGGGCATTAGTCCCGGGGCCGGTGGCACGCAGCGGTTGTCGCGAGCGGTGTCCAAAGCCAAGGCCATGGATCTTTGTCTGACGGGGCGCATGATGGATGCGGCCGAGGCAGAGCGCGCGGGGCTGGTCTCCAGGGTGGTTCCGGCCGATCGACTGCTCGCAGAAGCGCTGGAAGCGGCTGTCGTCATCGCTTCGTTCTCTCTGCCCTCGGTGATGATGGCTAAAGAGGCGATCAATCGTGCTTACGAATCGCCACTGACCGACGGGCTCGTCTTCGAGCGTCGCCTGTTTCATTCGCTATTCGCGACCGAAGACCAAAAGGAAGGTATGGCCGCCTTTGTCGAGAAGCGTAAGCCAGCTTTTCGGAACCGCTAGGGGAGGACGATTTGCACGGGAATTCATCGGCTGCTATAGTTTTTGGCTCTGTCGTTTTCGGCAAAGGCCTTCGACAGAAAAAATCGCGACAGAGCAGCAAAGGTCTACGATTTGACAGGGTCTCTAAATCGTGTCAAAGTTCCGCTTCTGTGCTGATCGCGGCCAAGTGCAAATGCACCAGGCAAAGTTAGGCGATCATTGATCTTTAAAAACCAACAGCCGATAAGTGTGGGCGTTTGAATGAAGCGCCGAGCACAAAGCAAGACAGGCAACTGTCTTTGCCGAGTGGCTCAGAAAACTCAAACGCTCACACGGAATCAAACATTGGTTCACACCAATGAAGTCAATTCCGTTTGAGCAGCCCGTGCGGGTAACCGCAGGGCAAAACAGATCGAACCATAGAGTTTGATCGTGGCTCAGATTGAACGCTGGCGGCATGCCTTACACATGCAAGTCGAACGGTAACGCGGGGGCAACCCTGGCGACGAGTGGCGAACGGGTGAGTAATACATCGGAACGTACCCAGTAGTGGGGGATAGCCCGGCGAAAGCCGGATTAATACCGCATACGCACT
>JBDLQY010000023.1:0-45648 GCA_039800325.1 Pseudomonadota bacterium | reverse complement strand
CGAATTTCAGACGCTGGCCGATTGGGGCGAGTCAGACCGTGGGCTTATGCCGGTTGAGTCCACCATCATGCTTGCCATTCCAGAGCTGGATGGGTCAACCACACCCATGGTGTTTGGCGGGCGTCCTGGTGCGCCGGGCCAGGTGTGCAAAGGCTGTCATCGCGCCTGTCGCTTTGAGACCAGTCTACACAGTCGCGATATGGTCGCCTGTCCAGAGCGCGCCGAGACTCTGGCTTCCCGGGTTTCGCGATTGGTGGCCCTGCGGCGCACACCCGTCAGTGAGCGACGCGTTGCCATGGTGCTGTTCAATTTTCCGCCCAATGCCGGCACGGTGGGTACGGCCGCACACCTGTCGGTATTCGAGTCAGCCTGGCGGGTTCTTCAGTCCATGAAAGGGGCAGGCTATCAGCTGAAGGTGCCCACGTCAGCCGCTGAGTTGCGCGAGACGCTTTTGGGCGGTAATGCGACGCGTTATGGCACCGACGTCAACGTCGTGGCAACCGTGCCTGTATCGCAGCATGTGCAGCGCGAGACTTTTCTGACCGATATTGAGAAAGCCTGGGGCCCCGCACCGGGTCGTCAGCTTACCGATGGCAGGCAGTTGTTTGTTGGGGGTGTTGACCTGGGGCAGGTCGTGGTCGTTGTGCAACCGTCCTTCGGCTACGAGGGCGACCCCATGCGGCTGCTCTTTGAGAAAGGACATGCGCCGACCCACGCATTCAGCAATTTCTATCGCTGGTTACGCGATGATTTCAAGGCCGATGCACTGCTGCATTTCGGTACCCACGGCGCGCTTGAGTTCATGCCGGGCAAGCAGGCGGGCGCATCGGGACGGTGCTGGCCTGACAGGCTGCTGGGTGATCTGCCTAACTTCAATCTTTACGCGTCAAACAATCCTTCCGAGGGTACGATCGCTAAGCGGCGCGCTGCAGCCACCTTAATCAGCTACATGACGCCGCCCATCTCGGCCGCCGGCCTGTATGCCGGACTGAGCGAGCTCAAGCAGACTATTACGCGCTGGCGCGGACTTACACCCTCAGAGGTCAGGCGGCTTGAACCCGATGATGAGCGATCGGGGCTGCTTGCCCTCATGCGCGAACAGGCTGCCCTGATCGAGCTGGATGCGCCCGGGCTTGATTCGAATACGCTTGCCGACGCTGAGGCTGCGGTGCTGGCCTTACAGGCGCGGCTACATGAAATGGAATGCGCGCTTATTCCCTGTGGCCTGCACGTGTTGGGTGAGCCAGTCGCGCGGGAGGCGCGTCGCGATCTGTTGCTGGCTATGGCGCAGGCGCATCAGCCGCTTGAAAGCAATCCAGCCGTTGCCACGGCGGTTGATGCCCTGCTTGATGCGCCTACTGAGGCGCAGGGGCTGCTGGCAATGCGTGACCACCTCGGTCAGGACGACACCGCGAAGAGTCTTGCCCAGGTGTTGGCGCGGGCTAACGCTCAGATGCAGGTCAACCCCGAAATTGATGCGGTGCTGCGTGCGCTGGACGGCCGTTTCATCCGTCCCGCGCCCGGTGGCGATATCCTTCGTACGCCCGAGGCCATGCCCACCGGTCGTAACCTGCATGGTTTTGATCCTTTCCGCATGCCCAGTCGCTTCGCGGTTATCGATGGTGTTCAGCAGGCCGAGCGACTGCTTGAACGTCATCTGCGGGACGGTCACGACCTGCCCAGTTCAGTAGCCATCGTGTTGTGGGGTACCGACAATCTCAAGACTGAGGGCGCACCCATTGCGCAGGTGCTTGCACTGATGGGCGCTCGGCCGCGTTTTGATTCCTTTGGCAGGCTTGCCGGGGCAACTCTTATTCCGCTGTCTGAGCTGGGCCGACCGCGCGTTGATGTGGTGGTAACCCTGTCGGGCATCTTCCGCGATCTGTTGCCGCTACAGATTCGAATGCTGGCGGAGGCTGCCTGGCTTGCCGCCAGTGCCGACGAGCCTACTGATCTCAACTATGTTCGACGTCACGCGCTGGACTACATGGCGCGACACGGATGTGATCTTGAGACCGCGTCCCTGAGGGTATTTGGTAATGCTGACGGTGCTTACGGCGCCAATGTCAATCATCTGATCGAGCAGGGCAGCTGGCAGGAAGAAGACGAGCTGGCTGAGGCTTACACGCGGCGCAAGGGCTTTGCGTATGGACGTAGTGGCCGCCCGCAGCAGCAGCCAGCGCTTCTGCAGTCAGTGCTGCAGGATGTAAGTCTTGCCTATCAGAATCTTGACTCCGTCGAGGTCGGCGTCACCACCATTGACACGTACTTTGACACCTTGGGCGGCGTCAGCCGCGCGGTTCGTCGTGCGCAGCGTGAGCGCAGCCCAGGCACTGACACTGAGTTACCGGTTTACATCGGCGACCAAACCTCTGGTACCAGTCGCGTGCGCACGCTCACCGAACAGGTCGCGCTTGAAACCCGCACGCGCGTGCTCAACCCAAAGTGGTATGAGGG
Organism: Pseudomonadota bacterium; assembly: GCA_039800325.1. Lineage (GTDB taxonomy): Bacteria > Pseudomonadota > Gammaproteobacteria > Burkholderiales > Burkholderiaceae_E > SYIM01. Next base: position 43,191 of record JBDLQY010000023.1, on the reverse strand, counting down.
CATGCTGGCCCACGGCTATGAAGGTGTTCGCCAGATTGAGGCGGCTCTCACCAATACCATGGGTTGGTCTGCCACCACAGGGCAGGTACAACCCTGGGTATACCAGCAGCTCACCCGCACTTTCATGCTCGACCCCAACATGCGTGACCGCCTCGCGCAGTTGAATCCGGCGGCGTCGGCCAAGGTGGCCAGCCGTCTTCTTGAGGCGTCTGATCGTCAATACTGGACTCCCGATGCCGAGATGCTCGAAGCCCTGCGCCGCGCTGGCGAAGAGCTCGAGGATCGCGTCGAGGGCGTCTGGAATGGAGCTACTTCATGAATATCGCCACCGTGCCCGTTACCGAAATTCGCAGACCGCAGAACGGGCCACCCGATGGTGAAGGCAGTGTGCAGGTGCACCAGGACGGAACAGTCCGCATCGGCAACGCTCGAGTCTTTGCGGTTTACGGTAAAGGCGGTATCGGTAAAAGCACCACCTCCTCCAATCTGTCGGTGGCTTTCTCCAAGCTGGGCAAGCGCGTTCTGCAGATTGGCTGCGATCCAAAGCATGACTCCACCTTTACGCTTACCAAGCGCCTCGTGCCCACCGTTATCGATGTGCTCGAGTCGGTCGACTTTCATCCCGAAGAGCTACGAGTAGAAGACTTTGTCTACGAGGGCTACAACGGTGTTATGTGCGTTGAGGCCGGAGGGCCGCCAGCGGGTACCGGCTGCGGTGGTTACGTGGTCGGACAGACCGTCAAGTTACTCAAAGAGCACCACCTGCTTGATGAGACTGACGTTGTTATCTTTGACGTGTTGGGCGATGTGGTCTGCGGTGGCTTTGCCGCGCCGCTACAGCATGCCGAGCGCGCGCTGATTGTGGCGGCCAATGACTTTGACTCGATCTTTGCGATGAATCGCATCGTGCAGGCCATTGGTGCTAAAGCGAAGAACTACAAGGTTCGACTGGGTGGGGTGATCGCCAACCGCAGTGCTCAGACCGATCAGATTGATCGCTTCGCTGACCGCGTTGGCCTGAACCGGCTCGCGCATTTCCCCGATCTCGATGTTATCCGGCGTTCGCGCCTGAAGAAGGCAACGCTGTTCGAAATGGAGTCCTCGCCCGAGCTTGAGGCGGTTCAGCGCGAGTACCTGCAGCTGGCGGCCCGCCTGTGGGCCGGCACCCCAGCCATGGCGCCCGAGTCGCTTAAAGACCGTGAAATTTTTGATCTGCTGGGATTTGACTGATGACACGCGCAAGCTATGTACAGCGGCGTGGTGAAATCGAAGCCTACTTCGATCGCACCGCGGTTCAGGCCTGGGCAAAGCTCACCTCGGATGCGCCGGTCAGCGGCATTCGGGCGACGGTGCGTGCTGGTCGTCAAAGCATGCGCGAACTGTTGGTGCAGTGGCTGATCAGCCATGGCACGGCGGGCGTGCATCCGCTTCTGGGTCGACGGGTGCTCGATGCGGGCTGCGGCACTGGACTGCTCGCGGTTGATGCGGCTCGACAAGGGGCTGCGGTGGTCGGTATTGATCTCTCGCCGACGCTGGTTGATCTGGCCCGTGAGCGTCTGCCCGATGATCTTTTACCAGGATCGGTTGAGCTCTGCGCAGGCGACATGCTCGATGAATCGCTGGGATCATTCGATCATCTGGTGGCCATGGACTCGCTGATTCACTACGCGCCCCAGCAGGCTGTCAGTGCGCTGATGGTTCTTGCGCCCCGAATCCGGCATTCGATGCTGTTTACCTTTGCGCCCGGCAATCCATTGCTGATGGGCATGATGGCGGTGGGTCGATTGTTTCCGCGTGGTGATCGCTCGCCCTCCATCGTTCCGGTGCCGCCGCACCGACTGGTCGCTCTGCTCGAGCAGAGCCTGGGCCCGTTGGGCTGGCGCGTGGGTCGTACTCAGCGTATCTCGCGTGGTTTTTACACCTCGCAGGCTCTGGAGCTGACCCGCGTATGAGCGTGCCCGACCTGTTCTCGCCCCGTCGCTGGTTGCGGCTTGACCCGCGTCTGCTGCCTTTTGCTGATCTTGCAACGCCTGATCTGCCTTTGTCGCGCCTGCTTCGGCTAGCGCTGTTTCAGGTCTCAGTAGGAATGGCCACGGCCTTAATGGTCGGCACGCTGAATCGCGTATTGATCGTTGAACTGGGCGTGGCCGCCTGGATCGTCTCCACCATGGTGGCCCTGCCCCTGGTGTTCGCGCCTTTCCGTGCTCTGGTGGGATTTCGCTCTGACACACATCGATCAGTGCTGGGCTGGCGGCGTGTGCCTTACATCTGGAGCGGCACGCTATTGCAGTTTGGTGGGCTAGCCATAATGCCCTTCTCGCTCATTCTGCTATCGGGAGACACTCACTGGCCGCTGTGGATCGGACCGGCCAGTGCCGCGCTGGCCTTTCTCATGGTTGGTGCTGGCATCCAGACAGTACAGACTGCAGGCTTGGCCCTTGCCACTGACCTGGCGGCCGAGCAGAACCGGCCGCGCGTCGTCGCGCTGATGTACGCAATGCTGCTGGTCGGCATGGTGATCAGCGGCCTGGTGTTCAGCCTATTGTTGGCGGACTTCACCAAGATCCGCCTGATCGAGGTCGTTCAGGGTTCTGCCTTCGTCGCCTTTGTGCTGAACATCACGGCTCTCTGGAAGCAGGAGCCACGTAATCCGCAGCGCACGCGTCCCGACCTCAAGCGCCCGACCTTTGCACAGACCTGGCGCGAATTCAACCGACAACCGGGCCATCGACGATTTTTGCTCGCGCTTTTTCTCGGCACGTCTGCGTTCACCATGCAGGACATCATTCTTGAGCCGTACGGCGGCGAAGTGCTGGGGCTGAGCGTCTCAGCCACCAGCATGCTTACAGCCTTTATGTCGGCGGGTGCGCTTGCCGCCTTCGTGGCCGCAGCGCGCTGGCTTAAACGAGGACTTAATCCGCATCGGTTGGCCGCTCTGGGCGCCTTGGTGGGCACGGTGGCGTTTTCACTGGTGATTTTTGCCGAACCTATGGCTGCGCCCAATATGTTCCGCCTGGGAACGGTACTGATCGGATTTGGCGGTGGCCTTTTTTCGGTCGGTACGCTTACCGCGGCGATGGGACTTGAGGCCCAGGGTATGACGGGCATGGCCCTGGGCGCCTGGGGTGCTGTCCAGGCAACAGCTGCAGGCATGGCCATCGCATTCGGAGGTCTGTTGCGCGACCTGGTCAGCGGTCTGGCGACCGATGGCTATCTGGGGCCGATTCTGAGCTATGCAGGCGTGGGTTATAGCGCGGTCTATCACCTCGAGCTTTTACTGTTGTTTGCAACCCTGGTTGCGGTCGGACCCCTGGTCCGCCTGGCCAGATCCTCCTCTAACACCAACAGCAAGTTTGGCCTGGCTGAGTTTCCCAGCTGACGGGCCACGATTCGGGAGATTGACGATGGGAACCGGAGCAATCACGCAGTATGTTGATGTCGCCCAGTTGGTTCTATATGTGTTCTGGGTGTTCTTCGCAGGACTTGTCTATTACCTCATTTATGAGAGCAAGCGCGAAGGCTTTCCGCTTGAAACCGATCGTGCCGACGGTACGATCAAGCGTGAGCCAGGGCTTCTGGCCATGCCGCAGGTAAAGACCTACAAGACGCGCTTTGGCGAGTCCTGGGACGCCCCTCATGACCGCGACCTCACTGAGCCACCGGTGGCTGGTGAGCGAATTGCGCCCGCTGCGGGCATGCCCATTGAGCCCAGCGGTGATCCGATGACGAGCGGTCTGGGTGCGGGCGCCTGGACGCGCCGGGCTGATGTTCCCGACCGTACCGCTGAAAACGAGATCAAGATCGTGCCGCTGGCGGCAGCGCCCGGGTTTGGAATTGTTGCCAGTGACCTCGACCCGCGTGGCTTACCGGTGATCGCTACCGATTACGAAACAGCGGGTACGGTGGTGGAGGTTTGGGTTGATCGCTCCGAGCACATGATTCGCTATCTCGAGGTGCAGACCCAGGGCGGGCGTCGCGTGCTGTTGCCGATGACATTCGCGCGCGTGCGCCGTGACCGTGTGGGTGGCAATCGGGTCACGGTCGATGCCCTGCTGGCCAGCCAGTTTGAAGGCGTTCCGGGTACGCGTGATCCGCAGAGTATTACGCTGCTCGAGGAAGAGAAAATCACGGCGTACTACGGCGCAGGCACCCTGTTTGCCACGCCGTCGCGGCGCGAGCCACTGCTGTGAGCGGGCATCGCCATAGCGCCGGGCACGAGCACGAGTTCGAGCCCCAGTACGGATTGCCGCAGTCTTTGCCGCAGACCGAACGTCTGCTGTGGCAGGGTACCCCGCAGCGGCGCAGCGTCGCGCTGGAAATCTTTCATGTGCGCGCTGTGGCGATTTACTTTTCCGTATTGGTCCTGATACGAGCATTGTTTGCCTGGCAGGATACGGGCTCTTGGGTACTGGCCGTGGGTTCGGCCAGTTGGGTCACCGTGGTCTTTGCCCTGGCACTGGCGCTATTGTGGTTCCTTGCCGGATTGGTCGCTCGAACCACGGTGTACACCATCACTGACCGACGCGTGGTCATGCGCATCGGCATGGTGCTCACGGTCACCTTCAATCTGCCCTACGCTCGCATCCAGGCCGCGCAGATTCGCCGGCGTCGCGATGGCGGCGGCGATATCGTGCTGAAGCTGCATGGTGAGGACAAGATTGCCTGGCTGCACCTGTGGCCGCATGTCAGGCCCTGGCGCCTGGCGCACCCTGAGCCCATGTTGCGCGGACTTGCAAGGGTTGATGAACCCGCACGACTGTTAGCCCAGGCCTGGCAGGCGTATCAGCCCCAGGGCGTGGCTGTACAGATCGATCTTCCTGCAGGGTCGACCGTGCCAGAGTCCCGGATAGATCGGCCCGTGCATGACGTGCAGGGCCTCAGACCCGCGGGTGCTGCCGCCCAGACCGTTGACTCGCATGACTTCGATGCTGCGCGCATGCGCGGAGCTGCTTCAGCATGAGTGTCAGTACCCGCCTCACCTCGCGTCCTCGGGTTGAGGGCGCGCCGCTGATTGCCATCGGCTTGCTGCTGGCTGCCACCATTGCCTTGTCCGGCTGGTCAGCGCACGAGAAGCGCACGCAGGTGTCAGCGCCCGTGGTGGCGGTATTGCAGACGCGTGCTCTACAGTTTCTCGATGGGGCCGATGGTAGCGTCACGGTACGCGATGCGATCAGTGGTGAGTCGCTTGCGCCCATCGTTGGAGAGGCTGGTTTTGCCCGCGGCGTGCTGCGTGGGCTGGCCCAGGCGCGTTTGCGTCAGGGAGGTCGCCCTCACGAACCCTTTGAATTGCGTCATGAATCAGACGGTGGATTAAAGCTGAGCGATCCGGTGACGGGCCGCGTGGTTGATCTGACCGTTTTCGGCCCGTCTAACGTGGCCGCTTTCCAGCAATACCTGGAGATTCGCACCAGGCCTTACTCCGGAGATCGTCGATGAGCCAAGTCATGCCCGCCAGTGTCGCCGAGCGCACACCGAACGAAGCTACATTAAAGGCGCAGACCGAGTCACTGATTTCGCCGCGCTTTTACACCACCGACGCGGCGGCCATTAATGCGGTCTCAGTGGATAGTATTCGCGCGCAATGGGTTGCGCTGATGGCTGAATTTGAGGGTGATAACAATCACGACCATTTTCAGCGACCAGCGGACATGTCCAAGGACTATTCCAATATTCCGCCCGAACTGTATGAAGAGTTCACGGATTTTCTGATCAGCTCAATCACGTCCGAATTTTCCGGTTGCGTGCTGTATGCGGAATTACGCCGCAAGGTTGATAACCCTGATATTAAGGCACTGTTTGCCTACATGGCGCGCGATGAATCTCGCCATGCCGGCTTCATCAATCAATGGCTTAAGGACTTCGGTATTGGCGTTGATCTGGCACTGCTTACAAAAACCAAGAAGTACACCTACTTCAAGCCCAAGTTCATTTTCTACGCCACCTACCTGTCTGAAAAAATCGGCTATGCCCGATACATCACGATTTACCGGCAGATTGAACGTCATCCCGAGCTGCGTTTTCATCCCATCTTCCTGTGGTTTGAACGCTGGTGCAACGATGAGTTCCGGCACGGTGAAGCGTTCGCGCTACTGATGCGGGCTGACCCACGACTGTTGTCGGGCATCAACCTGTACTGGATCCGCTTTTTCCAGCTTGCGGTGTTTGCCACCATGTACGTGCGCGATCACACTCGGCCGCGCCTGCACCAGGCGCTGGGGCTTGATCCGACCGATTATGACCTTCGTGTGTTTCACATCACCACCGAGATCTGCAAGCAGGTATTTCCAGTCACCCTGTGTTGGGATGATCCCCGCTTCATCGCGGGTCTTGAGGCGCTTGGCCGGATTCAGTCTGCGGTGGACGAACAAAAGCAGCGCGGCGGTGTGCTCAGCTGGGTTCGTCGGGGTTGGCTGAGTGTACGCGGGGCAGCGGTGTTTACGCGCATGTTCTTTTTGCCAGTACGAGAGAACAAACTGCCTGAAGACGCTCGTCTGGCGCCGAGCTGGTAATGCTGCTACTGGCCGCGACTGTCTTTGCGCTTCTCGTCTGGTGGCTATCCACCGGGCTCGTGTTACGCGCCGTGGACGAGCGGCCTGCCCAACGTTCAGGCGTATTGGTAGTAGCCTCACTCGCTCTGGGTCTTGGTATAACCGGCGTCGTACTTACCCGAGATCTCGAGACGGTCGCCGGTGCCTATCTGGGCTTCATGAGCGCTTTGCTGGTCTGGTCTTGGCAGGAGCTGACCTTTTTGATGGGGCTGGTTATCGGGCCCAATCGCAAGCCTTGCCCGCCAGTGACCGGATGGAAACGCGCCTGGTTTGCATTTACCGCAATCGCTCATCATGAGATCGCACTGGTACTGCTGGGGCTAGCCGTCTGGCTGCCTTCAATCGGCGCGCCCAATCAAGTGGCAGCGCAGGTGTTTGCCGTGCTCTGGGTTATGCGTCTGAGCGCCAAGCTTAATATTTTCCTGGGCGTCAAAAATTTCTACGAATCATTTTTGCCGCAGCGTCTGCATTACCTGCTCAGCTATTTCACCCGGCGGCGTTTCAATCCCCTGTTTCCGTTCAGCATTGTCATTTCAACCGTGGCTGCCGTGCTGATCTGGCAGGCTGCGTTGCGTGCCAGCTCCGGGCATGAGACCGTGGCCATGGGTCTGGTGGGTTCGCTCTTGGTGTTAGCTATTGTTGAGCACTGGCTGCTGATGCTTCCCATGCAGCCTGATGCACTGTGGCGCTGGGCGCTGCGCTCGCCGCGCGCATAGACGGCGCACAAAACCTATTCGCACGAATAAGTTGTTTAGTTCGTTTTGACCTCGCCCGCAAAAGGACGAGAATTCGGGCCTTAGCGTCGTCTTCGTCCTTTCAATCTGTGCGCCTCAGGGCGACTTTACCCTTGCGATTTACCATGGCCGAGATCCATTCCGACTTTCACTCCCTCGATGCCCTGTCCCCTTTAGACGGTCGTTATTCAGCCAGGCTGGGCCCGCTGCGCGCGCTGATGTCGGAAGCCGCCTTTATGCGTTTTCGGGTTGAGGTGGAGGTGCGCTGGTTGATCGCCCTATCAAAGGCCGGACTTGCAGAGTTACCGCCATTTTCAGATTCAGCCCAGGCAAGTCTTCTGGCTATTGTGAGTGGCTTCGGACTTGAACAGGCGGCCCGAATCAAGGCGATCGAGCGAGTCACCAATCATGATGTCAAGGCAGTTGAGTATTTCTTGAAAGAATCTGTCAAAGGCCATGCTGAACTTGAGCGTGCAGCCGAGTTCATCCATTTCGCCTGCACCTCTGAAGATATCAATAACGTCTCGCATGCGCTGATGCTGAAGGCGGCGCGGGCTGACGTGCTGGCGCCCGCCTTGCATGATCTAGTGGCGCGGCTTCGCGGCCTGGCGCACGAGCTGGCCGACATTCCGATGCTGTCGCGCACCCATGGTCAGGCGGCTTCGCCCACCACGCTGGGCAAAGAGCTTGCCAACGTGGTGGTACGTCTTGAGGCAGCTATTGCGGCTATGACCGAGGTCAAACTCAAGGCGAAAATGAATGGCGCAGTGGGCAACTTCAATGCGCATCTGGCAGCTTATCCCGATGTTGACTGGCCGACGCTGAGTCACGATCTTATCCAGAGCATGGGTCTGGAGTTCAACGCCTACACCATACAAATTGAGCCACACGATTACATGGCTGTGCTGTTTGACTCGATCGCTCGTATCAACACCATTCTGATCGATCTCAACCGCGATATCTGGGGCTACATCTCGTTGGGGTATTTTCGGCAAAAGCTCAAGGCCGGCGAAATTGGTTCGTCGACCATGCCGCACAAAGTCAATCCGATCGACTTTGAAAACTCTGAGGGCAATCTGGGTCTGGCCAACGCGCTGCTGCGGCATTTGGCCGATAAACTGCCCATTTCGCGCTGGCAGCGTGACCTCACTGACTCAACGGTGCTTCGTAATGTGGGTGTCGCGCTGGGTCATGCGGTGCTGGGTTATGACGCCTGTCTGCGCGGACTGGGCAAGCTCGAAGTGAATGCTGCCAGGCTGGCTGAAGATCTCGATAGTAACTGGGAGGTGCTGGCCGAACCCATACAGACGGTCATGCGCCGATACGGTGTTGAAAATCCCTATGAGCAGCTGAAGGCACTCACCCGGGGTCGTCGCGTGGGTGCGGCCGAGCTTGCAAACTTTATCGATGGTTTGGCATTACCCGAGGCCGCTAAAGCGCAGCTGCGCACGCTGAGTCCGTCGACCTACACCGGATTGGCGGCGCGCCTGGCTCGTGAAGTCTGAGTGTTAACGCTGCGTGTCGCCCGCTTAGCTTTCAATCGATTTGCCGTGAATCATTGATTCGTATAGCGGGCGTGTCTGAAGGCACGCGCAGTAGCGGGATTTGAGGGAAATTTTTGGGATAGCAATCGTGGCCTGCTAGAGTTTGCGGGCAGCTCGATCAACCCCGTGCGGCATTTGTAGTTCGCCGCGCTTCTTAGGAAAGCTCGTATGAAAAATCGTATTCGTCTCGCCGTGTCGGGTCTTGTCGCGGCTGCCGCGGTGGCAGCGGCTAGTACCGCCAGCGCACAGTTTGCCAAGCCGGAAGACGCCATCAAATATCGACAAGCCAGCTTCACGCTGATGTCCAATCACATGGGGCGTTTGGCTGCCATGGCGCGCGGCGCGCAGCCCTTTGACGCGGCGGCCGCTCAGCACTCGGCCAAGATTGTCGAAATGATCAGTCAGTTACCCTGGGACGCCTTCCCCGCAGGCTCCAGCGGCGGTGCGGCCAAGCTCAAGGGTGACTTATGGAAGGATGCCGCCAACTTTAAGAAGTATCAGGACGACCTCAAGTTGCAGGTTGCCAAACTGCCCGCGGCGGCAGCTTCACTGGACGGTCTCAAGGCGCAACTGGGACCCACGTCGGGCGCGTGTAAGGCCTGTCACGATCAGTTTCGCGAGATTCGTTAAGTTGCCTGGCGATGCTGTGTGCTGAGCCCCGGCTTTTCGGGTTGATCAGCGAACCAAGGCCCACACGGCCAGGCTGCACAGGATCGCCAGCGCGAGGCCGCTCAGTCTGACCAGAAAGTCATCGCGCGCAGACGGCGTCTCGGGCCTTGCGAGCTCGGCAGTTTGAGTAAAAAAGGTGCTCTGGGCCTGAGAGGCGCCGGCGCTACCAGGGGCTGCGCTTTTATGAGGACCTGCCTCGGGCAAGGGGGCGTCGCCGGTGATCATGGCGCGCGTAAGACGCCGGTCGCGCGCAACCCGGTACCAGATGATGGCGGCCAGGTGCAGCACGATGAGCGCAATCAGCACGATGCGGTTGCGTAGATGCCATCCGGTGAGGCTGTTGCTGGTGGCCTCTGAGACCCAGTTACGCAGCGGCCCATCCCACATGATGCCGTCGTTGGCGAAGAGCCCTGTCAGGGTTTGAATGGCGACGGCTAAAAGCATGGCGTAAACCGACCACGCGGCTAGCGGGCTGTGCCCCGGCCTGGGCGAGGCGCGCCCACGTAAGTAAAGCCATGCTGCGCGCGGATTGGGCGGAAAGCTGGCAAAACGCGCATAGCGCGGCCCGACGAAGCCCCAGATAACTCTGAACAGCAGCAGAGCCAAACTGGCATAACCGAATCGCAGATGCCAGGCCATTGCGTTGCCGCCGATATTGGCGGAGATGATGGCACCGATTACGCAGATGGCCAGAAGCCAATGAAAAATTCGGGTGGGCAGATCCCAGATGCGCTGCACGGTCGGTACCTGGGTAGTGGGCATACGATGTGGCAATACCGTGCTGGTGAGTGATGCAACAGGGGCTCTGATTAACGGCTTATGGCGCCGTTTCAATCAAAGAGCAGGCTTGCCACGAAGATGCCAATGGTCAAGCACACCAGAACGAGTTTGAGCACCGTGCCAACCAGCATACCGATCCAGGTGGCGATTCCAACCTGGCCAGCCCTCAAGGCATCACGGCGCGCCAGAAACTCGCCGATGGCAGCACCCACCAGGGGCATAAACAAAAGACCAATCAGTCCCGTGAAGATGCCCAGTAGGGTGCCCAGGGTGGCGCCGATGAGCGCAGCGCGCGAGGCGCCCACTCGTTGAGCGCCCAGCGCAGCCGCTATGTAGTCGACGGCAGTTGCTGCGAGTGCTAAAGCAGTGAGAATGGCTGCAGTGAGTGCTGAGACCCGGCTGAAATCATCGATCCAGGCCGCGAGCCAGATGCCTACAATGATGAAGGGAGGCCCCGGCAATGCCGGCAGCAGCGTACCCGCGAAGCCAATGATGATCAGTACTACCGCCAAAACCCAAAGGGCTGTCTGCATCGTAAGCCTCAGGGCAGTTCGGGCTCGGTGTCGTCTTTCTTGCGCACAGGCTTAACCAGATCTTCGCGTTTTAAGCCCAGCCACATGGCGATGGCGGCCGCGACAAAAACCGACGAATAGATGCCAAAGCAGATGCCGATAGTTAATGCCAGCGCGAAATAGTGCAGGGTGGGCCCGCCGAAGATGAGCATGGTGATAACCATGATCTGCGTTGAGCCGTGCGTGATGATGGTGCGCGAGATGGTACTGGTGATGGCATTGTCGATGACCTGAACGGTATCGGCCTTGCGCATCTTGCGAAAGTTTTCGCGGATACGATCAAAGATGACCACCGATTCGTTGACCGAATAACCCAGCACCGCCAGGACAGCCGCCAGCACCGATAAAGAGAACTCCCACTGGAAGGCGGCGAAGAATCCGAGAATGATCACCACGTCGTGCAGATTGGCCACGATGGCAGCCACCGAAAACTTCCATTCGAATCTGAACGCCAGGTAAATCATGATGCCGGCGATGACGAACAGCAGTGCCAGAGCGCCGTCGGTGAATAACTCTTGACCGACCTGAGGGCCGACGAATTCGGTACGCCGAAGTTCGACCGTGGGGTCTGATGCTTTGAGCGCCCCCATGACCTGCTCGCTCTGGCGCGAGGCGGCTTCGCCTGATCCGTTCTTTAGAGGCAGCCGGATCATGACATCGCGCGAGGTACCGAAGTTTTGTACCTGAGCGTCGGCATAGCCCATGGCGCCGACCACACCGCGGATTTTTTCAAGATCGGCCGCCTTCGGATAGGCGACCTCCATAACCGTGCCGCCGGTAAATTCGATCGAGAAGTTCAGGCCACGGATGGCCAACATGGCCACGGCAAGAGCGAAGGTGGCAAACGAAATGATGTTAAACACCAGCGCATGCCGCATGAACGGAATGTCGCGCCGGATTCGAAAAAATTCCACGTGAAAACCCCCTGGCGCTGGTGAGTGGCTATGGCCGGCGCATTAGCTGCGCACCGTCTTGTCTTGTGGTTTCCAGATCTGGCCGATAGACAAGCTGGCCAGTTTTTTCTTGCGGCCGTACCAGAAATTCACGAGCCCGCGCGAGAAAAACACCGCCGAGAACATCGAGGTGAGGATACCCAGACAGTGCACCACCGCGAAACCTCGAACCGCGCCTGAACCAAAGGCCAGCAGAGCGACCCCGGCGATCAGGGTGGTGATGTTGGAGTCGAGAATGGTGGCCCAGGCTCGGTCATAGCCAGCCATGATGGCTGCCTGCGGTGTGGCTCCGTTGCGCAGCTCTTCCCGGACACGTTCATTGATAAGCACATTCGCGTCGATCGCCATACCCAGCGTAAGAGCGATGGCTGCAATGCCCGGTAGTGTCAGTGTTGCCTGAAGCAGCGACAGCAGGGCAATGAGCAAAACCAGATTGAGCGCCAGGGCCAGCGAAGAGATCAGACCGAAAAACAGGTAGTACGCGCACATGAACACGACAATGGCCGCGAAACCCCATACCGTCGAGAGAAAGCCTTTGGTGATATTTTCAGCGCCCAGGCTGGGACCGATCGCGCGTTCTTCAATGATTTCCATGGGTGCTGCAAGCGAGCCTGCACGCAACAGAAGCGCGACGTCCTGCGCCTCCTGGGTGGTCATGCGGCCAGTGATCTGTACACGTCCCCCGCCAATTTCAGTTCGAATGACCGGCGCGGTTACCACTTCGCCCTTGCCCTTCTCGATGAGCAGAATGGCCATGCGCTTGCCGACGTTCTCACGAGTGACGTCGCGGAAGATTCGCGCCCCGCGGGCATCAAGATTGAGGTGAACGGCAGGCTCTTGGGTTTGGGAATCAAAACCTGCCTGAGCGTCGTTCAGGTTCTCACCCGTGAGAATGACCTGTCGGCGAACCAGAATGGGGCGCCCATCGCGCTCGTTATAGCGCTCGCAACCCAAGGGAACGGTACCAGCCGCCAGGGCCGCCTGTTCTTCGGCAGATTCGCAGACCAGCCTAACCTCAAGGGTGGCGGTGCGACCCAGAATATCTTTGGCTTTTGCGGTGTCTTGCACGCCCGGCAACTGCACCACCACGCGATCGAGGCCCTGCTGCTGAATGACAGGTTCGGCAACACCCAATTCGTTAATGCGATTGGATAGGGTGGTGATGTTTTGTTTGAGGGCGCTGTCTTGAATGCGGCGAACGGCTTCAGGCTTAAGGGACGCGATTAAGCGCAGGTCGATGCCCTGTCCGGATTCAGCCAGATTGAGGTCGGCTTGCGTATCGCGCAGCAGTGACGCCGCTCGGCTGCGTGTTTCGGCGTCACGAAAACGGATCTCGACGGTGTCGCCAGCCCGACTGACACCGCCGTGACGAATGTTGCGATCGCGCAGCTGAGTGCGCAGATCACCCACCAGGCCCTCCAGTCGCTTGGTGGTTGCCTGACGCATGTCGACCTGAAGCAGGAAGTGGACGCCGCCGCGCAGATCAAGCCCCAGGTACATCGGCAGGGCGCGCAGGCTGGTCAGCCAGTTGGGCGAGTCCGACAATAGATTCAGCGCCACGATCCAGGAGGGGTCGGCCGCGTCTGGGTTGAGCGCCGCGACCAGGGCGTCTTTTGCCTTGAGCTGCGTATCGTTGTCGTCAAGGCGAACCTTGACCGAATTGCCGTCAAAGAAAATGCCGGTGGGCTTGATGCCAGCTTTCTCGAGGGCCGTCCGGACCCGTCCCACCATACCCTCGTCAATCTTGACCGTCGCCTTACCACTGGACACCTGCACTGCGGGCGCCTCACCGAACAGATTGGGCACCGAGTAAAGCAGACCCAATACCAGGGCGATGGCCATGGCAATGTACTTCCAGATCGGATATCGGTTCATGGACTGCCCGCGGCTGCGTGATGACTTGAAGGCTGAGTGAGTGCGATGACTGGTTCCAGGTCAGATCGCTTTGATAGTGCCGTTGGGCAGAAGGGTCTGAACGGCGCTCTTTTGAAAATGCATTTCGACGGCCGTGTCGCCACTACCTTTGGCCTCAGGCAACTGAGCCACTTCAAGGCTGATGTAGCTTTCGCCCACTTTGGTAATGCGGCCCACGATGCCGCCGGCAGTGACGACCTCGTCGCCTTTCTTGAGGGCGCCGAGCATGGTGCGATGCTCTTTCGCGCGCTTCATCTGCGGGCGAATCATCAGGAAATACAAGACCACGAACATCAGGATGATAGGCAGAAAGCCGACCAGCTGTTGCTCGGTCGAGCCGCCCGATTGCGCGTAAGCGGTAGAAATCAGCACGTAAGCCTCCGGAAGTCAAACGCAAAAGTATAACCGTCTGAGGGGGGTCGGTGCCGTAAAAAGCCCGCCTGGCCGCGTCTGGGCTTGTCCGAGATCGCGGCTGCCCGGTCGCGGGTTAGGGGCCACGGGCGCGATCTCGCGCAAAGCTCTTGCGCCAATCTGCGAACCGCCCGTCTTCGATGGCCGAGCGCATCTGCGCCATCAATTCGAGGTAGTAGTGCAGGTTGTGGATGGTTGCCAGCCGGGCGCCCAGGATTTCGTTGACCTTCTGCAAGTGGTGCACGTAGGCGCGCGAGAAGTGCTGACAGGCGTAGCAGCTGCAGTGTTCGTCGATGGGTCTGGGGTCATCTCTGTATCTGGCATTGCGCAGGCGCAGGTCGCCAAAGCGGGTAAAGAGCCAGCCATTGCGGGCATTGCGAGTGGGCATGACGCAGTCAAACATGTCAACGCCATTGGCCACGCCTTCAACAAGGTCTTCGGGCGTACCCACACCCATGAGATAGCGCGGTTTGTCAGCGGGCAGTCGCGGCGCAGTATGAGCCAATACACGCATCATGTCGGCCTTCGGTTCGCCCACCGACAGACCGCCGATGGCGTACCCGTGAAAGCCGATGTCCACCAAGCCAGCCAGCGACTCATCGCGCAAATGCTCGTACATACCGCCCTGCACGATACCGAATAGTGCGTTGGGGTTTTCGAGCTGATCGAATGCTGAACGCGAGCGCTGGGCCCAGCGCAGCGACAGGCGCATCGAATCGGCGGCCTGGTCGACGGTGGTGGGCACACCCTGGCTCTCATAGGGCGTGCACTCGTCGAAGATCATGACGATGTCGGAGTTGAGCGCGCGCTGGATGCGCATCGACTCTTCCGGGGTGAGCATCAGGCGATCGCCGTTGATAGGCGAGGCAAAACGCACGCCCTCTTCGCTGATGCGCCTGAGATCGCCCAGGCTCCAGACCTGAAAGCCACCCGAGTCAGTAAGTATGGGCTGATGCCATCCGTTAAATCCGTGCAGGCCGCCGAAACGCTGGATGACCTCGGTTCCTGGGCGAAGCCACAAATGAAAGGTGTTGCCCAAAATGATTTGTGCGCCCACTTCCTGCAATTCTCGCGGCGACATGGCCTTCACGGCGCCGTAGGTGCCGACCGGCATGAAGATGGGGGTTTCGACTATCCCGTGAGCGAGGCTGACGCGGCCGCGTCGTGCCAGACCGTCGCTGGCCAATAATTCAAAACTCAGCATGCGGTTTTCAGTCAGTCAGGGTGGCTTGGCGTTCAAGAAGCATTGCATCGCCATAGCTGAAGAAGCGATAGCGCTTGGCGATGGCGTGAGCATACGCGTGCCGGATGAGTGATGAGCCTGCGAATGCACTCACCAGC
The DNA here is from genome assembly GCA_039800325.1 of Pseudomonadota bacterium. GTDB lineage: Bacteria > Pseudomonadota > Gammaproteobacteria > Burkholderiales > Burkholderiaceae_E > SYIM01. Next base: position 27,725 of record JBDLQY010000023.1, on the reverse strand, counting down.
ATCAGCAGGGTCGAACGTGGCAGGTGAAAATTCGTAATGAGCGCATCAACCGCCTTGAAGGCATAACCCGGCGTGATGAATAGCTGGGTCTCGCCCGCCTGCGATGGTACGTGCCCGTCTTCAAGGGCGGCCGATTCCAGGGTGCGTAGCGACGTGGTACCCACGGCGATGACGCGACCGCCACGGGCGCGAGTCCGTGTAATGGCGGCGCTGGCCGCTGCCGAGACGTGATAACGCTCGCTGTGCATGCGATGCTCGGCGATATTGTCGACGCGCACCGGCTGAAAGGTTCCCGCGCCCACATGTAGCGTGACAAAGCTTCGCTCGATGCCCGCCTGAGCCAGGTGTGCGAGCAGCTCATCATCAAAATGCAGACCAGCCGTGGGTGCGGCCACTGATCCGGGATGGCGGGCGTAGACGGTCTGGTATCGGGACTCGTCCTGAGAATCGGCCGGCCTTTCAAGGTAGGGTGGCAGCGGCATCTCGCCATCGTGCTCGAGGACCTGGTCGACGGGCGCATCAAAGCGCAGTCGCCAGAATTCGCCCTCGCGCGCCAGCACTTCGCACTGGTGCCGCAGCCAGCGCAGTTTCTGCCCAGGCCGGGCGGGTTTGCTCATGCGTAATTGCGCCAGGGCTTCATGCGAGCTGTCAATGCGCTCGATGAGAGCCTCAACCGCACCGCCTGTTTCTTTGCTGCCGCGTAGTCTGGCGCGCAGCACGCGGGTATCGTTGAAGACCAGCAGATCGCCCGGACGCAACAGCTGAGGCAGCTCGGAAACGCGCCGGTCGGCGGCGTCGGCGGGCGACCGGTCGAGCTGTGATGCGACCAGCAAGCGTGATTCGCTGCGCGTGGCGGTCGGGTGACGGGCGATCAGCTCGTCAGGCAAGTCAAAATCGAAATCAGACAGTTTCATGGTGGCGAGTGAGCGCGACTATACCCGTAACGGCCCGAGCGGCGGGGCGCGTCCGAGTCGACTATGCTCGTGCCAAAACACCGTGAGGTGGTGTAGGGAACCGTTTCTATGACGAGGTGAACGGCGATGGCTCACTGGAACTTCGACACCGTACGAAGCTGGATTGAACTGATCAGCTATCTGGTTACTGCCATCGGTCTGCCCTTTGCGGTGGCTGTATTTATCTACGAGCAGAAAAAGGAGCGCGAGAACGAAGAAGAGGAGGCCTACCAGAGCCTTTCGGACGCGTATATCGATTTTCTGAAGGTGGTTCTGAATAACGCCGACCTGCAGTTGCGCACGCGAACCGCGCTGCCCGAACCGACGCCTGAGCAGCGCGAGCGTATGAAGATCATTTTCGACATGCTGGTTACTTTGTTTGAGCGCGCCTATCTGGTGGCCTATAAGCCCGACATGAACGATCGCGAACGCAGGCGCTGGCAGACCTGGCACGATTGGATGACCGAGTGGGGGCAGCGTGACGATTTTGTGGCGCTACTGCCGACTCTGTTGGAGGGTGAGGATCCAGAATTCAGTCAATACCTTCTTCAGGCGGTTACGCGGGGACGCGAAGGTCTCTGACCAAAAGGCTATGCCATAATCGGGATCCAACCTTTGCCGGGGTGGTGGAACTGGTAGACGCGCCGGACTCAAAATCCGGTGCCCGAAAGGGCGTGCGGGTTCGATTCCCGCCTCCGGCACCATCGCGCAGCGATGGCACGGAGAGCACAGGCCCTGCGGCCCTTCTGGTTTTAGTCCAAGCCCAGCTTGATGCGCCTTGCCACCTCGCCCCACTTCTTAGAGTCAGCCGCAGCCACCGCCGCCGCCTGCTCGGGCGTAGATCCCACCAGCACCTGATCCGAGGCAGCCAGACGAGCCTTGATCTCGGGCGCGTTCAAGGCTTCCAGGAGGGCAGCGCGCATACGGCTGACGATGTCATCGGGCGTGGCCCGGGGGGCCTGCAGGAAAAGTGCGAAGTCGGCCTCATAACCTGTGACACCGGCTTCAATCATGGTGGGTACCTCGGGCAGCGTCGGTGAGCGGCTCTTGCCCGAAACGGCTAGCGGCACCAGGCGGCCAGCGCGTATATGCGGCAACACGGTGGGGCCTGCCAGCAATCCGCAGGGCACCTGGTTGGCGACTACATCGAGAGTGGCCGGCGCGGGCCCCTTGTAAGGCACATGGGCCATATTGAAGTTCGCCATGTGCATCAGCAGTTCCATCGACAAATGCCCGGGCACGCCTGCTCCACCCGAGGCGTAAGACAACTGACCACCGCGTGCTTTGGCGACCAGTTCGGATAGCGTCTTGACGCCCAGTGCCGGATTACAGACCAGCGTCTGGCTGAATTGCGTGGTGACCATAACCGGGCGCAGATCCTCGACCTTGAAGCCCAGGCTTTTATAAACGTGCGGGTTGACGGTGACAATGGTGTCGGTGCCAAACATCCAGGTATAGCCGTCTGGCGCGGCGCGCGCGACCTCAGCCGCGCCAATATTGCCGCCTGCGCCCGCCTTGTTTTCGATGACGATGGGCTGCTTCAGCTGTGCCTGTATGCCCTCAGAGGCCGCCCTGAGAACAATGTCGCTGGGCCCGCCTGGCGGATGAGGCACGATGATACGGATCGGCTTTTGCGGCCAGGCTGACTGCGCCACAGCCGTCATGGGTGCAGCCGCCAGTGTCAGCGCGATGAGTGCCCCAAGCTGCGCAAATGAGCTCCTGAACATGACTCGTCTCCCCAGGTTGTTTTTTCGGACCGCTATATTCGCCCGAATGATGGCTGAACCCTTGCTGAATTGCCAAGCCCGAGCCGCGTGTATGCTCGCGCGTCATGAACGAGCTACCCGATTCGCCAGCGACGGACGACCGTGGTGTGGAGGACCGAGACTTGACCCTGGAGACCTGCTGGGGACCCGTGAGAGCCCGCGTCTGCGGACCCCACAAAGGCACACGGCCGCTGGCGCTGTTGCTACATGGCGGTCATGGCAGTTGGCAGCACTGGCAAAGCAATCTGTCCTCATTGTCGGAGTATCTGGATCTTGTGGTTCCCGATCTGCCGGGCTTTGGTCAATCCTGCGATCTGCCTCAGGACAGCACCCTGGACGACATGGCCAGAGGCCTGCACGATGCGCTGCGTACCCGGTTCGGCCGCGGGCCAGAACTCATCGTGGGGTTTTCCTTTGGCGCGCTGCTGGCCGCGGTGATGTCAGGCGAGGTATCGGGCACAGCAGCCGTCGTACTGGTCAATCCACCCTTAGGTCGGGATGTTTCACCTGAGGTGATCGATATTCTTGAGCAGGCCGCCTCCAGGGTCAGGCGTGGCGGATTGGCTGCTGGCATCGAACACTCGCTGCGCAACATCATGCTGAGTGACCAGCGCCTGGTCACGCCTGAGCTCATCGAGCAGGCAAGCACCCAGGCGCGACAGGCTCGTTTCGCGTCGCGTCGTCTATCGCGGGTGACGGATATCAGACCGTTGCTGGTACCACTGGCTGGCCGTTGTGATCTGCTGCTGGGCGAGCGCGACCCTCACCAGCGAGCCAGTCTTGCCGAACGTTTGCCGCAGTATCGGCAGATTCTGGGCGCTGAGCGGATTCATGTACTGCCTCAGGCCGCGCACTGGCTGCAGCGGGACTGCCCAGATGCCTTTGATCGCATCATGCGGGCGGTGGTTGCGGGCGTGCGTAAGCCTTCAGGCGTTTAGCACCAGCACAACGCCCGCAATCAGCAGCACCAGCCCCATGGCTTCGCGGGCCGAGACGTTTTGGCTAAGCAGGCGTCGCGAGACCAGGTGCGCAAACAGAATTTCAACCAGCGCCAGTGTGCGCACTCGGGCGGCGGTTTCGACCGCAAACGCCAGAAACCAGCACTGAGACGCGAAGGCTCCGAGCAGCCCTGCCAGCAGCGACGGTCGCCAAGCCCGGGCAATGGCCACCAGAAGGGCCCGCTCTCGCACCAGCATCCACCCAGCCAGCAGTGTGGTCTGTATCGACAGGCCCAGCGCCACAACCACGCTGGCCGCCAGAACAAAGCTCGCCTCGGGCACGGCTTGAATGGCGGCCCGAAAGCCAATGGCGGCCACACCGAAGCCGGCACCCGAGGAAAGGCCCAGCAGCATTGGGCGTAGCGACCAGTCGACGCCCTTGGCAGGCCACGACATCACCAAAACACCGGCGGTGGCCGTGGCGATGGCAAGAACCAACCCAGGGCTTAGGGCGTCTCCCAGCAGCACCAGTCCGAACATGGCGACCCAAACCGGCTCGATTTTGGTGAGTGCCGTGCTGACCACAAACGACTTTTCACGCATGGCGGCCAGCATCAGGGCGGTTCCGGCAATCTGTCCCAATCCTCCGACCAAAGCCCATAGCCAGACATTGATTGACAGTGCGGGCAGGCGCTCGCCCGTCACCCATAGAACCAGTGCGCAGAAGGCCAGCCCAAACGGTAGACCGTACAGAAAGCGCACCTGAGTGGCGCCGGCAGTGCCGAGCACAGCGGTGAGCTCGCGCTGCAGCGCATTACGCCCCGTCTGTGCGGCCGCTGCAGTGACGGTGAAAGCGATCCAGTACCAGGGTTCGATGACCATGTCGCAGATTAGCCGTAAATGCGGCGACAATGCGCGTTTGATTTCATTGCCGAGCAGGCAGACCGACATCTATGAACATGACCGATATTCCGTTTGGCACCACTGATTGGAAAACCATTGAGCCCGAGGTGCATGCGGGTGAAACCGGCACGGCATGGTGGCGCACGCGAAACTTCGGAGGCATCCGAGTGCGCATGGTGGAGTATTCGCCGGGATATCGCGCTGACCACTGGTGCGAAAAAGGCCACATTCTCTTATGCCTTGAGGGCGAGCTCAGCACCGATCTGGCGGATGGCCGTCGTTTTATCCTGAAGCCCGGCATGAGTTATCAGGTGGCAGACGGCGCTGAACCGCACCGTTCATTCACCGACAAAGGCGCGCGGCTTTTCATTGTCGACTGAGGGTGTTCGGTCAAGCGTTTGCAAAAAAGTGTTCACGGCGGGTGCAGGGCCCGCGTAAGGGGAAAACAATGCAGCAGGATAGGCAGGAATCGCTTCTGGTCAGCCAGCAGGCGGGCGTGCTCACCCTCACGATGAACCGCCCAGAGGTTCGTAACGCGCTCGATCTGCCCATGTCAGCACGCCTGGTTGAGGTGCTGCGCGAAGCTCAGGTTGATCCCACCGTGCGGGTGGTTGTTCTGACCGGTGCGGCCGACGCGTTTTGTGCGGGCGGGGATGTCAAGGCCATGGCGGCGGGGCGCGACCAGCAGGTCGGATTTGAAGAGCGTGCGCAGCGTCTGCGCGAGCGTGCCGATGCCGCACGTCTCTTGCACGAAATGCCCAAACCAACGGTGGCGCTGATTCCCGGGGCTTGTGCTGGTGCGGGGCTGGCGCTGGCGCTGGCGTGTGACTTCCGATTGGCGCGTGCGGGAGCCAAGCTTGCCCTCGCCTTCTCGCGTGTGGGGCTGGCAGGCGACTACGGTATTTCGTGGTTTCTGACACAGTCGGTGGGTCCGGTGCGCGCCCGTGAATGGCTGATGCTTGCGCCCATCTTCAGTGCTGAGCAGGCGCTGTCGGAAGGCCTGGTCAGTCGTGTTTTTTCAGCTGAGCACTATGCCCAGGAATGTCAGCGCTTTGTAAGCGCCTTAGCTGAGGGGCCGGCGCTGGCTTACGCGTACATCAAGCGCAATGTCGATCTGGCCACCACCGCCTCCTTGGGTGCGTCGCTGGATGCCGAGGCTGTGCATCAGGCTCGTTGCATGTTCTCAGAAGACCATCGCGAGGCCGCCAAGGCTTTTGCCGAAAAACGGCCGCCGCAATTCAATGGGCGGTGATGTCTGGGCCTGGCAAAAAGCTTATGGGGCAAACATGATCGGCTGGGTCTAGAGGCGTCTGTCTGCGGGCAGATGACGCGGGCCGAATGTTCTGCAGGGGTTGTGTGTCAATTAGGAAGACTGCGCGCTGGCGATTTCTGCCAGAACGAGGCGCAGCGAATCTCGCCAGGGCGCAAGCGTCAGCCCATAGCGGGCCACGAGCCCAGAGCAGTCAAGCCGCGAGTTCAGCGGCCGTGGCGCGGGCACCGGGTAATCGCGGCTGGGGATGGCCTGCACCTCGCGCACGGCCAGGGGTATGGCGGGGGCGATCTTGCGCCACTCTTCGAAGATAGCCTGAGCCAAGCCATGCCAGCTGGTCTCGCCACTGGCCGTCAAGTGCAGAACATCACTGCGAAAAACGCCGCGATCGATTTCATGCAGAGCGCCGCGGGCCACGTGGGCCGTGACGTCAGCAATCAGGCGGGCCGAGGTGGGTGCGCCGATCTGATCATTGACTACGCGCAGGCTTTCGCGCTGAGCACCCAGTTTGAGCATGGTGCGTACAAAGTTGCGGCCGCGGGCTGCGTAGACCCACGACGTGCGAAGCACCAGCCAGTGGCCGCCCGCTGCGGCAATGGCCTGCTCACCGGCCAGTTTGCCGCGTCCGTACGCGCTGAGGGGATTGGTGGGGTCATCGGGCTTCCAGGGCTTGGAGCCTGTGCCGTCGAAGACGTAATCGGTGGAGTAGTGAATCAGCAGCGCACCACACTCGCGTGCGATGCTGGCCAGCAGACCGGGTACATGGCCGTTGACGGCAAGTGCCCGCGCTTCGTGCTGCTCAGCGTCGTCAACGGCTGTCCAGGCGACCGCATTGATGATCAGTTGCGGCGCAATCTCAGCAATACGAGCGCGCAGTGCCGCAGGCTGCTCAAAGTCGATCTCTGCGCGACCCAGCGCATGCACAGTACCCAGGCATTGCAGTGAGCGGGCGAGCTCCCAGCCAACCTGTCCGCTGGGGCCCAACAACACGATGCGCAGCATCATGGCGGTTACTCGAAGAGTTCGCAGTGCGTCAGCGGCAGACCTTTTTGATCTTTCGCAGACAGCGTGGGCGACAGGCCCTCAAGCGGCCATTGGACACCGACCTGGGTGTCGTTCCAGAGCAGGCAGCGTTCATGCTCGGGCGCGTAATAGTCGGTCGTTTTGTACAGAAAATCGGCGCTGTCAGACAGCACCAGAAATCCATGACCGAAGCCCGGCGGAATCCAGAGTTGCCGATGGGTTTGTTCGCTTAATTCGATACCCGTCCATTGACCGAAGCGAGGCGAACTGCGCCGCAAGTCAACCGCCACATCAAACACGCGACCGCGTACCACACGTACGAGCTTGCCCTGGGCCTGACGAATCTGATAGTGCAGCCCGCGCAGCACACCCTTTGATGAACGGGAGTGATTGTCCTGTACGAAGCTGATGTCTAGGCCCGACTGTTCGACGAACATGCGGGCATTAAAACTCTCAAAAAAAAATCCTCGTTCGTCGCCAAAAACGCGTGGCTCGATGATGAGCACTTCGGGTAAGCGGGTGGGTGTGACTTTCATAGATTTGTCTTCGGTCAAAAGACCCGTTCGTCAAGCAGACGCTCAAGGTACGCACCGTAGCCGCTTTTGCCCAGGGTTTTGGCCAGCGCACGCAGGGCCTGGTCGTCTATCCAGCCTTGCCGCCAGGCGATTTCCTCCGGGCAGGCTACTTTCAGACCCTGGCGTTTTTCAAGGGTTTGAATGAACTGCGCAGCTTCAATCAGCGAATCATGGGTGCCGGTATCAAGCCAGGCGTCGCCTCGACCCATCAGCTGTACATCAAGCTGGCCGCACTCGAGATACATACGGTTCAGATCGGTGATTTCGAGCTCGCCGCGCGCCGAGGGCTTGAGCGTGCGCGCAAACTCAACGACCTGAGTGTCGTAAAAATAAAGCCCCGTGACGGCATAGCGGCTGCGCGGCTTGCTGGGCTTTTCTTCGATGGAGATTGCGCGGCCATGGGCGTCAAACTCAACGACACCGTAGCGCTCGGGGTCGACCACGGGGTAGGCGAATACGCTTGCGCCTGCGTTGCGCTGGTCGGCTGCTGCCAGTCGGCGCATGAGATCGTGACCGTAAAACAGGTTATCGCCCAGCACCAGTGCGGACGGACGATCTGCGACAAAGTCAGCGCCAATATGAAACGCCTGTGCGAGCCCATCGGGGCTGGGCTGCTCGGCATACGAGAACCGAACCCCCCAGCGCTGACCGTCACCCAGCAGCCGCTTAAAGCCAGGCAGATCGTGCGGAGTGGAGATGATGAGAATGTCGCGGATGCCAGCCAGCAGCAGCACCGACAGCGGGTAATACACCATGGGCTTGTCGTATACCGGCATGAGCTGTTTGGAGACGGCCAGTGTGAGCGGGTGCAGCCGGGTGCCAGAGCCGCCGGCCAGAATGATGCCGCGCCGCTGGGTCGGCGTTTGCTTGACGGAAGTATTCATGAGTCAGTCGCGATCGCGCGAGGCTGTGTCGGTTAAAGAGCTGTGCCGGATTGCAGGTTCGTGCAGTGCCGTGTTCGCAGGAGGACGCGGGTCAGGCGCTGGCGCGCGAATCGTACTGCGCGGAGATCCATTCGCGGTAGGCGCCGGTCTGGACGTTGGATACCCAATCCTGATGACTCAGATACCAGTCAATGGTTTTACGAATGCCGGTCTCAAACGTTTCAAGCGGCTTCCAGCGCAGATCATGGGCGATTTTGCGGGCATTGATGGCGTAGCGGCGATCATGTCCGGGGCGGTCGGCGACATGCGTGATCAGGCGCGTGCGCGGACCCTGAGGGTCGGGCAGCCGTTCGTCCAGAAGCCGGCAAACGGTGTGCACGATCTCGATGTTGGCTTTTTCGTTGTTGCCGCCAATGTTGTAGGTCTCACCCAGCTGGCCGCGCTCTAGTACGGTGCGGATGCCCGCGCAATGGTCGCCGACATAAAGCCAATCCCGAATCTGCATGCCGTCACCGTACACAGGCAGGGATTTACCAGCCAGCGCATTGACGATCATCAGCGGGATGAGCTTTTCGGGGAACTGGAAGGGACCGTAGTTGTTGGAGCAGTTGGTGGTGAGTACCGGCAGCCCGTAGGTGTGATGCCAGGCCCGCACCAGGTGATCAGACGCCGCCTTGGAGGCTGCATAGGGACTGTTGGGCGCATAGGGCGTGGTTTCTTCGAAAGCGGGATCTTGCGGTGCAAGCGTGCCGTAAACCTCATCGGTGGACACATGCAAAAAGCGAAAAGCCTCGCGGCGGTTGGGGTCGAGCGTGCTCCACCAGGCACGGGTAGCCTCCAGCAGGGTGAACGTGCCCTCGACGTTAGTGCGTATGAAGGCGCCCGGGCCGTGAATAGAACGGTCGACGTGGCTTTCAGCGGCGAAATGAATGATGGCCCGCGGCTGATGTGTCTGCAGCAGCGATGACACGAGGGCGCGGTCAGTAATGTCGCCACGTACAAAGATGAGTCGTGAATCACCCTGTAGCGTACGCAAATTACCCAGGTTGCCTGCGTAGGTGAGCGCATCCAGAACCACGACCGGCTCATCATGACGGTCATGGATGGCACTGAGCCAGTCGATGACGAAGTTAGCGCCGATGAAACCTGCGCCGCCGGTGACCAGAAGCATGGGATTCTCCTTGACTCATGACCTGGTTGGGTTGTCTTGGCAGACACCGCGGTCGATTCGTGCAGACCGGCGCCCCTGGGGCATGGGTGCTGGGGTCGATTTTGGCTGTTTATGCCAAACCATCTATTGTAATGAAGCTTGAACCCACGATTTTCAGGGCACTGTGATGAATCTTGACTATTCCGATGATGAACAGGCCTTCCGCGAGGAGGTACGCGGCTGGCTCGATTCCAGTATTCCGGCTGACTTACGCGCTCGAGTGCTTGACTATGAAGAGCTCTCTAAAGATGACCTGCTGCGCTGGCACCGTACTCTTGCGGCCAAGGGCTGGGTAGCACCCGCCTGGCCCGTCGAGTGGGGCGGTACAGGCTGGAATCCCGTCCAGCGGTATATCTTTGAAGAAGAGAGTGCCCTGGCGGGTGCGCCTCCCATCGTGCCCTTTGGGGTCACCATGTGTGCCCAGGTGTTGCTGCGCTTTGGTACCGACGAGCAGAAAAAGCGCTTCCTGCCGCGTATTTATAACGGCGATGACTTCTGGGTTCAGGGCTACTCTGAGCCTGGTTCGGGCTCTGATTTGGCCTCGCTCAAGACGCGGGCCGAACGGCGCGGTGACCACTACCGGGTCAGCGGCCAGAAAATCTGGACGACCCTGGGCCATTACGGCGACTGGATCTTCTGTCTGGTCCGAACTGACGCCAGCGTTGAAAAGCGTCAGGAAGGCATCAGTTTTCTGCTGATCGACATGAAGACGCCGGGTATCACCGTGCGGCCGCTCATTCTCCTGGATGAGGCGCATGAAGTGAACGAAGTATTTTTCGATGATGTTCAGGTACCGATCGAAAACCTGGTGCATCAGGAAAACCAGGGCTGGACGGTGGCCAAGTATCTGCTCGGACACGAGCGGCTGAATACCGGCCGAATCGGCGGCTCAAAGCGCGAGCTGATGCGCCTGAAAGAGCTGGCCGCGCAGACTCAGCATCGCGGCCAACGCCTCATCGACGATCCACGTTTTCGTGACCGTCTGTCGCGCATCGAGATCGAACTGATGGCGCTTGAGATCACCAATCTGCGCTTCGTCGACGAGATGCGCCGCACCGGCCGCATCGGACCGGAAGTATCGATGCTCAAGATTCGCGGCACTGAAATTCAGCAGGCCATCACCGAGCTGATGATGCAGGTGGCTGGCCCCCAGGCACAGGCTTTCAGGCCGCTGCGTTATGAGGGGTTCGATGCCTTCACCGGGTCTATTGCAGCGCGCTACTTCAACTTTCGTAAAACCTCTATTTACGCCGGATCCAACGAGATCCAGCGCAATATCTTTGCCAAGATGGCCTTGGGGCTTTAAGCCATGGACTTTCAATACTCACAAGAGCAGCAGCTGCTCGTCGACTCGCTATCGCGGCTGCTTGATAAAGACTATGACTTCGAGGCGCGTAAACGCGTCATCGCCAGTGATGCTGGCTACAGCCTCGCGCTCTGGGAAAAACTCGCCGAGCTGGGCCTTCTGGGCCTTGCCATCCCGCAAGATGATGGTGGCTTTGGCGGGGGGGCGCTCGATCTGGTGGGCAGCATGGAGGCCTTTGGTCGGGCTCTGGTGCTTGAACCTTTTGTGCCCACGGTGGCACTGGCTGCCCGCCTGATCGTCACTCAGGCAAGCCCTGAGCAGCGCGCACGCTGGCTGCCGTCGATTGCCGACGGTCGCGCGTGCTGGGCTTTGGCCCACACAGAAGCCAGCGCCCGCTACGAACTCAGCCATGTGCTCACCCAGGCGCGGCCCGATGGCGAGGGATGGCTGCTCGACGGTGAAAAGCACATGGTGCTGCACGCGCCTGTGGCGCAGCACCTGTTGGTGAGCGCACGACTCAGTGGTGCCAGCGAGGATCCCGCGGGCATCGCTCTCTTTGTGGTCGATGCGAAAGCGGCCGGGCTTGAGATGCGAAGCTTTCGCACGCAGGACAACTTGCGCGCAGCCGACATTCGACTGACCGGCGTACGGGTTTCGGCGGCTGATCGTGTGGGTGGTGCGACGGGTGTTTTCGACGGCCTGGTTGAAGCCATCGACTTTGCCAGCGTGCTGTCCTGTGCCGAGGCGGTGGGCGCGATGCGCTACGCCTGCGAGGCGACGCTTGAATATCTCAAGACACGGCGCCAGTTTGGGGTTCCCATCGGCAGCTTTCAGGCGCTTCAGCACCGTCTGGTCGATATGTTTGTCAGCGCTGAGCAGGCGCGTTCGATCACGCTGTTGGCCTGTAGCCGGTTTGACAGCGCAAGCCGGGGCTCGGTCAGCGCCAATGAGCGTATGCGCATGGTCTCAGCGGCCAAGATCAAAATCGCTGAGGCCGCCCGGCATGTCGGGCAGGAAGCGGTTCAGCTGCACGGTGGCATGGGCATGACCCAGGAGATGAAAGTGGCGCATACGTTCAAGCGCCTGACCATGCTGGCTCAATGGCTGGGCGATGCTGACCACCACCTGGAACGATTCGCCGCTTTGGACTGATGGAAAGAGGCCAGCCCGCCTCAGGCCGCCTGGACTGCCTCATGCGCAGAGCTAACCGGCTCGGGTAGCAGGCGCCGTGCTGGCAGACACAGGGTGAACGTACTGCCGCGCCCGGCCTCGCTTTCGATGCGCAGTTGCGCCTGGTGTCGATTGGCGATGCGCTTGACGATGGCCAGGCCCAGACCCGTGCCACCGGTGTCGCGCGAGCGGCTGCGGTCCACGCGATAAAAGCGTTCAGTCAATCGAGGCAGGTGCTCGGCCGCGATGCCGATTCCGGTATCACGGATACTGAGCCAGCCCTCATCGTCACGGACCCGCCAGTCGACCTCGATAGAGCCTCGCTCGGGTGTATAGCGAACCGCATTGGTCAGCAGGTTACGAATTGCGCTTTCGAGTTCGGCTGGCACTGCCAGCACCTGCGAGGGTCCATCGAAGTATAGGCTGAGGGTATGTCGACCCGACGACAGCGCGCGCGCTTCGTCCATCAGAGCAGCGAGCATGCCGCGCAGCGCGATTGGCATCTCATCGGCGCGATCGGGCGAGCGCTCAAGCGAGGAGATCAGCAGCAGGTCGCCCACCAGACGCCCCATGGTTTCACTTTGCCGCAGGATGGCGCCGAGGTATTCGCGGCGGGCCGATTCATCGAGCTCAAGGGTGAGCAGGGTCTCGGCAAAGCCCGAGATGACGGTGGCAGGCGTGCGGATTTCATGCGAGACATTGGCCACGAAATCGCTGCGCATGGCATCAAGCTTGGCCTGCTCGGTAATGTCGCGCGTGATCAGCAGCCGGAAGCCTTCGTCAGCCTGATGCAGTTGCATTTCAAACACCCGGCCAGGCCTTGTGGGCAGGTCTATGCGGGCTTTTTGTACCGCCAGATCGCGCTTGGGCAGCATCTCGTTGAATTCGGTGTGGCGGATGAAATGATCAATGGGTCTTCGAGTGCCGAAGATGCCGTGCAGCGCTTCCGCGGCCTGATTGCTCCAGGCGATGTGGTCAAAGCGGTCGAGCACGACTAAGCCGTCGGGCAGGCGATCAACGGCGGCGTGAATACGCTCAAGCTCGCTCTCCAGTTCGGTGACACGGTCTTGCTGATTTCGTGAAAAACGATTCAGCCGCTCAATCAGCGGCATCCACATGCCCCAGCCTATGGGCAATACGCGCTTGCTGGGTAGATTGGCCCATTGGCTGATGCGCGATAAAAACCAGGCGTGATAAACGCCCATGGCTAGAAGTGCCACCGCCAGCAAACCGACCGCGACCTCACTGGCGATATGCCGGTGAAGAAAAATCGCTGCTGTCAGAACCGCCGCGACAAAAAGAAGAGTTCGGACCCAGATCACGCGCGTAGCACCATGAGACACACGACCCTGCGGGTTGATGAAGGCTGCTGCCGACTGCGGGGCAAACGCCCCGCGACCGACCGCTATTGTGGCAGGAAGCGGTAGCCGCCGCCGCGGACCGTCTCAATCAGGCGCTCATGTCCTGAGGGCGCAAGCGCCAGGCGCAGGCGCCGAATGTGTACATCGACGGTACGCTCTTCGATGTAGACCCGGTCGCCCCAGACGCTGTCAATGAGTTTGGCTCGCGACAGCACCCGATCGGGCTGCTTCATGAAGCAGTGCAGCAGACGATACTCGGTGGGACTGAGGTCGAGCGGGGTCTCATGAGCCAGCACCCGCTGGCTGTCGGGTTCTAGCCGCAGGCCTGCGATTTGTAGCGGTGCCTGGCTTGCTTCAGGCGCGGACCGGCGCAGCAGGGCACGAATGCGCGCCAGCACTTCACGCGGCGAAAACGGCTTGGTGATGTAGTCGTCGGCGCCGCTGTCGAAGCCTTGCAGCTTATCGCCTTCCTGGGCTCTGGCGGTGATCAGGATGATTGGCAGCGCCCGGGTGGCGGCCACCGCGCGCAGATGGCGGATTAACTCAAGCCCAGAGCGGCCGGGCATCATCCAGTCGAGCAGGATCAGGTCGGGCCGGTTAACGTTGATGGCTGCCAGAGCGCCATCGACCCCGTCGGTTGCATCGACGGTGAAGCCGGCGTGGTGCAAATTGATGCGCAGCAACTCGCGAATGGCGGGTTCGTCTTCAACGATGAGGATTCGGGCACTCATGGGGACCAACGCGCGTGGTGAATATCCGGAGTGTATAGGCGTCAGATGACGAAATGATGAAGGCCTGCCCATACCGCGCACGTCTGGTCGCCAGCGCGAAAATCACGGTATTTACTGACCTACGCTGAAAAAGCTGCGCCGCCCGCGAAGCTCGCCGAGCTGACGAAGCAGCATTTCGAAGTCGTCTTCCCGATCGAGCGGGTTGAGGCGCTCGGTGTTCACGATGAGCAGAGGCGCCGACTCATAGTGGTGAAAGAAACGGCTGTACTGATCGATGAGTGCGCGCAGGTAGGCGTCGGTGATGCCCGCTTCCATGGCGATACCCCGTCGCCCGATGCGCGCGAGCAGCGTTTCAGGCTGCGCCTGCAGATAAATCACCAGATCGGGGGTGGGTGATTGCGGCTGCAGGCTGGCGTAAATGGTCTGGTAGAGCGCAAGCTCATCATCGTCCAGCGTCAGCCTGGCAAATAGCGGATCTTTTTCGAGAAGAAAATCGCCGACCGCCGCTTCGGAAAAAAGGTCGCGTTGCGCCAGTTCGCGCAGGCGCTGAGCGCGCTGAAACAGAAAGAACAACTGGGTGGGAAGCGCGAAGCGGCGACTGTCACGATAAAAACGGTCAAGAAAGGGGTTGCCCTCGGGTTCCTCGAAGACCGTTCGAGCTGAAAAGCGCTCGGCCAACTTGCGCGCGAGCGAGGTCTTGCCCACACCGATGGGTCCCTCGATGACAATGTGGCGATAGCGCTCGAAGGGTGAGTTCATGAGCGGAATACAAAATAAACGGCGCCCAAAAGGCAAAGCGCCGCCCATAGATAGTCGAGTTTAATGGGCTGGTTCATGTAAAGCACGGCAAAGGGAACGAATACCGCCAACGTAATGACTTCTTGCAGGATTTTCAGCTGGGCCAGCGAAAAAGTGCCATAGCCGATGCGATTGGCGGGCACCTGCAGCAGGTACTCAAACAGGGCAATACCCCAGCTAACCAGCGCAGCGTACCACCAGGGCTTGGCTGAAAGGTCTTTCAAATGGGCATACCAGGCAAAGGTCATGAAGATGTTGGATGCAATCAGCAATCCTATCGTCTGTACCGGGATGGGTAGGCTGCTCATTCGGGTTCTCGACGGATGCTTTGATCGCTGACCGGTTCTAGCAGGCTGGCGACGGCGCCCAGGCCCGTAATGTGCAGACCGGGCGCGATCTCATGTAGCGGTAGGAGCACAAACGCGCGTTCATGCAGCCTTGGGTGCGGAACCTGTAGCGTAGGCGTATCAATGCGCTCGTCGCCCAACAAGAGAAGGTCCAGATCGAGCGTGCGCGGGGCGTTTCGCACCGAGCGAACGCGCCCTGCCGACTGTTCGATGGCATGAAGGGCTGCGAGCAGGACGTACGCCTCAAGCTCGGTGTCGATGGCCACCACTGCATTCAGAAACTCGGGCCCGGGGGCGTCTATAGGTGCACTGCGGTAAAAGCCCGAGCGCGCTCGAAGGCGACAACCAGGCAGCACTGCTATTGCCTGAACAGCCGTATTCAGGGCTGCGCGGGCATCACCAAGATTGGCGCCCAGGCCAATGTAAGCAGTGCGAAGCGTCATGACAGACGCTCGGCTCAACTGCCGGCTGCGGCGGATTCGGGCGCACGGGCTGCGCCGCCGTCGCGATCGCGTCGGGGGCCTCGGCGGCGTCTACGCTTGCCGCCACCTGCGCCGCCACTGGCCGCGACCTCGGCAATGAGTGCCTGCCGCGCAGCGCCATCGGCATCGATAAAGTCTGACCACCAGCGTCCGATATCCGGGTCGAGCTCGCCGGCATCGCAGCGCATCAGCATGAAGTCGTAGCCGGCCCGAAAACGAAGGTGCTCAAGCAGCGCATAGGGCGAGCGGCCTATACGGCGCTCAAACCGTGGTTGCATCATCCAGATCTCGCGCATGTCGCCCATATGTCTTCGCTGGATGGCAAGCTGCTCAGCCTGCTCATCCAGTGTGAGCTCGATGGCGATAGCCAGTGCCGGTATGCTGGGCTCGCCCTCGGCGCAGGCGGCCGCCCAGCGTGTGCGCACCGGCTGCCATAGCAGACTGGCAAACAGATAGCCGGGCGAGATGGGTTTGCCCGCGAGAACGCGCTGGTCGGTGCGTTCAAGCGCCGTGGTGACAAAACGCTCGCCATCGGGTTGCTCGAGGATGACATCGAGCATGGGTAGAAGGCCATGGTGCAGACCCTCGCGGCGCAGCTCATGCAGGCATGCCAGTGCGTGTCCTGACACCAGCAGCTTGAGCATTTCGTCGAACAGACGCGCGGCCGGCACGTTGGAGATAAGACCCGCCAGCTCGCGAATCGGGGCCCGGGTTTTGGGCTCAATGCTGAAACCCAGCTTCGCTACGAAGCGGGCCACTCGAAGCATGCGAACGGGGTCTTCGCGAAAGCGCTGCGCGGGATCGCCGATGATGCGCAGCAGCCGTCGCTTAAGGTCGCGTACCCCGTCGTGATAATCAAGCAGCACATCGTCAACGGGGTCGTAGTACAGGGCGTTGATTGTGAAATCGCGGCGCGCAGCATCTTCGGCCTGAGAGCCCCAGACGTTATCGCGCAGAACCCGACCGTGTTCGTCGGTTTCGGCTTCGTCCTGAATGGCTCGAAAGGTGGATACCTCAATGGTCTCCCGACCGAACATCACATGCACGATTTGAAAGCGACGACCAATGATGCGCGAGCGCCGAAAAATCGCACGCACCTGGTCGGGCGTGGCGTTGGTGGCGACGTCAAAGTCTTTGGGGGTGAGACCGAGCATCAGGTCGCGAACGCCTCCGCCCACAATCCAGGCCTGGTATCCGGCCTCGCGCAGACCCGAGCAGGTGCGCATGGCGGCGTCAGCGACGCGCGACTGTTCAATGCCGTGAGCGCTTGCCTTGAGGCGACGCGGTTTCTCGCGGATGGCAGCGCGCGGTCCCTCGGCGCCACGCTTAAACCAGCGGTTGATGAGCGCACGTATCAATCGAATAGCCTCAGTACCGTCCAGCCACGCTCGCGGGCCAGCGCTTCAAGACGGACATCAGGGTTGGTGGCGACCGGGTGTGAGACCCGCGACAGCAAAGGGATGTCGTTAGCCGAGTCGCTGTAAAAATACGTCTGCGAGAACGCCTCGAAGCGCAATCCCAGTGTCGCCAGCCACTCGTCGGTGCGCGTGACCTTGCCTTCGCGAAAGGATGGCGTGCCACGGGGTCTGCCGGTGAAGTGCCCGTTGATGCTCTCAATGCCCGTGGCAACGAGATGCGCAATGCCGAATGCCCGCGCGATGGGCGCGGTAACGAACTCATTGGTGGCGGTGACCATGGCGCATAGATCGCCTGCCTGCTGGTGTTTGCGAACCAGTTCGATGGCGGCTGGGCGCATGGCAGGTTTGATCACTTCCTGCATGTAGCGCTGGTGCCAGGCGTCCAGGGCCTCGCGGGGATGCGTAGCCAGGGGAGCCAGCTGAAACTGCAGGAACTCGGCTATGTTGAGAGTGCCGGCACTGTACTGATCCATGAAGTACTGGTTGCGCCGCTGCTGCTCAGTCTCATCGACCACGCCAAGCCGTGCGAGAAAGCGCGCCCATTCGTAATCACTATCCAGGGGCAGCAGGGTGTAGTCGAGGTCAAAAAGGGCAAGCCTGCTGGCGGCCTGTTGGGCTGCACCTGCGGCGCCTGGGGAAAAAAGCGTGGGATCACTCATGAAGGGTGTTGAGTTTACCAGCGCGGGCAGTTTCGCCCTGAACCGATTGCCGGTTCTCGAGTTCGCGCAGCAGTGGTAGCGTGAGCGGGCGCTTACGCTCAAGTCCATAGCGATCAAGGGCCTGAAGCCACTGCAGCTGGCTGCGCATATCGCGCGCTTTTCGGGTGGCCAGATAAGCAAGCACCTCGTCGGTAACGCTGGCGCCGCTGGCGAGGGTGGCGGCGCGCAGGGCCTGCAGTCGGTCTTCGTCAGTGAGGGGCTGCAGCTGCAGCACCAGACCCCAGGCCAGACGCGTGCGAAGCTCTTCACGGACAGTCATTGCGACGGGGGCACTGCGACTGGCGCTGACCAGGGCCATGCCCGTCTGAGCCAGCACCTGGTTGTAGAGGTGAAAGAGCGCATGCTGCCGATCAGCATCAAGCTGGTCGCAGTCATCAACCGTGATGAGGCGGCCGTTACGGGGCAGGCGAAAGGCCGCCAGCGGTGTTTGTGGGCCCAGCGACAGTCCGCCCAGGGCGGCCAGCAGATGGGATTTCCCGGTGGCGGGTGCCCCCCACAGATGAACAAAGCGCGCGCGTCGCTCGCCCGCGGCGATCGTCTGCAGGGTATGCACGGCCTCCCGGTTGGGGCCGGCTACGAAATTGTCCAGACTGGCCGGCGCGGGCCGCAGTAGATCAAGGGTGAGCTGGCGCATGCGCGATGACGGCGGGGTTAGCGTGGAGCCGCCTCAGGACTGCTGCCGGTAGAAGTCGCTGGCCAGCCAGGCCGCGCGCAGACGGCGCAGACAGACCAGAGCGATAGCCGCCAGCGGCAGGGCCAGCAAAATACCGACGAAGCCCAAGAGCGCACCGAAGGCGAACAGCGCGAAAACTACGGCAACAGGGTGCAGCCCTATGCGTTCGCCCACCAGGCGTGGCACCAGCCAGTAGCTTTCGAGCAGCTGGCCGATGGCATAGACCGCGCCGACCGACACGGCGCCCTGCAGCGGGCCCAGGTGCAGCATGCCGGCAATCAAGGCGATGATCAGACTCAGTCCGAAGCCCAGATAGGGCACGAAGGCCAGCAGGCCCGTGAGAATGCCCAGCGGCAGCCAGGTGTCCAGGCCCACGAAAAAGAGCGCAGCCGCATACCACAGTGCCAGCGCCGCCATGACCAGCAGCTGTCCCCGCAGGTATTGGCCCAGCAGATCATCGGTTTCGTGCAGTGCGCTACCCAGCCCGTTAGACCAGCGACGGGGCACCAGCTCGCGTGTGTGCTCGGTGAGGCGGGGCCAGTCGACCAGCAGGTAGTACACCAGCACGGGCACCAGCAGCATAAGGCTTAAGACCTCGATGGCAGCACCGCCCCCTGAGCGGGCATAGCGCATCACCGCGCCAAGAATATCTTCGCCGCTGCCAGCCAGTTGCGATCGCAACCAGTCGCGAATAGCGGTGGGATCCAAACTGAGCGAGAGCCCCAGATGCTCGTTGAGCCAGGGCAGGGCCGTGCCGGTGAGCGTAGCGACCAGCGTAGGCAGCTGATCGCGGATCAGGGCAAACTCTTTCTGTACCACCGGAATCAACACCAGCAGCAGAATAAGCAGCACACCAAAAGCCGCCAATATCATGAGGATGCTGGCTATGGGGCGGGGCACCCGCCGGGTATGCAAGCCCGCCACGCCGGGTGCAAGCACGTAGCTGAGGACGGCTGCTGCCACAAAAGGCGTCAGCACGCTGCGCAGCGCGTAAACCAGACCTGCAAGCAACACTGCGGTCAGCAGCCAGGCCAGGGTTTGACGTTGTCGGTCGGTGAGCGGCATCAGTGAGTTGGCGACATCATTGGTTGAGTAATAACAATCGGCAAGCTGCACTCATGGGTGAGTGACATCAATGGGCTACCGTGGTCAGGCCGCCTGTCAACAGGGGAAAAACCGTCGGGAGGGCTAAAATCTGCTCATTGTATCGGCAGTATCGCCATCCTCACGAAAGCCCGCCATGAGCGAACCCTTGTCTTACAAATCAGCCGGCGTCGACATTGACGCCGGTGACGCGCTGGTTGACCGCATCAAACCCCTGGCCAGGCGCACCCTGCGCGAGGGTGTTTTAGCCGGTATTGGCGGCTTTGGCGCTCTGTTTGAGGTGCCCAAACGCTATCGCGAACCGGTACTGGTGTCAGGAACTGATGGGGTTGGTACCAAGTTGCGTCTGGCCTTTGCCCTGGGCCGGCATGACACGGTGGGCATTGATCTGGTCGCCATGAGCGTCAACGATATTTTGGTGCAGGGCGCCGAGCCGCTGTTTTTTCTGGACTATTTCGCCTGCGGCCGTCTCGATGTTGAGGTGGCGGCGCGCGTGGTGGCGGGCATCGCGCGCGGCTGTGAGCTCTCGCGCTGCGCGTTGATCGGCGGTGAGACCGCTGAAATGCCCGACATGTATCCAGACGGCGAATATGACTTGGCGGGTTTTGCGGTGGGCGTTGTTGAAAAGGCGGCCATTATCAATGGCTCGAGCATTCAAGCGGGCGACGCAGTGATCGGTCTGGCCTCCAGCGGTGTGCATTCAAACGGGTATTCCCTGGTGCGTCGGGTCGTCGAGCGTGCCTTCGGAAGCCTGAGCGCGCCACAACTGAACGATGATTTCCACGGTCGCAGTCTGGCCGATACGCTAATGGAGCCCACGCGCATCTACGTGCCCTCAGTGCTGTCTTTGATGGGCGCGGTGCCGGTCAAGGGCTTGGCCCACATCACGGGTGGCGGCCTGGTCGAAAACCTGCCGCGTGTGCTACCCGATACCCTGCAGGCCGTGCTTTATCGCGATGCCTGGACTCGTCCGGCGCTCTTTGACTGGCTGCAGGCCCAGGGCGGCATCGTGGATGCTGAGATGTGGCGCGTGTTCAACGGCGGTATCGGCATGGCGATCGTGGTGGCGGCAGCCGATGTTGATCGCACGCTGACTGAGCTTCAGGCGTCTGGCGAACGTGCCTGGTGTATTGGCGAGATCGTGCCTCGACCGGCCGGCGAGGCGCCTACCGTCGTACGCTGAGATCGGGCGGCGGCCAGGCACGCCTCTTCCACGCGTCGCAGCTTCACAGGCATGGGTAGCAGCCGTCTTTACCGCTGTCACAACACGCATCGTCACACAGGCGTCTGTCTGGGGCTGGTGTTGTGGGGTCTGCTGCTCTGCGGCGTGCCGTCGACGGCTGGCGCCCAGACTGACGGACGTGAGCGAGTATCCACGCCCGCAGCCCGCGAAGGCGAGGCCGCCAATGGCGCGCGTCCAAACTACGAGCTTCTAATTTCAGCGCCGGATGAGCTCGCAAACCTGATTCGCCAGCGTACGCTCATTGGTCGCTGGCAGACCCGTGACGATTACGATCCCGATCAATTTGAGGCCCTGCTGGCACGTCTGCAGTCCGAAATCGAGGCATTGCTGCGTAGCGAGGGCTATTTTTCTGGCCGAGCCAGCGTTCAGGCAGATGCTCGATCGGTGCGTGTTCAGGTGAATGCGGGCGCGCGGGCGACCGTCAGCCGCGTGATGCTTGATCTGCTGGGTGAGCTCGCGCAGCCGGGCGCGCTGCGCGAGCAGATGCTGGCGCAGTGGACGCTTGCCGAGGGCAGTTTCTTCAGGCCCGATCTTTGGGAGCAGGGTAAGCGCGCGCTGATCGATGCCCTTAATCAGGCTGGATTTTTGCGGGCCCGCATCGTGCGTAGTGACGCGGTGGTCGACCCTGCGGCTACCGCGGTCAGTCTTCAGCTGACCATCGACAGCGGACCCCGGCTGGGTTTTGGCCCGGCACGCTATAGCGGGCTGGTGCACTACAACGCGCAGCGAGTGGAGGCCTATCGACCCTTCAAAGAGGGTGAACCTTATCGGCTCGATGCGTTACTGACCTGGCAGTCACGGCTGCGCGACTCGGGTTACTTCACCAGTGCCAGTGTTTTGCCAGACCTTGCCGCGCTTGAGAACGAGCCCGAGGCTGACCGGGTGCCCTTGCTCGTGGACCTGGTTGAGGTGCACAAACAGCGTCTGGCCCTGGGGGCCGGCTTTAGCACCGACTATGGCGCGCGGGTGCAGTTTGCCCATGAGCATCGCAATCTGTTCGGATATGCCTGGCAATCTGAATCGGGTGTCATGCTGGAGACACGGCGCCAGCGCGGCTTCGTCAACCTGCGTTCTCCGGTCAAGGCGGACGGCCGCTACTGGGTGGTGGGCTCCAGCCTTGAGCGGCTCGACGTGGCCGGTGAAGAATTGGTGCGGGGACAGACCCACGTGGGTCAGGGCTGGCGTCGCTCTGATGGTGATGATCTGGTGTCGCTGGTGTACCAGTCAGAGCGCCGGCGCGTCAACGAAGGTTCACCCGATGCGCGTCAGGCCTTTGTGCTGGGCTATGGCTGGAGTCTGCGACGCCTGGACGTCGAAACCGATCCATCGGATGGTTTTTCGCTGGCAAGTCATGTGTCGGGCGCCTCGCGCGGGCTGGGTTCTGATCGCAGTTTTGTGCGCGGCTATGCCCGCGGACTGTACTTCTGGCCCATGCCCACTCAGGGCTGGTTGGCCGGTGGACGCCTGCTGGCCAGTGCTGAACTGGGCCTGGTTGCAGCGGGCTCGCGCGAAGACATTCCGTCTGAAAACCTGTTTCGCGCGGGTGGCTCGCAGTCAGTGCGCGGTTATCGGCTGCTGTCGCTTGGGGTGCTCGACCGAGGTGCCATCGTCGGTGGTCGCGTGCTGGCGGTGGGCACGTTGGAGTATCAGCATCCGGTACGCGACAACCTTCGGCTGGCGCTGTTTCATGATCGCGGTAATGCCAGCGATACTTTGAGCAGCTATCGCGCATTGGCCAGTTGGGGTACGGGCTTGCGCTGGCGCACCCCCGTGGGTCCGGTCATGCTGGATCTGGCCCATGCGCAGCGGCTTGATCGCTGGCGCGTTCATCTCTCGGTCGGTTACGGTTTCTAAGGCGTGTGCGAATACCCATGAGTGTCAGGCGATGGTTTCGGGCGTTAACCTGGCTGCTATTGACGCCGCTCTTGCTGGCTGCATCGCTGGTGTTATTCCAGGGGCCGCTGACCCGGCTTTTGATGGATCGCGCTGTGGTGGCCAGTGAAGGTCGCCTGGAGCTTACTGACCCCGTTGTCGATTGGCGTGGCCGGGTCCAGGCAACGCGGCTCATATGGCGCACCCGTGGGCTCGAGGTGACAAGCGGCGACGTGATGCTGGCCTGGCGATGGCGCTCACTGTGGTCAGGTCGCCTTGAGTTTTCCCAGGTTCAGGCACAGTCGCTGGTGATCACGACCCCACCCAGCGGCTCGGTGACTGCCTGGCCTGATCTGCCATACCCGGGTCTGGATTGGGTCATCGATGAGTTGCGCGTGGGTGAGCTGACGCTGCAACGCGGTCAGTCGTCGTGGGTCGTGCAAGATCTCAGGCTGGCACTCGCGGGCGACGCGAAAGGGCTGGGCGTGCAGGCGCGTTCAGGCCGACTGCAGGGCGTGGTGCTGCAGGCCGCAGCCCTTCAGACGCAGCTTGCTGCGCCCCATGCTTTCGCGCTGTCAGCGCAATTGCAGGTGGATGTCGCCCCGTGGCTGCAGGGTAGCCTTTTACAGGCCGGTGAAAAAAACCTGGATGTTTTGCTCGAGGTGCAGGGTGATGCTCGCAGTGCCAGGCTCGAGCTCGGCACACGCTGGCATGAGGCTGCGCTGCGATTCAAGGCGCAGCTGCTGCCCGAGCAGATGACCCTGCAGGAGCCTGTTGAGATTTCCCTGGACGGGCTTGATCTGCGTCGCTTCGTCGCACAGGCGCCCGCTACATTGCTGTCGGGCAGCGTGCTGATTGGGATGGCTGATCAGAGTGTGCGGCTTGATCTGAGCAACGCCGCCCCAGGGCTTATTGAGCAGTCGCTGCTGCCGGTACGCGATGTGAAGGCGCGGCTGACCTGGACCGATGAGGCTCGGCTTACGGTGAGTGAGGCGCGGCTTGAGGATAGTGCAGGTGGTGTGCTGCATGTTCGGGGTTCGGTCGATGGATTGAAGCAACTGCCACAGACTCCGGAGCAATGGCTTTCTCGCCTCGCGGGTGATGTCCGTTTTGAGGCGCTGGATCTGTCACGGTGGACGCAGCAGGGCTTGCGCACTCAGCTTCACGGAGAGCTGGGTTGGGATGGGGGGCGCGGCGCGCTTCAGGTGCGCGGGCGGCTGCTCGAGAAGGCTGGCCGTCTGACCGACAAGGCCGGACGTCCGGGCGATCAAGCCGAGCGCCAGCGCGATCCATCCCAGGGCTCGCGCGACGCAGCGGTGCACCTGCGCGATCTTGATCTACGTTTGCGGACGGGTATTGAGTGGTCTAAACAAAGCCTGCGTCTGTCGGGTGTGCAAGGTGTTCTGGCGGGTGTGCAGGTGTCCGGCGCGGCCGAGCTGCGTCTGGCGCAGCCGTATGCGTTCTCATGGACGGGCGAAGCATGGGGTGATCTGGCTGCCATCTCGGGGCTTAAGGGCAATGCGCGCGCGCAGGGCAGTATTCGTGGCCAGCTGGGAGAGCAGCCTGAGGTCGCGTTAGACCTGCGATTGCGCGAGGGTCGATTGGGTACGCGTGCGTTCACAGGTTCGCTGCGCGGCGTCTTAGAGCTTAAGCAGCGCCATCTGCGCAATGTGGCGGTGTCACTCGAGCATGGTCGCAATCGTTTGACGGCGCAAGGCAGCCTTGGCCGCGAGGGCGACAGCATGACGCTGAGCGCACAGGCAGATGACCTATCCGCGCTTGATGCGCGCGCCGCGGGCCGGATGCGCGTCGATGCGAGGTTCGATGCACTACCGCCCGCGCCAGAATCCAGCTCGCCGCAGCGTGCCGCAGCCTGGGCGCTACAAAACACCCGACTGTCCCTGCAGGCGCGTGGCGAGCAGTTGCGATGGCAGCGCCTTGCGGTCGATGGGGTGCGGATTGGTGTGGAGGGAGCTGCCCAGGCGCATCGGGTGGGTATTCAGCTGAACCTGCCTGGACAAACGATCAGCGCGAGCGGCCAGGGGCGGCTGGACAGCGCCACGGACGCCTTGCCAGACTGGCAGATTGTGCTCGACAGCGTGGTGGCCGATGGTGTGGTGAACGCCCGTCTTGAACAGTCGGCGCAGCTGACCCTTGGGGTGCAGACTCAGCGGCTCAGTGATCTCAATCTGGCGTTGGTGGGTGGCGGCAAGATACGTCTGATAAGTCTGGCTGTTGACGATGGCGTGCTCGATGCGCAAGGCGATATTGCTGAGCTGCCACTGGCGCGCCTCGTCGCCTGGGCCGAGCCGGGGACGAGCCCAAGCGCGCTGCCCGCTGCGGTTGAGGCCGCCATTGGTCAGCTTCGACTCCAGGCCAGCTGGTCAGTTCAGGGAACCTTGCCCGATGGGCTCTCGGGGTCAATTGACGCTTCAGTGGTTGATACCGCTGCGCTTGGGTCGGCCAACGCGTTGGGCTTTGACCGTAACCGTCTTGCACTTCGGATCGAACAGGGGCGCCTGAGCGGTCCTGTCGAGCTGAGCCTGTCATCGCTCGCGCTGGCGCGGCGCTATACAGGTCCTGATTGGCAGGTGGCTGGCCGTCTGGGTTTTGCCGGGCAGGTGAGCGGCACTCTGCAGGCACCCGAGCTGACCGGTGTGCTGCAAGGCGAATCCCTGGGTCTTTTTAACCGAGCCCTGGGCTGGCGCCTTCGTGATGGTCAGCTGAGGGCGCAGCTGACGCCCGGCGAGCTTCGATTAGAGACACTTAAGTTCGCCAGTGGCGTGGACGGAGAGCTGACGCTGTCGGGGCAACTCAGCCACCCTCCCGGAAGCCTTGAGGCGACCAGTCTGCGTGGCCAGCTTGATGTGCGTGCACGGCGGCTCGCAGTGCCGCTGGGGCCAGGGCAGCGTCTGCGGGTGTCCGGTGACACGATCTTGTCGGTCAGCGGGCCACTCATGCGCTGGCGCGGTGCTTTGCGTGCTGAAGACGGCGTGATTGAGTTGCGTAGTGCCGGCGTGCCTGAGCTACCTTCTGATGTACGTGTGCTCGGTGAATCTCCCGATCCGGGGTTGGCGCCCGACACCGCAGTGCCGGCCAGCGCAACGGCCGTGCCGCTTTTGCAGATCGAGACCGATCTGCGGGTTGATTTGGGCCAGGCCTTCAAGGTGCACGGCGGTGGTGTCGATGCGCGACTCGAGGGTGCAGTGAGCTTAAGCGGACGTCTGCCGCAGCGGCTGCGTGCCAACGGCGTACTGCGCGTGCGCGAGGGCGGCTACACCGCCTGGGGTCGTCGACTGGATATTGAGCGTGGCGAGATCCGGTTTAGTGGCGCGCCCGACAATCCGGCGCTGGATATCGTCGCTTCACGCACAGGCGAAGCCTTAAGCGGTCAGACGATCAAGGCTGGGGTTAGCGTGACCGGGACTGCCCTGTCTCCGCGTATTCGACTGGTCAGCGAGCCCGAGTTGCCTGATGCGCAGAAACTGTCCTGGCTGGTGCTGGGTACGGCGCTTGAAGATGCCGCCGGCGCTGCGGGGGTATTTGCGCTGCGCGAAGCGGCCATGGCCATTCTGGGCAGCGATGACGGCGGTCTTGTTGGCAGCCTCAATCAGGCGTTTGGGCTTGAATTTATGGGCGTGGGTCCGGCGCGTGAAGGCATGCGCGACGCATTGGGCAGCCAGCGGCTGGGGTTACCGCCTCTTCGGGGTGGCGCGCGCGAGGCCGCGGCGGGCACAGGCGGTCAGCAGGTCGTCACCATCGGTCGTCGATTGTCGTCACGGCTCATGCTCAGCTATGAACAGGGTCTGAACGGGCTGGCAAACCTCATCCGCCTGCAGTACGACATCAGTCGTCGCCTGTCATTGCGCGCGCAGGGGGGGCGAGAGAACGCAGTCGATCTGTTAGCGTGGTGGTGGTTCGACTGAGTTTTACAGCTTGCTTCCGCTCGGCGGGTCATCACCGCAAAGAACAGCGGCCGCTTCCTCAACGATCTGTCCGACGGGCCGTGCGATATCCAGCGTGAGCGCGTTTGTCGGAGGCTCCAGCGTATTGAACTGCGACTGCAGAAGAGCGGCTGGCATGTAGCGGTGCTGTCGCGCCTTGAGTCTAGCTTCGATGAGTTCAAAACTGCCGGTCAGGTGCACCACGCGCAGATCCGGTAGTCGATCGGCCAGCATGACGCGATAGCGCTCGCGCAGGGCTGAGCAGGCCAGCACAATAGACTGCCCCTTGGCCGCGCTGTGACGCAGCACAGCATTAAGTTTTGAAAGCCAGGGCGCACGATCGTCGTCGGTCAGCGCGATGCCCGCGCGCATCTTCTCGACGTTGGCGCTTGGGTGAAAGTCGTCCGCATCGACAAATCGCCAGCCCATGCGCTGGGCTAAAGCAAGTCCCACCGTACTCTTGCCGCAGCCTGACACACCCATGACGACAACCACCGATACCTGCGAGCGAGCCCGAGGCTGACCTGAGGGCGCAGTGTCTGCTTTCATGGCAGACGAAGCTGCAGCTTCGGGCTTTATTTCATTTGACGGCATGGCCACCAAAGCCTTTGCGCATCATGGCCAGCAGACGATTGGCAGGGTCAGCATGGCCCTGCGAGTCGAATCGAGTCATCATGGCAGCCGCAATAACAGGCACTGGCGTACCTTGCCGGATAGCTTCATCGATGGTCCAGCGGCCTTCACCCGAGTCGGCCACGAAGGGCGCGACTTTTTCAAGGGCTTCGCCGTCGGCAAGGGCTCCCGCTGTGATGTCGAGTAACCATGATCGGACGACGCTGCCGTGGCGCCAGGCCTCGGCGACACTGGCTGGATCGTCGATCAACTCAGGCCGGCGCATCATCAATGCGAAGCCCTCGGCCAGTGCCTGCATCATTCCGTATTCGATGCCGTTGTGCAGCATCTTGGCAAAGTGCCCGGCTCCGGCGCTGCCGCAATGCACCCATCCCTGATCAGGGGCCGGGGCCAGCGCCTGAA
>JBDLQY010000022.1:0-147622 GCA_039800325.1 Pseudomonadota bacterium | reverse complement strand
AGACCCATCTTGAATTTGTGCCTGAGCGCACCACCGACTTTATTTTCGCGGTGTACTCAGAGGAGTTCGGCCTGGTCGGAAACGCGGCACTGATCGGGCTTTATCTGCTGCTGATTGCACGAGCCCTGATGATTTCGGCACGGGCTTCCACCTTGTTTCATCGCCTGCTGGCCGGTGCCCTGGGGCTGATTTTTTTTATCTACGCCTTCGTGAACATGGGTATGGTGTCGGGCGTACTCCCCGTGGTGGGCGTGCCCCTGCCGCTCATGTCATACGGCGGTACAGCCATGGTTACTCTGGGCTTGGGCGCAGGCCTGCTGATGGGCGCTCACCGCAGTCGGATTCGACGTCCCGAATAGGCATCTAGTACGGCCCGACGGTTTTCGGGCATTAGCGGCAAAGCCAACATGGCCAGCACAGAACAGGCCGGGCGTGTTTCCCGCGCGCGTCGGGAAGGGCCGTAAGCCGTCCTAGGGTCGACCCTAGGACGGCTTACCTGCGATCGTGCGGGGTTACGCCATGCGGACAAACCGGGTTGTTTGACCCGCCGTGTGCAGTGCTCAGCGCATAAAGCGGCGCACATAGTCGGCGCCTAAACCAACCGCCTCAAAGTGCGCCCGGTATTTTTCGATGCGGGTGAACACATCGTCATAGCCGGTGGCCTTGCCTTCGGGATCAACATACATGAGCGCACCGTGCACGGTGAACAGGGTGATCATCTCGCTGCAATCCGTGGGTACGGTAAGAGTGTGGGTTTCGCCGGGCGGCTCAAATACATAACTGCCTTCTTCTGCCACCCAGTCGTGTTCCAGGTAGTACCAACGCCCGCGGATGACATAGGCATGCACGGCGCCCGAATGCCGATGGCGTTGCAGTACGCCCGAGCGGCGCACTCGTAGCACATGGGTGTAAAAACCGCCTGTGACATTGAGATGCAAGGGTCGCGACCAGCTGTCAGGCCCTACCGGGGCCCACAGCTTTTCGTCACCGGTAAGCACCTCTGGAATCATCATGTCGGGCGCCATGCCCCAGGGCTGGGGCTTGGCATACGGAACCAGCCGAGGGTCGGCTGTCAGTGTGGCATCGACGGGTTTATTCATGGTGCGGATCAGTAGTGGTTAGCCGGCCCAGATGGGCGCGTAGAGTGAACGAACCCGTATTGTCGCCTACGGTCGGGGCCGGTACAACCGGGACTGTGCAGCGCTCCTCTATCATCGGTATCAGCGTAGTTGAGAGATCACCATGACAAAAGCCGTATCCGTGAGCTCGTCTAGGGGGCAGGTACCCCCAGAGCAGGCGTCTGTAGGGCAAGACCAGCCTGCCGCAACGCTGGCCGCCAGCGGCGCTAACGGCGTGGCGCAAGCGCTTATCGAGGCGGCGCGCGTACTCAGCGACACCGTCGACGGCATGCGCTTTCCAGCGCCGGTCGCGCATGTCTACAACCCGCTCACCTACGCTCGGCGGGCGCACGAGGTTTACCTGAGGCGGTATGGCAATAGCCGCAAACAGGTGGTGTTCGTGGGCATGAATCCGGGCCCTTTTGGCATGATGCAAACCGGCGTGCCCTTTGGCGAGATAGCGGCGGTACGCGACTGGATGGGCATCTGCGAGCCGGTGGATAGACCCGCGCATGAGCACCCCCGCCGGGCAATCGAAGGCTTTGGTTGCGCGCGATCCGAGGTGAGCGGTCGACGTCTGTATGCATGGGCCGAACAGAGCTTCGGAGAAGCAGCGCATTTTTTCGAGCGCTGCTTCGTGCTCAATTACTGCCCGCTGGTTTTCCTGGAGGTGTCCGGACGTAACTACACGCCCGAGAAGCTGCCCGCAGCCAGTCTTGCGCCGCTGCAGCAGGCGTGTGATGAGCATCTGCGCCGCGCGCTGGCGGCCCTTGAGCCCCAGTGGGTCATTGGCATTGGCAGTTATGCCAGGCAATGCATTGAGCGCGTGCTGGCTGAGTCGGCGGCGGGGCCGGCAGGCGCGTCGCGCGCACCCCGTGTTGGTCAGGTGCTTCACCCAAGCCCGGCCAGCCCGGCGGCCAATCGCGGTTGGGCCGAGGCGGCACAGGCTCAGTTGAACGCGCTGGGGGTGTTTGCAGACGGTCCCTGAGCCCGTCTCGCCAGTTCCGATCTTCGGGTGGCTCTCCCCGGGGTTAAAATGTCGGGATGAGTAAGAGCCAATATCTGCCTGCCGATCCCGATTTTGAACGCCGGGTGCGCGCAAGCTTCGATCGACAACCGGTCATGGGCCTGATCGGCGCGCGGCTGACCCAGGTCATGCCAGGCCAGGTGCAGATTGAGATGCCCTTTGATGCTCGACTAACGCAGCAGCACGGTTTCATACATGCCGGCATTACCGGCACGCTCTTGGATTCGGCCTGTGGGTTTGCCTCGCTGACGCTCATGCCGGCTGATGCTGGCATTCTCACCATCGAATACAAAGTGAATTGCCTGGCACCGGCTGCCGGCCTGCGGTTTCGGTTTACCGGCCGGGTTCGCAAAGCAGGCCGCACCATCACCCTGGCCGAGGGTGAAGCAATGGCTATTGACGCGGAAGGTCACGAGCGATTGGTCGCGACCATGACGGCAACCGAGATGACCATCATCGGGCGCGACGATGTTAAAGATTAGGCGCTTCAAACCGCATCGATTCTGAGCCGGGCGGCTAAACGATGTTTGACCCTGCGGGTTCTGCGTACTGAGGGAGAAGAAATGGCGCATATTCCAGGCCTGCAGTTTGATCTTGGCGAAGATGTTCGCCTACTGCGCGAGGCGCTTGAGCCGTTTGTCGCGGTCGAGATCACTCCTCGTGCGGCGCAGATCGATCGTCACGATCAGTTTCCAGCCGACCTATGGCGCAAGTTTGGCGAGATGGGCCTGCTGGGGCTGACCGTATCGCCCGAGTACGGCGGCACCGATCTGGGCTATCTCGCGCACATCGTGGCCATGGAAGAAATCTCGCGGGGTAGCGCGTCGGTGGGGCTGTCCTACGGTGCTCATTCCAACTTGTGCGTAAACCAGATTTATCGCAATGGCACCGCTGAACAGCGCGCACGGTATCTACCCCGCCTCATCTCGGGCGAGTGGGTTGGCGCGTTGGCCATGTCCGAGCCCAATGCCGGCTCCGACGTGGTGTCCATGCGACTGCGCGCCGATTTCCGCGGTGACCGGTGGATTCTTAACGGCACCAAGATGTGGATTACCAACGGACCTGATGCCGATGTCCTGGTCGTCTATGCCAAGAATGACCTCGAGGCGGGTGCCCGCGGCATTACGGCTTTTCTGATTGAAAAAAACTTTCCGGGTTTTTCGGTGGCACAGCGCCTGGACAAGCTGGGCATGCGGGGAAGCCCCACCGGCGAGCTGGTATTTGAAGATTGCGAGGTTCCGGCTGAAAACGTGTTGGGTGGTCTGGGTAACGGCACCCGCGTGCTGATGAGCGGACTCGACTTTGAGCGGGCGGTGCTGTGCGGCGGGCCGCTGGGCATCATGCAGGCCTGCATGGATGTGGTCGTGCCCTATGTGCATGAGCGCAAGCAGTTTGGTCAACCGATCGGTGAGTTTCAGCTCATGCAGGGAAAACTGGCCGATATGTATGCCACGATGATGGCGTCACGCGCGTACGTCTACGAAGTCGGCCGCCAATGTGATCGCTCGCGCACGGGTTCGGTTGATGTGCGCAGCCTGCGCAAAGATGCCGCGGCCGCGATCCTGTTCTCGGCAGAAAAAGCCACCTGGATGGCAGGCGAAGCCATCCAGTGCCTGGGCGGTAACGGCTACATCAACGATTACCCCACGGGCCGCCTTTGGCGCGACGCCAAGCTGTACGAGATCGGTGCGGGTACTTCGGAGATTCGTCGCATGCTCATTGGTCGCGAACTCTTTGCCGAGACCCGCTAATGTCCGCTGTCTTTAGGCTTGAGCCCTTATCTGGCAAGGCTTTTCCGGGTCCGGCTCTGATCAAGCGCAGGTCCGCTCAATGTTTTCGCTCGATGCTTTTTAGCGCGCGCGCATGCTGCAGAGACTTCTTCTTAACAAAACCCTCAGATCTTCGGAGTAAATCATGAGTGATCCCGTTGTGATTGTCTCGGTTGCCAGAACCCCGATCGGTGCCATGATGGGCGAGCTTTCTGGCTTTGCTGCGCATCAGCTGGGTGCGCACGTCATCGCGGCGGCCGTGGGTCGTGCAGGGCTTAAGCCCGAACAGGTTCAGGAAGTCATCATGGGCTGTGTGCTGCCTGCCGGTCAGGGCCAGGCACCAGCGCGTCAGTCGGCCATCGGTGCGGGTCTGCCCAAATCGGCGGGCGCCACCACCATTAACAAGGTATGCGGTTCGGGCATGAAAGCCGCCATGTTCGCGCATGATCTGTTGGTGGCTGGAAGCCAGGAGGTCGTAGTGGCCGGTGGCATGGAAAGCATGAGTAATGCCCCTTACCTCATGCTCAAGGGGCGGGGTGGTTACCGGTATGGGCACGGCACGCTGTTTGACCACATGGCGCTCGACGGTCTGGAGGATGCCTACGAAAAAATGCCCAATGGCGGCGGTAAATCCATGGGCAACTTCGCCGAAGACTGCGCCGGTAAATACAGCTTTACCCGTGCTGAGCAGGATGCCTACGCCATCGAATCCACCCGGCGGGCGGTCGCGGCCAACACCCATGGTGCGTTTGATTGGGAAGTGGCGCCCGTGACGGTCAGCGGTAAAAAAGGCGACGTGCAGATCAGCCGCGATGAACAGCCCTTCAAAGCAAACATCGAAAAGATTCCTTCTCTTAAGCCAGCGTTTCGCAAGGATGGCACGGTCACTGCAGCCACCTCGTCCTCCATCTCGGACGGCGCAGCCGCTCTGGTCATGATGCGCGAATCCACCGCGCGCAAGTTGGGCGCCAAGCCGATTGCCCGGGTGGTGGGGCATGCCACGCATTCGCAGGAGCCGCAGTGGTTTACGACCGCTCCAGTGGGTGCGATTGCCCGGCTTTATGAAAAAACCGGCTGGACCTCGTCAGGCGTTGATCTGTTCGAAATCAACGAGGCTTTCGCCGTAGTGGCCATGGCGGCCATGAAAGACCATGGGCTTGATCATGACCGTGTCAACGTCAATGGCGGCGCCTGCGCACTGGGCCACCCCATTGGCGCATCCGGCGCACGTCTGATCGTCACGCTCATCGGTGCCTTGCGGGCTCGCGGTGGCAAGCGCGGCGTGGCGTCGCTGTGCATCGGCGGAGGCGAGGCCACAGCACTGGGCGTCGAGCTCGTCTAGGCTCAGGGCGCGACGATTGTGCTGTTGAACGAAGAGCAGCGGCTTATCCGTGACGCGGTGCGCGCGTTTGTGCAGGAGCGCGTCGCGCCGCTGGCTGCGCGCTGGGACCGGGAGGCGAGCTTTCCGCGCGAAGCTTTGCGCGGTCTTGCCGAGCTCGGATGCTATGGCGTGGTGGTGCCGCAAGCCTGGGGCGGTGCCGGGCTTGACCATGTGTCGCTTGCGATCGTAATCGAAGAAATTGCCGCGGGCGATGGTGCCACGTCTACCATTGTGTCGGTCAACAACTGCCCGGTGTGCTCCATCTTCGCGCGTTGGGCTAATGATGTGCAGAAGGCGCAGTGGCTGCGTCCCCTGGCAAGCGGCGCGATGCTGGGCGCGTTCTGCCTGACCGAGCCGCAGGCCGGGTCAGATGCCTCCGCCCTGCGCACCCGGGCGCGTCTCGAGGGCGATCACTACGTCATCGACGGCGTCAAGCAGTTCATCACCTCGGGGCTTAATGCCGATGTCGCCATTGTCATGGCGGTGACGGATGCAGCTGCCGGCAAGCGCGGTATTTCAGCGTTCATCGTGCCCACCAATACACCTGGTTATCGCGTGGCCAGGCTTGAGGACAAGATGGGCCAGCGCGCCTCGGACACCGCGCAGGTGATCTTTGAGAACTGCCAGGTACCGCTTGCAAATCTCATCGGCCAGCCCGGAGAGGGCTACAAAATCGCCCTCTCAGGACTTGAGGGTGGGCGTATCGGTATTGCCTCACAGGCGGTGGGCATGGCACGTGCTGCCTATGAAGCGGCGCTGCAGTATGCGCATCAGCGCGAGGTATTCGGGCAGCCGATTGCCGCGCATCAGGCGGCCAGCTTCAGGCTGGCTGATATGGCCACCGCTATCGAAGCCGCACGCCAGCTTATTTGGCATGCGGCGGCTCTCAAAGACGCAGACCAGCCCTGTCTCAAAGAAGCGGCCATGGCCAAGCTGTTTTCCGCCGAGATGGCCGAGCGGGTGTGCTCGGATGCCATTCAGATTCATGGCGGATATGGCTACGTCAGCGATTTTCCCGTCGAGCGAATTTATCGCGACGTACGGGTGTGTCAGATTTATGAAGGCACTAACGATATCCAGCGTCTGCTGATTGCACGCGCCCTCGATCGTGCCGCGTCTTAGTCGGAGTCCGTAATGCCTAAGCTGCAGTCTCGAATCAATCCGCGCAGTGAAGGCTTCGTGACCAATGCACAGACCATGCGCGCCTTGGTCGGCGATTTGCGTCAGCGCGTGCGTCAGGTACAGGCCGGTGGCGGCGAGGCGGCGCGGGCCAAGCATGTGGCACGAGGCAAACTGCTGCCGCGTGAACGTATCGAGCGCCTGTTAGATCCCGGTACGCCCTTTCTTGAGTTATCGCAGCTGGCGGCCTTTGGCATGTACGGTGATGAAGCTCCCTGCGCAGGCATCATCACGGGAATCGGCCGGGTCAGTGGCATTGATTGCGTGGTGGTGTGTAATGACGCCACCGTCAAGGGCGGTACGTACTTCCCCATGACGGTTAAAAAGCATTTGCGTGCTCAGGAGATCGCGCGCGAAAACCGCCTGCCGTGTATCTACCTGGTCGATTCGGGCGGCGCCAATCTGCCTAATCAAGATGAGGTCTTTCCAGACCGCGAGCACTTTGGTCGAATTTTCTATAACCAGGCTACGCTGTCGGCGGCTGGTATTGCGCAGATTGCGGTGGTTATGGGTTCATGCACCGCAGGCGGAGCCTACGTGCCGGCCATGAGCGACGAGGCCGTGATCGTGCGCAATCAGGGCACGATTTTTCTCGGTGGGCCGCCCTTGGTGAAAGCCGCCATCGGCGAGGTGGTCAGCGCTGAAGATCTGGGTGGCGGTGATGTGCATACGCGCCTGTCTGGCGTGGCGGATCACCTGGCCCGCGATGATGCGCATGCGCTAGCGATTGCCCGCGGCATTATTGCCTCGCTTAATCGCACCAAGCCGCAATCAATAGACCTCAAATCCTCGCGTGAGCCCGATTACGATCCCGCCGAGCTGCACGGCATCATGCCGACTGATACCCGTAAGTCTTTTGATGTTCGCGAAATCATTGCGCGTATCGTGGATGGCTCTGAATTTGATGAATTCAAAGCCCGCTACGGCACCACGCTAGTGACGGGTTTTGCCCATGTACATGGTATTCCGACGGGCATCGTGGCCAACAACGGAGTGCTGTTTTCCGAGTCGGCGAACAAAGGCGCCCATTTCATTGAGCTCTGTGCCCAGCGCAAGATTCCGCTGGTGTTTCTGCAGAATATCACCGGCTTCATGGTGGGCCGCAAGTACGAAAATGAGGGCATCGCCCGCGCCGGTGCCAAGCTGGTGACGGCCGTGGCCTGTGCGCAGGTACCCAAGTTCACGTTCATCATCGGCGGCTCGTTTGGTGCGGGTAACTATGGCATGTGCGGACGTGCCTACTCGCCGCGCATGCTCTGGATGTGGCCTAATGCCCGCATCAGTGTGATGGGCGGTGAGCAGGCTGCATCCGTGCTGGCCACTGTGCGGCGCGATGGCATTGAGGCACGCGGTGGGCACTGGAGCGCTGAAGACGAGCAGACCTTCAAGGCACCCATACTTGATCAGTATGAGCGCCAGGGGCACCCCTATTACGCCAGTGCCCGGTTGTGGGACGACGGCATCATCGACCCAGCGGATACCCGCAGGGTGCTGGGCCTGGGTCTGTCGGCCGCGCTTAATGCACCCATTCCCGACACCCGCTTCGGTGTGTTTCGGATCTGAGCGGTGACTCTGCCAGCCCTTGTGCGGGCCGCGTCTGCGCCGGCGTCGCAGACTGACCCCCAGGCCCCACTCGCGGCGAATCCGGATGCCCTGCGTCGTCGTCGTATCGCACTCTTTTTCTTGCTGCTGACGCCCGCGTTGTGGGCCACCAATTACATCGTGGGTCGGCGCGCGGCCGGTGTGGTCGAACCGCACCTGCTGGCGGCCATGCGTTGGACGCTTGCGTTCGCGGTGATGCTGCCCTTGGCGGCGCCCACGCTTGTTCGCCTATGGCCGCAATGGCGTCGTGAATGGCCCGATCTGTTCGTGCTCGGTGCGATCGGTGTTTGGATCTGTGGCGCCTTCGTCTACATCGGCGCTCAGACCACGGCTGCGCTGAACATCGGGCTGATTTACGCCCTGTCGCCGGTGCTCTTGGCACTGCTGTCGCCGCGCTTGTTCAATGAGCCTCTGGGCCGCACTCAGGGCTGGGGCATCTGGCTTGCGATTGCCGGTACGGTGTTCATCCTGTCGCGTGGTTCAATTCAGACCATACTCACCCTGGACTTTACCGTCGGCGATCTTTGGATACTGACCGCGGTCATGGGATGGACTACGTATTCGGTGCTGCTCAGAAAGCGGCCTACGGTGCTTGATCCTTTTGCGAGACTGGCCGCAACGACGGCTGCGGGTCTGATTGTCATCGCGCCCTTTACCCTGGTTGAGGCACTCATCAAGGGTCTTCCGCAGCCCTCCCTGGAAATCGCCAGCATGGTGCTGGCGCTGGCTCTCTTGCCAGGCATTGGTGCGTACTTCTGCTACGCCTACATGTTGCGCGAACTCGGCCCCGCCCGGGCCGGCTTGGCCATCTGTCTGGGTCCCCTGTATGGCGCACTGATGGGCTGGGCCTTTTTGGGTGAACTGCCCGCCTGGTTTCATGCCGTCGGAGCAGCTTTGATTCTGCCAGGCATTTATCTCGCTAACCGGAAGTCCAATCATGTTCGCCAAGATCCTGATCGCTAATCGCGGTGAGATCGCCTGCCGCGTCGCGGCTACCGCGCGTCGGCTCGGCATTCGCACCGTGGCGGTGTATTCCGATGCTGATGCACAAGCGCGCCATGTACGGGCCTGTGATGAGGCCTGGCGGCTAGGCCCTGCTCCGGCGCGCGAGTCGTATCTGTGTGGCGATCGCATCCTGGCTATCGCGCTTGAGACGGGCGCGCAGGCGATCCACCCCGGCTATGGGTTTCTGTCCGAAAACGAGGTGTTCGCCCAGCAGGTCATTGATGCCGGACTGGTATTTATTGGCCCACCGCCCTCGGCCATTGCAGCCATGGGCAGCAAGTCGGCCGCCAAGGCGCTGATGGCCCAGGCCGGCGTGCCACTGGTACCGGGCTACCATGGTGATGAGCAAGACCCAGGCTATCTGCGCGGTCAAGCTGATGCGATAGGTTATCCCGTGCTCATCAAGGCTAGCGCGGGTGGCGGCGGTAAGGGTATGCGCATCGTGCGCAGCGCTGACGAGTTCGAGGCCTCGCTGGCGTCCTGTAAGCGTGAGGCGGCCAATGCCTTCGGCGATGATCATGTGCTCATCGAGCGCTACCTCGATCGCCCCCGCCATATCGAAATTCAGGTGTTTGCTGATACGCACGGCCAGTGCGTCTATCTGTTTGAGCGCGACTGTTCCGTCCAGCGGCGTCACCAGAAAGTGATCGAAGAAGCCCCGGCCCCTGGAATGAGCCCTGAGCGCCGTGCGGCCATGGGCGAGGCCGCGGTCGCTGCGGCCCGGGCGGTGGGTTATGCCGGCGCCGGAACGGTGGAGTTCATCGCTGAACAGGACGGACGTTTCTTCTTCATGGAAATGAATACGAGGCTTCAGGTTGAGCATCCAGTCACAGAGATGATCACCGGCCTCGATCTGGTGGAGTGGCAACTGAGGGTCGCCGCCGGTGAAGCACTGCCACTTTCGCAGCAGCAGCTCAGACTTAACGGGCATGCCATCGAGGCGCGGCTTTATGCGGAAAATCCCATGCGCGGATTCTTGCCGTCGATTGGTGATCTGGTGCATCTGCGCCTGCCGCAGGCCGTTCATTTTTCTGTGGGTCAGACGGCCAGTGGTGAGCCTGCCCCAGTGCGCATCGATGCGGGCGTTGTGCAGGGCGATGCCATCACACCTCATTATGATCCGATGATTGCCAAGCTGATTACCTGGGCTCCTGATCGGGATCAGGCGCGTGCGCGTCTTGCCGCTGCCCTGCATCAGGTTGAGGTTGTGGGTCTGGCAACCAACGCAGCATTTCTTGCGCGACTGATGCACTCGCCGCGATTTGCGGCAGCCGAGCTCGATACGGGGCTGATCGAACATGACCGTGAATTTTTGTTGGCGTCGCCAGCGGCCTGCGGTCTGACAGAGTGCACGCTGGCCGCAGCCGCCTGTTTGCTGGCTGAACGCGAATCGGCTGAACAGGCGGGCGCCGCTAACGGCTGGCGCGACCCCTGGTCTGATCTCAGCGGCTGGCGCCTGAACACGCATGCTTCACGCGTGTTGCACCTTCAGGACGGTGAGCGAATCCATGAGCTCATTCTCGATTATGCAGGTGATAGTTTCACCGTGCGTCTGGGCGACCAAAGCACCTGCCTGACCCAAGTGCGGCGTGATGCCGCCAGTGGCCGCGTGTGTTGTCTGGTGGGCTCGCAGGCGCATCAGGTCAGCGCGGTCATTCAGGGGGTCAGCGTTCACTGCTTTGAGAATGGCCGCCAGTTCACCCTGCGACAGGTAAGTGCTGCTGAAACAGTCGACGATGAGGCGCAGGCTGGACATGCGGGGCTTGCCGCGCCCATGCCTGGCAAGGTCATTGCGCATCTCGTTGAAGCTGGGGCTCGGGTTTCAGCCGGCCAGGCACTGGTGGTGATCGAGGCAATGAAGATGGAGCATGTGATTGCCGCGCCGCATGCGGGCCGAGTGGCCGAGTTTGCCTATGGCGTGGGCGAACAGGTGGCCGAGGGCGCCGCCTTGGTACGACTGGAAGCTGAATCGGGAGCAAAGCCTTGAAGATCGCCATTACGCATCCGGTAGCCTCCACCGTCGCACGCTGGTGCGACGCCTTGAGCGCTACGCTTGAGGGTGTGCAGGGTGTGGAAGTCCGACCGTATGACACGCCGGGGTTTGTGGCCCAGGCTGCCGTGGCCTGGAAGCCGCCTGCTGATTTTTTCGCTCGTCAGCCAGCCCTTGAGGCGCTGTTTTGCGCCGGTGCTGGCGTTGACCAATTGCTTACACACCCGGCTTTGCCTGCGCGTTTGCCGATTTATCGTCTGGAAGATGCGGGCATGGCCGCACAGATGGTGGCGTATTGCACCCATGAGCTGGTGCGCGTTCATTATCGCTACGATGCCTATGAGCGACAGCAGCGCGCGCGGCACTGGGAAGAGTTGCCGTTAAGTCCCCTGGCGCAATGCGAGGTGGGGGTGTTCGGTCTGGGTGTTTTGGGCACCGCTGTTGCCAAGGCTGTTCGGGACTTGGGCTTTCCGGTGCGTGGCTATGCCCGTACACCGCGGGCAATCGAGGGCGTGCGCAGCTTCGATGACCGTGATGGGCTTGGGGAATTTCTCGCGGGCTGCCGGGTCCTCATTCTGATGGCCCCCCTGACTGAAGCGACTCGGGGACTGTTCGATGCACGCCATTTTGCTCGGCTTCCCAAAGGTGCGTGGCTGATCAATGTGGCCCGTGGCGGCCTGGTGGTCGAGGATGATCTGCTGGCTGCGCTCGACTCGGGACAGCTCGCTGGCGCTAGTCTGGATGTCTTTGCCCACGAGCCCTTGCCGGCCGAGCACCGGTTCTGGGATCATCCTAAGGTTCGCATGACTCCGCATATCTCGGCCATCACTGTGGTTGAAGTCTCAGCTGCTCAGGTTTCTGTGAAGCTTCGCGAGCTCGTGTCCGGCCGTACACCCAGCGGCCGAGTCGATCCACAGCGCGGTTACTGAGCAAAAGCCCCGATGTCTGCTTCAACCATCTTTTCTATGCCGCATCCTGATCTCAAACCTGTGCCCTCGCCGTGCATCTCGGTCTGCCGTATGAATGAGGCAACCGGACTCTGCGAGGGCTGCCTTCGCACTCTGAGTGAAATTGCCGCCTGGGGCTCGTTGAATGACACGCAGCGGCACGCGATCTGGCTGCGCATCCGCGAGCGTCGCGCGCAGGCCCAGGCATGACGCCCGCCGAGCGCTTCGCCACCCCCGTGCAGGGGTATTCGCACACAGTGCCGGTACGTGTCGTGAGCGCTGGCCTGGTGGTGCTTCTGATCGTGTGGGGTGGCCGAGCCCTGATGTCTGAGTCTGCAGACCTGGGCTGGCAGGTGCTGGTCTTACTGGCTGCTGCGCTTGCCATGGTGCTGTGGCAGGGCTGGTACATGTTGTTTGGTCGCACGATCATCGATGCCCAGGGCATCCGGCAGGAGGGAGTGGGCGATAAGCGCATCTCCTGGGAAGAAATCAGCCGGCTGCGGCTGGTCAGGCTGCCGCTATCGGCGCGGTTGCTGGTCGCGGGCCAGCGCGGCCCGGTCAAGGCTTTTCATGCTGGAACGCCAGAACTGATTGCTGCCTTTGCCGAAATCGAGACGCGTTACGCAAACCATGGCTGAGCGCCTGGTCTTCATCGAGCGCGACTGGCTCTCCTCCAACATGGTGCTGACCGCGGACGACGACGGCGGAGCTACCCTGATCGATTCCGGCTACGTCAAGCATGCGACGATTGCAGTTGCCCTGGTGCGTGAAGCCTTACCTCACCTCGGTCGAAGACGAGTCACCCGTCTGCTGAACACCCATCTTCACTCCGACCACTGCGGTGGTAATGCCGCCATGGTCGAGGCTTTTGCCTGTGAGGTACGGGTCCCGATTGCCAGTGCCGATGCTGTGGCACGCTGGGATGTAGAAGCGCTTAGCCATGCCGCCACAGCCCAGCGATGCGCCCGGTTCGCGGCCGATGGTGTGATTGCGCCGGGTCAGACGCTGCAAATGGCAGGCGAGCCCTGGGAGGCCATCGCAGCGCCTGGGCATGACCCTAAAAGTCTGATGTTTTTTGCACCGCAATCGGGTCGACTGATCTCTGCTGATGTGCTCTGGCAGACGGGGTTTGGTGTGATTTTTCCAGAGCTTGAGGGCGAGTCGGGTTTTGCCGAACAAAAGGCGATGCTCGATCTGATAGAGCGGCTTCCAGTCCGTCAGGTGCTGCCAGGCCACGGACCCGCCTTTACCGATGTCGCAGGTAGCCTCGCGCTTGCGCGACAACGTCTAAAGGCGCTCAGATCCGACCCTCAGCGTAACCTGCGGCATGCCCTCAAGGTTTTGATCAAGTTCATGATGCTCGATGCCGAGCGCCTGGCCCGCCCGCAGTTGCTGGATAAGGTCAGCAGTGCCACGCTGATGCTTAGGGTGGCCGCCCGGCTGGAGATGGACATCGACCAGGCGCTTTCCTGGGCTTTGGCCGAACTCGGTGCGCAAGGGGCTTTGCGCCTAGAGGGCGACTGGGTGTACGACCACTGAGGGGTGACATGACGATTCTGGTACGAGACAGCCTTGAAGCCGATATCGATTCGATTCAGGCAATCTATGCCCACCATGTGCTGACAGGGACAGCCTCGTTTGAGCTCGACCCCCCCGATGGCGCCGAGATGGCACGTCGCCGCGCTGATGTACTGGCCAACGGTTTTCCCTATTTGGTGGCTGTTCGCGGCGAGCAGGTTCTGGGCTATGCGTATGTAAACTACTTCCGTACGCGACCGGCTTATCGCTTCAGCGTAGAGAACTCAATTTACGTGCGTGAGGGTTTGCGCCGACAGGGTGTGGGCCGGGCGCTGCTGACCGCACTGGTTACGCGCTGCGAGGCCAACGGAGTGAGACAGATTCTGGCTGTGATCGGTGACAGCGCCAACACCGGATCCATCGGGCTGCATGCCGCCTGCGGATTTCGCTTCGCGGGCGTGCTGCGCGCCAGCGGCTGGAAGTTTGACCGCTGGATAGACACCGTGCTGATGCAGCTTGAGCTCGGCGAGGGCGATCGCAGCCCGCCACGCGAATGCGGCCTCAGATGAGATGGGCGCTGTCGTTGTCGTGCCCAAGAATGACGTAATTAACGCGCTTGAGGTCTGCCAGTCGCCGACCACCCGCATAAGAAATCGAGCTTTGCAGATCTTCTTCCATTTCGTGCAAGGTATCGGCAAGTTTGCCTTTAATGGGCTCGAGAATTCGCTTGCCTTCGACAAAGCTACGGTGGCCTTTGTTGAACTCAGACGCTGAGCCGTAGTACTCCTTGTAGAGCCGACCATCGACTTCAACCGTGGTGCCAGGAGACTCTTCATGGCCGGCAAACATCGACCCCACCATGACCATGGACGCCCCGAAGCGAATCGACTTGGCGATGTCGCCGTGCTCTCGGATGCCGCCGTCTGCGATGATGGGTTTAGTTGCCACGCGCGCACACCACTTGAGGGCCGATAGTTGCCAGCCGCCGGTACCAAAACCGGTTTTCATGCGCGTGATGCATACCTTACCGGGGCCAATGCCTACCTTGGTGGCATCGGCTCCCCAGCCTTCGAGATCGATAACAGCTTCGGGCGTGCCGACGTTGCCAGCGATGATGAAGGCTGAAGGCAGACGTTTGCGGATGTGCTCGATCATGCGTCGTACCGAGTCGGCATGACCATGCGCGATGTCTATGGTGACATAGTCAGCACCGATGCCTTCGGCGGCCAGCTGATCAATCACGCCGCGATCAGCCTCTTTGACGCCAGCCGACAGCGAAACAAACAGACCGCGCTCTCGCATATAGCGGGCAAAGGCCACGCTGTCGAGGTCAAAGCGATGCTGAATATAAAAATAGCCGTCGCGCGCCAGGCGTTCGCAGATGGTCTCATTGACCACGGTTTTCATATTGGCCGGAACGACGGGAAGACGAAAGCGCCGACCGCCAAATTCAATACTGGGGTCGCACTCGTGCCGACTCTCGACGATGCAGCGTCGAGGCAGCAGTAGGATGTTGTCGTAGTCGAAAATTTCCATTAGAGCCAGCGTTTGCGGCGACGATAAGACTTCACTTCGCGGAATGAGCGACGCCCTTCTTTGGCTACGCCCAGGTAGAACTCTTTGACGTCTTCGTTGTCAGCCAGTTGTGCGGCCGGCCCATCCATGACGATACGGCCGTTTTCAAGAATATAGCCGTAGTCGGCGTTGCGCAGGGCTACGTTGGTATTTTGCTCGGCCAGCAGAATGCTGACCTTCTCTTTCTGGTTCAGGTCGCGCACGATATCGAAGATTTCAGCGACGATTTGCGGGGCCAGTCCCATGGAGGGCTCATCAAGCAGAATCATGCGTGGATTGGCCATCAACGCGCGACCGACAGCGGTCATCTGCTGCTCGCCGCCAGACGTGTAGCCCGCTTGCGACTGACGCCGTGTTTTTAAACGGGGAAAGTAGTGATAAACCCTTTCAAGTGCGGCATCTAGCTCACCGCGACCCAGCTTGCGGGTGTAGGCGCCGGTGAGGAGGTTTTCTTCGACGGTGAGGTGACCGAAACAGTGACGACCTTCCATCACCTGGACCACGCCACGGCGCACCAGCTCTGCGGGGCTGAGATTTTCGATCGCTTCGCCGCGGTATTGAATCGAGCCCTTGGTGACTTCGCCGCGCTCGCCCTTGAGCAGGTTTGAAACCGCGCGCAGGGTGGTGGTCTTGCCGGCACCATTGCCGCCCAGCAAGGCGACGATGCTGCCCTCAGGCACCTGCAGGGAGACCCCCTTGAGCACCAAAATGACATGGTTGTAGATGACTTCAATGCCATTGACGACCAGCATGGGATTGCTCATGAGTCGTGCTCCAGGGTTAAGGCAATGATCGAGCTAACCCGCTTGGGTTTGAACAATGGGTTCGGGCAATTCAGTGGTAGCGCCTCAATGAGCAGAAGCGCCAGCCCCACCCGCAAGCAGGGGCTGGCGCAACGGGCGCGACTTACCGATACGGAATCAGCCGCCCGCCAGCTCCTTGGCACAGTCACGCGGCGAGAGTTTCTTCTCTTGAGCGTACTTGGCTGCAAAGCTGTCTTGCATGGGTTTGAGGATCTGCATGTCAGCCTCGTAAACCTTGGGCGCAATGACCCACTGCTTGCCATCCCAGGTG
Source organism: Pseudomonadota bacterium (assembly GCA_039800325.1). Classification (GTDB taxonomy): domain Bacteria; phylum Pseudomonadota; class Gammaproteobacteria; order Burkholderiales; family Burkholderiaceae_E; genus SYIM01. The sequence goes on along the minus strand of JBDLQY010000022.1, from coordinate 131,437 downwards.
TGGATCTGGGCCGATTTGCCGCCCATGTGATCGCGGCAGCTGGTACTGATGGGCTGCATTAGGCCTTCGAACCCAGCCTGCTTGATACGGGCTGCGTCGATGTCCAGATTCTCGAGACCCCAGCGCACCTCTTCGCCGGTGAGCGGACGCTTGCCAAAGCGTGTCTGAGCGATGCGTACGGCCTCGGCGGTTACAAAGGCGCTGGTCAGTCCCCGGTTATAAAGAACCTGACCGACTTCGTCCTTGGGACCGGTGCCCTGGCCCTTGTCATGCAGGTGCTTGACGATGTCCTGGTGGATTCGACCCATTCCGGCAGGTGCCATAAAGGTGAGGGCGTTATAGCCTTTTGCACCATCACCGGCGGGAACCACATCGGGCTCTGCACCCGACCACCAGACACCGTACATTTTGTCGCGCGGATAGCCAGTGGCTACAGCCTCCTTGATGGAGGTTGAGTTCATGACCCCCCAGCCCCACAGGAAGACATAGTCAGGCCGATCGCGGCGCACCTGCAGCCAGGCAGCTTTCTGCTCGACGCCCGGATGGGTGACGGGGATCAGAATGAGCTGATAGCCGTGCATCTTGGCCCGCTCCTGCAGCAGCGGGATGGGCTCTTTGCCGAAAGGCGAGTCGTGATAGACCAGGGCGATTTTCTTGCCGCGCAGCTTATCGAGCCCGCCGTTGAGCTCGCCAATCTTTTGCACCAGGATGTCAGCCGCGACCCAGTAGCTGCCGCCCAGGATGAAGTTCCAGGGGAAGGTTTCACCATTAGCCGACTCTGATCGCCCATAGCCCGCCGTGACCAGCGGAATCTTGTCGCCGGGCACTTTGTCGGTTAGCGCAAAGGTAATTCCGGTGGACAGCGGGTGGAAGGCGGTGGCACCGGTGGGGCCTTTGCCCTTCAGACGCTCGTAGCATTCAACGCCACGATCGGTTGCATAACCGGTTTCGCACTCTTCCATCACCAGTCGTACACCGCCGATGCCGCCGTCGCGGGCGTTAAGCATCTTGTAGTAATCATGCATGCCGTTGGCGAAGGGCACGCCGTTGGGCGCATAGGCGCCGGTGCGGTAAACCAGCAGGGGAAAGAATTGCTCTTTAGCGCCCGCAGCGGGTGCGGCCGACTTAGCCGGTGCCGCGGCTGGTGCAGCCGGTGCTTTGGGCTGTTGCGCGCCGACCCAGGCGGGTATCAATGCAGCGGCAGCGGTGCTAGCCAGCCAGGCGAGTTTTCGAGTGTGTCTCATTAGAACCTCCTTAACGTGTACGTCAATATGAGCGAGAGAGCAGTATGAGCAAGCCCGGGCAGACAGGCATGCTCAGTGAGGGAAAGGCCAAAGACGCAGCTTCTCTTTGCCGATGGACCACAGTCTTGCCAGCCCGTGGGGTTCGACAATCAGGAAAAATACAATAAGGGCGCCAAAGATCATGAACTCAAGGTGCGACGCCGCAGCGGTTGAAAGCGGGATACCCAAAGCGGCGGGTACCTGATTGAGCAGGATGGGCAAAACCACGATGAAGGCAGCGCCAAAAAAACTGCCCATGATGGAGCCCATGCCGCCGATGATGATCATGAACAGCAGATTGAGTGAACGGTTGACGTCAAAAGCCAGTGGTTCCCAGGAGCCAAGGTGCACAAATGCCCACATGGCACCGGCCACACCGATAAAAAATGAGCTCACCGCGAAGGCCGAAAGCTTGGCCACGACGGGGCGTATGCCAATCACCTCAGCGGCAACGTCCATGTCTCGAATGGCCATCCATGAGCGGCCAGTATGGCCACGTACGATGTTTTTAGCCGCCAGGGCCAGCAGGGTAACGATGGTCAGGCAAAAAATATACTTGGCGATCGGCGTGTCGATGGCAATACCAAATGCGCTCAGCTTGGGCACCGACACCGAGCCCGACGCCGAGTAATTGGTAAACCAGGCAACACGCGCGAATACCCAGTCAAAAAAGAATTGCGCCGCCAGGGTAGCCACCGCCAAATATAGACCTCGAATACGCAGGCTTGGGATGCCGAAGATGATCCCCATGACCATGGCAGCCAGCCCACCAATCGCAAATGCACCGACCACCGGCATGCCTTCGATCCGGGTTAGCGCGTTATAGGCAATGTAGGCGCCGATGGCCATGAAGGCGCCTGAGCCCAGTGAAATCTGCCCGCAATAACCCACCAGCAAGTTCAGACCCAGCGCAGCCAGAGACAGAATGACAAAGGGGATGAGAATGGCGCGGAACATGTATTCGCTGGCCAGCATCGGCACACCGATGAAGGCAAACGCGATCAGCGCGATGACCAGCCAGCGGTCCTGCGCAATAGGAAAAACCTGCTGATCGGCCCGGTAAGAGGCCTTGAACTGCCCGTTTTCACGATAAAGCATGTTCGCTGTCCGTCCTACACCCGGTCGATGATGCGTTCGCCAAAGAGACCCTGGGGCCGTACCAGTAGCACCAGCAGCGCCACCGCATAGGCAAACCAGTTTTCAAGCCCACCCCCGATGATGGGGCCCAGATAAATTTCAGCGAGTTTCTCGCCTAAACCGATGATAAGACCGCCGATGATGGCCCCAGGTACCGAGGTGAAGCCACCCACAATGACCACGGGCAGTGCCTTCAGGGCCAGAATAGCCAATGAAAACTGAACCCCTAACTTGCTGCCCCAGACCATGCCGGCCACCAGCGCAGTAAATCCGGCCACTGTCCAGACAATCACCCAGATGCGGTTGAGGGGGATGCCAATGGATTGTGCCGCCTGATGATCGTCTGCCACGGCGCGCAGTGCCCGACCCGTGGCAGTCTTTTGAAAAAACAGAGCCAACACTGCCACCAGAAGCACCGCCATGACAGCGGCGACGATGTCGTCACGGTTGAGCAGAATGCCGCCCTCGAAGACGCTATCAAAAAGGATGAGCGGATCTTTAGAGATGCCCAGATCGATTTTGTAGATATCTGAGCCCCAGATGGTCTGGCCGAAACCATCTAGAAAATAAGTCACGCCGAGGGTGGCCATCAGCAAGGTGACGCCCTCCTGGTTGACCAACGGCCGCAGAACGATGCGCTCAACCGCCACTGCGACACCCCACATCACCAAAGCGGCCAGTGCGAATGCCAGCAGGTTGGCAAGCCACAGGTTATCGATGCCAGTGATTTCGGGAATCCACTCGGACAGCCTGGCCATGGCCAGTGCGGCAAACAGCACCATGGCACCCTGGGCAAAATTAAATACACCCGAGGCTTTGAAAATAAGCACGAAGCCCAGTGCCACTAGTGAGTACAGCACTCCAGCCATGAGTCCGCCGAGTACGACCTCCAGAAAAAAGCCCATTGCCTCGTCCCCTCAGTGAGCCACGCCCAAATAGGCGTCGATCACGTCCTGGTTGTTGCGCACCTCATCGGGCGTGCCGTCACCGATTTTCTTGCCGTAATCAAGCACGACCACACGGTCTGATATGTCCATGACCACCCCCATATCATGCTCAATGAGCACGATGGTGGTGCCGAACTCGTCGTTGACGTCCAGCACAAAGCGGCTCATGTCCTGTTTTTCTTCGACATTCATGCCCGCCATGGGCTCATCGAGCAGCAGCAGACTAGGCTCCATGGCCAGCGCCCGACCGAGGTCAACCCGCTTTTGCAGACCATAGGGCAATCGGCCCACTGGGGTCTTACGATAGGCTTGGATTTCGAGGAAGTCGATGATGCGTTCGCAGTGCTCACGGTGCGCTGTTTCTTCACGCTCGGCCGCGCCCTTCCAGAAGGCCTGTTGCAAAATATTGGCGCGCATCTTGAGGCTGCGCCCGGCCATGATGTTGTCGAGAACCGTCATGCCCTTGAAGAGCGCCAGACTCTGAAAGGTTCTAGCCACCCCCATGGTCGCCATACGGTGTGGATCCATGCGCTGCGAGTGCTGGCCCCGAAACACGATTTCGCCCTGCTGCGGTGAGTACACGCCATTGATCACATTGAGCATGGAGCTCTTGCCGGCACCATTAGGGCCGATGATGGCGCGGATCTCGTGCTCGCACACATCGAAGGAAATGTCGGTAAGGGCTTTTACGCCGCCGAATGACAGTGAAATTCCGCGCAGCTCGAGAATAATGTCGCCGAATGTTCTGCCGTTCATGATTGCGTCTGCATAAGGTGGTGGTCTCCAGGCGCTCTTCAGGCGGCCTTGCGCTGCGCGGCGGCCGGCGCGAAGGTTCGTGCGTCATGCAAACGAAGCGTGGCCGACACCGAACCCGTACGCCCATCTTCGAAGCGAACCTGGGTCTCGATGAACTGCTCGGGCTTATCGGCGTATAGCGCGTCGATCAGAACCTGATACTTCTGTGCGATGAAACCGCGCCTGACCTTACGCGTGCGGGTGAGTTCTTCATCGTCGGCGTCGAGCTCTTTGTGAAGGACCAGAAACCGATGAACCTGCGAGGCACTCATGATGGGGTCGGCGGCAAGATCAGCATTGACCTGTTGCACGCAATCTTCGATGAGTTCGAGGATTTCGGGCCTGGAGGCCAGATCGACGTAGCCGGTGTACGTGAGGTTACGTCGCTCTGCCCAGTTGCCGCAGGCCTCGAAGTCAATATTGATGAAGGCCATGACCCGGTCGCGGTCACTGCCGAAAGCGACCGCCTCTTTGATGAACGGGAAGAACTTCAGTTTGTTCTCGATGTACTTCGGCGCGAACATCGCGCCGCTGGCAAGTTTACCCACGTCTTTGGCGCGATCGATAATCTTGAGATGTCCATCGCTGTCGAGATAGCCGGCATCGCCGGTGTGATACCAGCCCTGAGCATCTTTCACCTCGGCCGTGGCCTCGGGGTTGAGATAGTACTCACGCAGCAGCCCCGGGCTGCGAATGAGTACTTCGCCTGTTTCGGTCAGCCGAATCTCGACGCCGCGCACGGGCGGGCCGACCGTATCGGCTTTGACCTGGCCGTCGGGCTGAACGCACACGAAGACGGCAGTCTCAGTTGAGCCGTACAACTGCTTCAGATTGATGCCTAGTGATCGATAGAACACGAAGAGATCGGGACCGATAGCCTCACCTGCGGTATAGGCAACACGTACCCGGCTCATGCCCAGTGCGTTGCGCAGCGGTGCATAAATCAGGGCATCGCCCAGGCGATACTGCAGCCGCTCAATCAGGCTCACCGAGCTGTCGCCGTTGAGAATGCGTTCACCCACTGAACGGGCTACCGCCATAAAGTGCTTGAAGAGCCAGCGCTTGGGTGCGGCAGCGTCCTCCATGCGGATAGTGACCTGGGTAAGGAGGGCCTCAAGTACCCGCGGCGGCGCGAAGTAGTAGGTGGGGCCAATTTCGCGCATGTCGGCCGAGACCGTGTTCTGCGCCTCGGGGCAGTTAACGGTAAAGCCGCAGGCCAGCCACTGTGCATACGAGAAGATGTTCTGTCCGATCCAGGCGATGGGTAGATAGGCGAGCACCTCTTCGTCGGGGCCCAGGTGCTCCATCTGCGAGGCCACGCGCGCCATGGTGATGAGGTTGCGATGCGTGTGTATGACACCTTTGGGGTTACCCGTCGTGCCCGAGGTGTAGAACATGGCGGCCACGTCCTCGGGCGAGCCCTGTTCGATGTCGCGCCTGATTTGGTCAGACTGCGAGCGGCGCAGCTCGGCACCCTGTGCGATGAGGGTGTCCAAGGCCATCAGTTCGGCTTGCCCGTAGTTGCGCAAGCCCCTGGGGTCGTCATAGATGATGTGCCCAAGCCCCGGGTAGGCCTCACGCACCTCCAGCAGTTTGTCGGCCTGCTCCTGGTCTTCGACGATGGCAAAACCAATTTGCGCGTTGCGAAAAACGAAGCCCATCTCGACAGCGACCGCGTCCTGGTAGAGCGGCACCGGAATCGCCCCCAGTGCCTGAGCGGCGATCATGGCCGCGTACAGGCGCGGCCGGTTTTCTCCGACCACGGCCAGGTGCTGGCCCCGGCCCAGACCCAGGGCTGCAAGTCCGGCCGCCATAGATTGAACCTGCTCGGCCAGCTCACCCCAGGTGAGGGTTTGCCAGATGCCCAGGTGCTTTTCGCGCAGGGCTGGCGCGTTGGGCCGCGCGCGGGCGTGTTCAAGCAGCAAGCGGGGAAAGGTGCTTGCGCCGAGCGCCTGCATATCAGCGACGCTCGCGGGTGCGTGCTGGGACATCCGAGGAGTCTCCTTGTTTTGATGCGGTCGTGCATCCGGTGCCGAGCACCTGCCACCGCCGACCGGTTACAGAGCCATCCCTCGGGCGGACGCTCTTACCGGAACTTAGAATGATCGGATGAGCTTACTTCAAGCTTACCGGGAGCACAGGCAGGGGTAAACCCTTGGCCCGCCTTGATCCGCGTCGAGGTTTACTTAGAGTAGCTGTAAAAGCCACGACCAGTTTTGCGCCCCAGAAGTCCGGCATCGACCATCTCGCGTAGCAGGGGTGCGGGCCGGTATTTGGGATCATTAAAGCTGGTGTAGAGCACTTCCATGACCGCCAGCTGCACATCCAGACCGATCAGGTCGCACAAAGCCAGGGGGCCGATCGGATGGTTGCAGCCCAGCTTCATGCCCGCATCGATTTCCTCGGCGCTGGCCAGACCCTCACCCAGCGTAAAAATAGCCTCGTTGATCATCGGGCACAGAATGCGGTTGACCACGAAGCCTGCGCTGTTTTTAACGCCGATGGGTGTCTTGCCAAGCCTTTGCGCCAGCTCGGTGACGACGGACACCGTTTCGTCGGAGGTGCGCAGACCTCGAATGATTTCGACCAGAGCCATCACCGGCACGGGATTGAAGAAGTGCATACCCACGAAGCGCTCGGGCTGTGCGATGTGAGCGGCAAGCCTTGTGATCGAAATGGACGATGTGTTGGTCGCGATGATGCAGTCAGGACGGGCGATAGATTCGATACGTTTCAGAATGTCGCGCTTGAGGGACTCGTTCTCGGTGGCGGCCTCGATGATCAGATCGGCACTGGCCAGATCGTCTGCGCGCAAGGTGGTGCAGACTCTCGCCAGGGCGGCCGCCTTCTGAGTCTCATCGATGGTGCCCTTACGCGCCAGCCGATCCAGCGAGGCGCCCACGGCTTTCATGCCGCGCTCAAGGGAGGCTTCATTGATGTCCTGCATGACGGCATCAATGCCCGCCAGCGCACATGCGTGAGCGATGCCGTTACCCATGGTGCCGGCGCCGATGATGCCGATGGTTTTGATGGTGGTCATATTGAATCGTCCGATGGCGAGGTTAAGACTCGTTTTCGCTGCTAGCGATAAGGCTCAGGATTTTAGAGCACTGTGCCTGCTCAGGGCCGCCGCTCGTAGACCTCATCAAAAAGCGCTTCCAGCACCGCATGGGTACCCCGCATGCCATCGACTACCGCGCGCGCCCAGTCAAAATACTCGCGACATCGGCTTACTGACCAGCCGACGGGTGCGCTCTGGGCGACATCGCGCAGGTTGCAGATCTTGTCGGCCAGTCGCACCAGCCGGGCATGGTGTGAGGCGCCGGCCGCCCGCGAAACCTGCGCGGCCTTGCGCTGCGGCTTGGGCAGGTCTTTGTCGTCGGTAAGCTCCACCACGACTGATGCAATGGCGCCGCCAAAGCGCGCTGAGATTTCTTGCTCGGTGGTTTGGGTGTCTTCTATGGTGTCATGCAGGATGGCTGCAACCAGCACCGCCGTGTCCAGAATGCCAGCCTCGCTGACCAGTACCTGCACCAGTTCAATCGGATGGTTGATGTAGGGCGATGCGTGCACATCTTTGCGGCGTTGATGACGGTGCTTTTGTGCAGCAAACGCGATGGCATCAATCAGTTGTGCCATCTCGCCGCCAGGCCCTGACGGCCAGGGGCCAGCGGCGCTAGGCGCCGGATGCGTCATGATGCCGCTCCGTTCTTGTGCTGCATAGACTCGATTTGCTCCTGAAGCTCGGCGACTCGCTCTTCCCAGTAGCGGGCTGTGCCGAACCAGGGGAAAGCGGCTGGAAACGCGGGGTCGTGCCAGCGCCGCGCAATCCAGGCACTGTAGTGCACCAGACGAAGCGTACGCAGCGGCTCGATCAAGGCGAGTTGGGCGTCATCGAATTCGGCAAAGGCCTCATAGCCTGCGAGCAGCTCAGTCCGTTGCGCGGTCCGGTCGGCTTCATGGCCGGCCAACAGCATCCAGAGGTCTTGTACGGCGGGGCCGCTGCGCGCGTCATCGAAATCGACGAAGTGCGGCCCTTCATCGGTCCACAGAAGGTTGCCAGGATGCACGTCGCCATGTAGTCGAATAGTTTGCATGGCCGGCTGTTTGGCGAAGGCTTCGCGAGCACGGGCCAGGGCCTCATCGGTTACCGCCAGCCAGCGCGCGGCCACTTCGGGTGGCAGCATACCGCTGGCCGCTAGCCAATCGCGTGATTCCTGCCCCAGATGGTCCACGGTGATGGCGGGGCGGTACACGAAGGCCCGGTGCGCGCCCACCGCGTGAATACGGCCAATAAAGCGCCCGATTCGGGCCAATACGCCGGGCTGCTCAAGCTCGGGCGCGCGGCCACCGCGCCGCGGATAGACGGCGAAGCGATATCCCTCATGCTCGTTGAGCGAGCGGGCCCTGGTACCCAGGATCAGAGGCGCTACCACCGGGATCTCGGCTGCAGCGAGTTCGAGTACGAACTCGTGCTCTTCCTGAATTTGCGCGCTGCTCCAGCGCTCAGGGCGGTAGAACTTGAGCACCACCGAGCCGCCGTCTTCCAGGTAGGCCAGGTAGACCCGGTTTTCGTAGCTGTTGAGTGCCAGCAGCCGCCCGTCGCCGCGCAGATCGACCGAGTCGAGTGCATCAAGCACCGTGGTCGGACTGAGCCCCGCATAGGGGGCTTCGTGAGGGCCGGCTTTGCGGGCGTGCACGGTGCGTTTCAGATAACCGAAGTCGCGCAACCATCCATGGGAATGATGGCCCCCGATACGTAGCTTGCGCGCGAGGAGGCCAGAAACAGCGCCACCTCGGCGATTTCGCTGGGCTCAGCCATTCGGCCCATGGGAATTCGGGCCAGTTCTTCGGCCAGCAGGGCCTGTTTATCCCGGCCGGATGCGCGCGCAGAGGCCGCCAGACCCTCATCGACGCGGGATGTTCGGGTGAGGCCAGGGTTGATGGCATTAACTCGAACGCCTCGTGCGGCCCAGGCCCGTGCGTAACCCACGCTGGCCAGCATGAGTGCGGCGTTAGCCGAGCCGCCGGCGATATGCATAACACCCGCCTGCCGGCCACCCTGGCCGACGATGTTGACCACCGCTCCGCTGTTGCGCGACACCATGTGACGCACGACCGGCTCCATTACATTCATGTAGCTGAAATACTTGGCCTGCATGCCCTGCTGGAAGGCCTCGGCAGAGAGCTCTTCGGGGGCAAAGCGGCGCGCCGCCCCCGCTGAATTAACGAGCACTGCGATCGCACCGGTCTCGGATTCGATCTGGCTGACCATGTCGAGCGCGGCCCGCGCATCGGTGAGGTCGACCGCGTGGGTTGCGCACATATTGAGGCCGCGCTGGGCCAGCTCAGCCTGCGCGCGCTTGAGGTTGTCGCTGCTTCGGCTGACGCCGACGACCCGTGCGCCTTGTGCTGCGAACGCAGCTGCGCAGGCCAGCCCTATGCCTTTACTCGCGCCCGTGATGAGCACGACCTTTGAATCGAATTCGCCTGCCATAATGAGAGCTCTCCTGAAACGGCTTGCGCGAGTGTCGCTGGGGGTGTCGACCCGCGTTCTGATCCGTCAGTCTAACCCCGTGTGTCCGTGTGCGCCCCTGCGCAGGAGTCGGACAAGGGCGCCGATCGAGCGTAAATCGGTCGACGCTCGATGTCGCTGAGTTTGATGCACCACAGGATCTCTATCCATGACTGAATCAAAATCCGTTCCCGCGCAGGCCACGTTGCTTCGAGTCGAGGTGGTGTCTGACATCGTGTGTCCCTGGTGTTTCGTGGGTAAACGACAGCTTGAGCAGGCGATTGCGCTCATGCGGACGACGCATCCCTCGATCGAGATACAGGTGCGCTGGCATCCGTTTCAGCTCAATCCGGGACTGCCCCAGGAGGGTATTGCGCGCAGCGACTACCTCAAAGCGAAGTTCGGGTCTGATGACACAGCTCGTTTTGCTAATGTGCGGCGCGCCGCCGCGGCGGTGTCGCTCGAGCTTATGCTGGAGTCCATCAGCCGCCAGCCCAACACCCTGCGTGCTCATGCGCTGATCGCGCAGGCCGCCGATGCGCCTGCGCAGGACCGCGTGGTGGAGGCCCTGTTTGTGGCCTATTTTCAGCGGGGTTCCGATCTGACCGATGAGCGCACGCTGCGCGAGATCGCACTGGCTGCGGGCCTGTCGGCTTCGGCCGTCGATCAGGCCCTAGAAGACGCTGACGTGCTGGCAGCCGTGGCTCAGGCCGATCAGCGCGCGCGCGAGGCGGGCGTCAACGGCGTGCCCTGCTTCATTGCCAACGACCGCTATGCGCTCAGCGGAGCCCAGGGCGCGCAGGCCATCATGGAGATGCTCGCCGAGGCGGCTACTTAAGAGCCTGCTCAGCCCCGGCCCACGAAGGGCATCTTGGTGGCCATGATGGTCATGAACAACACATTGGCATCCAGTGGCAGGCTGGCCATGTGTAGCACCGCCTGACCCACGTGCGTGGCGTCCATGCGCGGCTCTTCACGAACGGAACCGTCGGCCTGCGGCACACCCGCTTTCATGCGTTCAGTCATCTCGGTGGCGGCATTGCCAATATCGATTTGACCGCAGGCAATGTCGTACTTGCGACCGTCGAGCGAGGTCGATCGGGTCAGGCCGCTGATCGCATGCTTGGTGGCGGTGTAAGGGGCTGAGTTGGGGCGCGGTGCATAGGCCGAAATCGACCCGTTGTTGATGATGCGTCCACCCCGCGGGGTTTGTGACTTCATCAGGCGGAATGCCTGCTGCGTGCACAGAAAGGCCCCTGTCAGATTGGCATTGACCACCGTCATCCATTGTTCATAACTGAGATCTTCAAGCAGAACGGGCGGCGCGCCCGTGCCGGCGTTATTAAAGAGCAGATCAAGCCGACCAAAACGGGTCTGCGTCTGGTCGAACAGCGACCGGACCGATGTGGGGTCGCCTACGTCAGTCGGCATGGCCACAGGTGTCGGCCCAATCGTGCCGATTTCCTCAATGGCCCGCGCAAGCGGTTCCGGCCTGCGACCGGCCAGGACAACCTGCCAGCCCGCGCCGACAAGCGCACGCGCCGCGGCACGCCCCACGCCTGTTCCGCCACCCGTCACAATGGCAACTTTCGGTGCTGAATTCATTGGGAACTCCTAGGAGACTTTAGGTTTACAAGAGCTGCGCTTATTGCTCGCGCAGGTTCTGGCGAGCGGGCGCCAGTGCATCGAATAATTCACTGACGCCATCAAGCATGTCATCGACCAGGGCTTCACGCTCGTCGTCTGCGATTGGATCGAGCGCGAGTGCCGCGTCGGGGTCGGCGGCCGCTGCGCCTGCGTCGGGGTCAGCGCCCTCCATTGCAAAGCGGTAGATCAGCTCGAATATCTCGTCGTAGCGCTCATCATCCTGAACATCGGTCCAGGCCTCTTCATTGAGTTCGATGCCGCGTAGAAAGCCGATTGCCCAGGCATCGGCCAGTGCACGACCATCCTGGTCATGGCCCATGACGGCACTGAAGTGGGTGGTGTCCGTCAGGCGTTGCGCCACCGATTGGCGATGCCGGTTCAGCAGCGTTACCAGCCGCTGGTACTGTGCTTCGCCCAGGCGTCGACGTACCTGCGGCGCATTGCCGCCGACAACCGTGGCGACCCAGGCTTCATCCATGGCGGTATCGGCTGGTCGGCCGGGTGCGCAGGCCAGCGCTGCGCATAAGCCGTCAAACTCCTCCAGCATCATGGCGTTAACAGGCTCAGCGGCCTCAAGCAGCTCGTCGAGTTCGGCAAGCTCGGATTCGTTCAACGCGGTCGCATTTCGGGATGTGTCGGTGCTCTTCATGCCCGCATGGTAGCGTGTTGTTCCCGGCTTATAGAAACCCAGTGATCATGACCGCTTCCATTTCATCAACTCAAGATCGTTTTGCGCCGGCGATTGCCTTCGCCACTGCTCATGAGTCCAGCTGGTCTCGTGAGCCTTCAATGGACGGCAGCACCTGGGGCGTACACGGTGCTGATCCCGCCCCCCACAATCGGCTACTCGGACCGGTATCTGCTCGCGGAGGTCCGACCGGACTTATCCTGAAAGATGGGCGTGAACTGGCCCGCTGGGGCGAGCCCGAGCGCTCTGACCTTACTTTCAGCATTGCCAAGACGTATCTGGCGCTGCTGGCCGGTGTGGCCCATGACCGTGGCCTGTTGCCCAATCCGGATGAGCCGGTGATCAGGCGGGTATCCGGCATTGGATTTGAGGGGGCACACAATCAGGGCATCACCTGGACGCATCTGCTGCAGCAGACCAGCGAGTGGGAGGGCAGCTGTTTCGGACTACCGGACCAGGTCGATCGGTATCGCAAGCTGTCCTTTCAGCCCGCTCTGAATACCGATGGCAACAAGGGCGATGCGCGACCGCTGCGCGCGCCAGGTACCTATTGGGAATACAACGATGTTCGCATCAACCAACTCTCGCTGGCGCTGCTGCATTTGTTTCGCAGGCCGCTGCCTGAGGTGTTTGATGAGGCGATCATGCAGCCGCTGGGCGCCAGTCGTGACTGGTCATGGCGCGGCTATGACCATGCCTGGGTCGAGATCGAGGGCCGCCGCATGCAGTCGGTTCCTGGCGGGACTCACTGGGGCGGCGGCGTGACCATTTCAAGTCTTGACCAGGCGCTGATCGGCGAACTGCTGCTTGACCGTGGTCAGTTTCGGGGCCGGCGCCTGATTTCCAGCGAGTGGATGGATCGCCTGTACGCGCCCTGCCCGATCGCGCCGTTTTACGGCTACCTGGTCTGGTTGAATGCCACACGCCAGGTATTTCCGAAGGCGCCCGCCACAAGCGTGTTCGCGATTGGCGCAGGTTCGTCGTTTACCTGGATTGATCCTGCACTGCGCAGCGTGGTGATTGTGCGCTGGCTCAACGCTGACCATGCCGACACCCTGTTCGGCATGATTGCCCAGACAATTCAGAGTCTGGACTAAAGCCAGACTGGGTCAGGTGGGCGGCCCGTGGGCCTGTCTGGTTTCAGTTCTGTCCAACGCCCGCCCGAGCGATGATGGCCATGAGGCGGGCGGCCTCGGCTTCGGGCTTGCTCGCCGCCACCAACGCGCGCACCACGGCTACGGAAGCTACACCACTCGCCAGCGCCTGGGGCATCCGATCAGCATCGATGCCACCGATCGCGACCAGCGGGAATCCGCGCGCCAACCGGGCATAGCGGGCCAGTCGCCCTGGGCCCTGTGGCGCGGTGGCCATGCGTTTGAGCGTTGTTGGATAGACCGCACCCAAGGCCAGATAACTGGGCGCAACAGCAGCCGCGATACTCATCTCGACATAGCCATGCGTACTTAGGCCCAGACGCAGTCCGGCGGCGCGCAGCCTCGCCAAGCCTGCCCGCTGAGCCTCAAGGTCTTCCTGGCCCAGGTGCACGCCATAGGCGCCCTGTTCAAGAGCAGCCTGCCAGTGGTCGTTGATGAAGAGCAGGCTTGTGCTGCCCTCGACCGCGCGCACGGCATCGCGCACCTCCCGATCGATCGCCTGAGGGTCATCCGATTTGAAACGAAGCTGTAGAGTGGGTACCCCGGCCTGTGCCATGCGCGCAATCCAGTGCGCGTCTGGTAGAACAGCATAAAGCCCCAGACGATTCGGGCAGGGTGCGAATCGCTCTTGCTCAGGGGGTGAGGTCCAGCCGAAATCATCCGGGTGATCAGGCCAGGCTGCAGCGTCGAAGCGGCCGCCTCGCTCGCTTTGTTGGCACCATGCCTTTGCCAGTACCTGCGCATCGATTTCAATGAAGCCCATGGTTCGTGCCGCAGCGGCAATGCTTGCGTGTAACTGGCCATGCGCCAGATCGTCGTGCCTGACGCACTGATCGAGCGCGCGCTCTGGCCCGATCTGAACCTCAGCGGCGTGGTGTGCGCGGATGGCGCTTACGACAGCCTTATCAATCATGCTGACCCTCTCTGAACCTCAGGCTTGATGCCAGAAGGGCGTACCCAGTACAGGCGTGCTGGGCTGAGCCGTGTCCTGCTCGGCCATGGCACCCGCCAGAAATGCCTTGCGGCCGGCCTTTACCGCGGCGGCAAAGGCTGCGGCCATCGCGATTGGATCACGGGCCAGAGCAACGGCCGTGTTGAGCAGCACGGCATCAAAGCCCCATTCCATCACCTGGCAGGCGTGCGAGGGCAGTCCGAGGCCTGCGTCGACAATCAGCGGCACCTGCACGCGTTCGCGCAGCATACGCATCGCATACGGATTAACCGGGCCCCGACCCGTACCAATCGGCGCAGCCCAGGGCATGACGGCCTGACAGCCTGCCGCCACCAGGCCCTGGCACAGCACCAGATCTTCCGTGCAGTAGGGCAGCACCTTGAAGCCGCGCGCCAGCAGTTGCGCGGCGCAGTCGACCAGATTCAGCGTGTCGGGTTGCAGCGTGTAGTCATCGCCAATCAGCTCGAGCTTGATCCAGTCGGTTTCGAAAATTTCGCGGGCCATCTCGGCGGTGGTGATGACCTCCTGGATACTGTGACAGCCAGCCGTGTTGGGCAGCACCGGCACCGCACAGGCCTGCAGCAGTTTCCAGAAGCCCTGATGCGCATCGGCGCCGGCAGCGGTCTGGCGTCGCAGGGATGCTGTCAGCATGGCTGGCCGGCCCGCCTCGATTGCCTGCGCGAGCACGGCGGGGGAGGGATAGCGCGAAGTGCCCAGAAGCAGACGGCTATCAAAGGATTCACCGTAAAGTTGAAGGCGGTCGGTGCCCGCGGATGGCTTTTCGCCCCGTAGGTGACTGGATGCTGTGACAGACATTCGCGGCCTTACCCGCCCGTGATGGGCGAAATCAGCTCGACCACATCACCCTCGTCAAGCAGCGTCTGACCGTGCAGCGGCCTGGGCACAAACGACATATTGACGGCTGCAGCAAACGGCGGCTGCACCCCCCTAGCCTGAGCGGCATCGGCGACGGTTGCACCGGCAGGCAGGCGCAGCACCTCGCCGTTGACCGTGATGGCCATGAGCTTGTGAGCGATGTTGTGGTCAGGTTTCATGACAGACGCCATTGTCGCGCAAGCGGGCTGTCGCCGCCGACCAGCCACTCAAGGGCGGCGTCGTGCATGGCCGGTGCGATCAGATAGCCGTGCCGGTACAGACCGTTGACCTGCAGCACCCGCGGATGCAGTGGCCGTATGGCTGGCAGATTATCGGGGAGTGTCGGTCGGCACTGCGCGCTGATCTCGAGGATACGGGCCTCGGCGAATGCGCTGTCGACGCTGTAGGCGGCGGTGAGCAACTCGAGGGTGGAGCGCACGCTGGCCGGTGACAGATCTTCGCTTTCGATTTCAGTGGCGCCGATGACGAATACCGAGTTTGGTTTGGGCGCGATGTAGAGCGGATAGCGTGGATGGATCAGGCGGGTGGGGCGAATCAGCTGAGCCTGCGGCGCATGCAGTCGGATGACTTCGCCGCGCACGCCGCGCAGTTCGGGCCATGCCTGCCTCGCCCCCAACCCGCGACAATCAACGACACGCCCTGCCTCGGGCACCGCGGCCAGAAGCGATGGCGCGTCACTGGCCTGCACAGGGTTGTGCCAGTGCAGGGATACGCCAGCGGTCTGGAGCGCCTGTAAGAGTGCGTCGAGCAACTGGCGGTTATCGAGCTGACCCTCACCGTGAAGATAAAGGCCATTAGCAAAGCGGTTGCTCAAGGAAGGCTCAAGCCGATGGATACCAGCCGCATCCAGAGTTTGCGGCGCCGGCAGCTCGGGCAGCTGCGTGTGCGTCTGCCGAAGCCGGGCCATCAGTCGTTGCGCTTCGCCCTGATCCTGGCGATGCCACAGAATGAGCGTTCCCTCGCGTTGAAAGAACACGGGCTCGGGCAGCGCAGCCAGTAGCTCGGGCCAGCGCGAAAGTCCGTACTGACCCATCTGAACCACGTTGAGCTCGGTGATGGCCGACTCGGCCAAGGGCGCCAGCATGGCGGCGGCTGCGCGAGCCGCTGAGCCCTGCCCCTCGGGTCCGCCGGCGTCTATCAGGGCTACACGTTCGCCCCGCCTGGCCAGCGAGAGCGCAATCAGGCGCCCCATCAGCCCCGCACCGAGCACGGCCGTATCAGGTTTCATGGACGGGCTCCACGATAATGCGTGCCGTGACCATTCAGTGTGCTTCCATGATGCATCGATACATTCGGGTACTGACGATTGCCGGCTCTGACAGTGGCGGTGGCGCTGGCATTCAGGCTGACCTCAAGACCTTTGCGGCCTTGGGCTGTTATGGCATGAGCGCCATTACTGCATTGACTGCGCAGAACACCTTGGGCGTACAGGCCATACACGGTGTACCCGCCGAGTTTCTGCGTGCGCAGTTGCGCTCGGTGTTTGACGACATCGGTGTCGATGCGGTCAAGATCGGCATGTTGCATGCGCCAGAGATCGTTCAGGTGGTTGCCTGGGCGATTGATAACTATCGGCCGCGTCATGTCGTACTTGACCCGGTGATGGTGGCCACCAGTGGCGATCGCCTGATCGCCCAGGAGACGGTTGCTGTGCTGATGGCTGAACTCTTCCCCAGGGCGAGCGTGGTGACCCCCAATCTGGATGAGGCGGCGCTGCTCATCGGGGCGACGATCGACGATGAACCGGCACTGGCTCATGCCGGGCAGCGCCTGCTCGCACTGGGAGCCCGTGCCGCTTTGGTCAAGGGAGGCCATCTGGCGGGCGACGAGGTGGTCGATGTGTTGGTACAGCCAGGCCAGGCCGACGTGCGCCTGGCCAGTGCCCGAATTGCCAGTCGTAATGTTCATGGTACCGGTTGCACCTTGTCGTCGGCGATAGCCGCCTATCTGGCGCAAGGACTTGGGCTTGCGCAGGCCGTGCACGCGGCGCGGCGCTACATTCTCGGTGCCATTGCCGCAGGCGCCAGTGTTCAAACCGGATCGGGTCACGGTCCGCTCGATCATGGTTTTGCGCCGCTTGCCCAAAGGCGAGTGGCTGTCAGTCCAGCCGCGCATTGAGCTTAAGCAGCCCGCTGGCGCTCGCGGGTGAGCGCGCCGGCGATCAGCGTGACGGCCAGGGTGACGATGGCTGCTCCCAGGTGAGGCGCGAACCGCTCAACCCCGTGATACAGGACAATGCCTGCAATCCAGAGTCCGACGGCCACCGGTTCGACGGCGCGTTGTGCCGGAGTCAGCCCGGGCACGCCAAAGCCCAGGCGTCCGAGAATGACGCCATAAAGCGGCACGAATACCGAGCTGAGCAGCAGCAGAAATGGCTCGAGGCTGTGCATGGGTAGCACCAGCGCCAGCAGGGTGCAGCTGATGGCGATGCCCATGCCGTATCGGCGTAAGGTCATTGAGGGTCGCAGGCTGTTGGCTGAGACCGCAGCCGAGTACACATCGCCATAGGCATTGTCCAGCTCGTCCAGCAGAATGAGTCCCAGCGCGAGCAGGCCGCCCTGGGCAAGCAGCAACGCCGCCACCAGATCAGTGCCCGGGGCCGAGACGCTGGCCACCATGACCCCTAGCCCATAGCACCAGATGTTGGCCAGGGTGTAGCCCAGCCAGGTCCCGCCCAGCGTGGCTGAGGCTTTGGTGCCATGGCGGGCATAGTCAGCAACCAGCGGCAACCAGGAAACCGGCATGGCCATCACCAGGCCCAGCGCGGCCAGCATGCTCATCGAACCATTGCCCGGCCGGTCGATGAAAGACTGCCAGCCCTGCTCTCGCAGCACACCGACAAAGTGCGCGGTCAGCCACAGCAGCGACAGCACCACCAGCGGCAGACCGAAGCGGCTGACGAATCGACGCACCAGCTTGAGCATGGATCCGGTCATGAGTGCGGTGAGGATTGCGCCCCAAAAGAGAGTCGCAAGCACATAAACCAGAGGCCCGCCCGACGAGCCCAGGGCCTTGTTGAAAATGGCCTGGGTGCCCTCTCGCATGACGACCAGCTCGAAGGTGGTCCAGCCGAATAACTGCACGATGTTGAGTACCACGGGAAGACGGGCGAAGCGTGCACCGAAGGTGCTGTGCATCAGGCCCGCACTGGATAGCCCCGTGATGGTACCCACGCGCGCGGTCCAGGCCAGAAGCCCTGCGCCGATGATCGATCCGAAGACGATGGCTGCGATCGCCTCGCGAGTGCCCACCGCGGGTACCAGGAAGGCGCCGACCTGCATGACCAAAAGCCCCACGCCCAGGCTGAACCACAGGCTCAGGTGCGAAGAAAAACTGAAAACCCGTTCTTGCTCAGAGACTGGCGTAAGCGCCGTCGAAACGATGTGGTTGCTGGACATGCCAGACTTCCTTTCCGCTGGAAAGCGAAGGGGCAGGTCGACTGTCGGCTGGTCGGATCTGGGCTCAGTACCCCGGACCATACGTCAGGCTTCCCTGCGCGAGGATTACCTCAATCAGGTTCAAAGGGACTATCTCAGTCGGACGCGCCCGGTGGACGCGGCCAACACCCCTAGCGTTTGCACCACCGAGGTGGCGCGAGACGAATACTACGCCAAGTGCGATGCGGGGTTGTGCTCAACCCCGCGCATGGCTCGGTCGTGATGGTCAGGGGCGATGGTCAGCCATGACCGGCTTGACCGTGATGCAGACTGTGGCGATGTCCCTGCGATGCGCCCAGCATCTGCATGCGAGCCCGCCGCTCCTGAAGCTGCTTTTGCTGTTCAGGGGTCAGCACCCGGAACACCTCGTTGTGGGTACGCGCGCGCAGCTCGGCCAGGTCCGCCGTGGCGCGGGCCAGCCGCTCAGCTGCCGCCTTGGCACGCGCAGCGTCATATTCGGCGGCCATGGCTACTGCGGCTAACTCCTGGTGCGCGGCCCTCATGGCCTTGCCTTTTTCGCGCAGGGCGGGTGCCGCCGCATGCCGTATGCCGAAGATACGGTCGCGCTGCGCCTCATCCAGACCCAGACCCTGCAGCATCCGGCTAAAGCCGGTCGCCGCGCCCTCCCCCATCCGATGACCGTGCCCATGGGCATACATACCGCCGCCGGGTTGACTGCCTGGGCCGTGACCATGCGCATACATACTGTCGTGCTGGTGGTGCGAACCGTGCCCTCCGCCGGCATGATGACCGCGCATTGCATGGCCCGGCATTGCGTGCGGCATAGAAGGGCCAGGCATGGCGTGAGGCGGGGTTGCGGGGCCCTGTGGGCTGGCAGAGCTTGTCGAGGCCGGGACATTCTGTGCCTGACCGTGCGCGAGCGACACGCCGAAGGCGATTACTGCGGCGAGCCCGTAGTGGGTCAGGCGGCTGCTACGGACGGTTGCGCCGACCTTATCTGTGGGTCTTTGCACCAGTGGGTTTAAAGCGGAGGGTTTCATAGATAGGCTCCCGGGTTGCCATTGATAGGACTGCCGCGCTCGTGGGCGAGGTCAGATCCACATGGTAGGCCTTGTGCAGCGCCGGTTGCCGCGCAAGGCGTGTAAGCATTGGTAAGAAAGCGCGTCCACCGCACGGGCGCCATTGCCGTCGGTAAACTTTGCGATTGACTCTGCACTCTTCAGGGGGATTTCATGATGCGAGCGGCTTGGTATGAAAGAAAGGGTCCGGCGGCTGAAGTTTTGCAGCTGGGCGAACTGACAGTGCCCGATCCCGCGCCCGGCGAGGTCAGGGTTCGCATTCATGCTTCGGCGGTGAATCCCTCGGATACCAAGAATCGGGGCGGTGCGCGCGGCAATATCCAGATGCCGTTTCCACGGGTGATTCCGCATCAAGACGGTGCCGGTGTCATTGATGCGGTCGGTGAGGGTGTGTCGGTGACTCGCATCGGAGAGCGCGTCTGGGTTTATGAGGCGACGCTGGGGCGGCCCGGAGGCACTGCCGCCCAGTTCACGACAGTACCCGCGCGCAAGGCGGTTTGCCTGCCCGATTCAGTCAGCTTCGACGCGGGTGCCTGCATGGGCATTCCCGCCATGACTGCGCACCGATGTGTGTTTGCCGATGGCCCTGTCGCCGGTCGCAATGTGCTGGTGACCGGGGGCGCGGGCGCGGTGGGTTATTACGCGGTCCAGATGGCGCGTCTGGGCGGAGCAGCGCAGGTTATTGCCACGGTGAGTCGTCCGGCCCAGGCCGAGCGGGCGCTGGAGGCTGGCGCGCATCATGTGATCAACTATCGTAATGAGGATGTACCTGCGCGGATGGCGCAGATTTTGGGCGGGGCGCAGCGCCTGGATCGTGTGGTTGATGTGGCTTTTGGCGCCAATCTTGCAGCCAGTATTGCCATGCTTAAACCGGGTGGCGTGATCGCCAGCTATGCCTCCGACGCCATGCCTGAGCCCAGCATTCCGTTTTGGCCCATGCTTAGCAAAGACCTCACCGTGCGGTTTGTGCTGGTTTATGCCATGTCAGCACAGGCCCATGATGAGGCGGCCGACTTCATCGCCCGCGCCTTATCCGAAGATCGGCTCAAGCACCAGTTTTATCGAATGTATTCGCTCGATGAAATCGTGCAGGCTCATCAGGACTGTGAGGCCATGAGCCATGTGGGCAAGGTGGTCTTGCGCATCAGCTGATCGTGCACGACGCAGGCGACCCGCCTATTGGCGCGGCCAAAGCGATCGTGTAAGCCGCGTGAGGGGCAGGCTTTTCATATCCATCGAGCCACTGCCGGGTGCGCTGACGTAGAGCACCTCGCGCGCAATGGGTGCGAAACCAGCGTGAAAGTGCTGGGTTGATTTGACCAGCAGCGCGCGCATGCGAGAGGGCTCAAGCCCGGCTGCGGTGAAACAAGCCGGATGCAGACTTTGCATGCGGTGGTCGTTCACGATGACCTCAATGCTGCGGCCTGGTTCATCAGGGAACAGTCGCAGCCAGGCCATGCGCCCAAGCGGCGCCTGACTGCCCGCAAAAGGCTGCCATCCCTCAGAGACCAGCTTGATCACTTGCACGGGCGCATCGACGGGCGCGCCCGAACCCGGCCCCAATTTGCCTCCGATGCGCATGGCCAGACGCGCGCCCTCACCGCCGTCGAATGCGATCTGTGTGGCCAGGGGGTCCCAGAGGGGCGATATCGCCACGCCACCCACCTTGCGTTCAATGAGCCGCGCCAGCACAAAGGTAGAGTCGCCGGCGCTGCCGATGCCCGGGTTGTCAGCCACATCAGCCAGCACCAGGGGTCGCGGGTCGTCTGTCGTGCGTCCGTCGGTTGCCTCAATACGGTCGATGGCCTGGTCGATGGTCATGAAAGGCGCGATGATGGCCTGCCGGTGTGCGCGAACCTCGTCGGCCAGTTCGCGAGCGAGCCGTGTCGCGAGTTCGAGATTGCCATCAGTGACGACCAGCGCACGGGCCCCGACCTCAGGGGTGTCGCCCCATGGAAAGCCGTGCGCGAGCGATACGGACAGCACGCCAGGCAATCGCTCGCGCGTGTGCATGCCGGCAACGATGGTCTGCATGGGCTCGCGCGTGGTCGGAAAGATGCCCAACATATTGCAGTCGCCCATGGCCATCACTGGGCGGATTTCTCCGGCCAGCATGCGCCGCATCAGGTCAAAAACCTCATGCGCGCGATCGACCACGTCGACATGCGGATACTCCTTGAACCCCACCAGAAAATCAGCGCTGCGAACCTTGAGCTCAGTCAGATGGGCATGCAGATCGAACTCGGCACCGATAGGCACCTTGGGCCCTACGATCTCGCGCGCGCGCGCAAGCAGATCGCCTTCGGCGTCAGGATAGTCCTGGGCGATCATCGCTCCGTGCAGATTGAGCAAAACGGCGTCAACCGGCATGGCCGCGCGCAATTCATTCAGGAGTTCATCGCGCAGGCTTTCAAAGACGGCCCGTGGAGTATCACCGGCGGGCGCGGCGAAGGCGGCCAGCCCCTCGATAACCGTCCAGCCCAGCGCGCGGGCGCGCTCGCGCCAGGTGATCAGTGGCAGCGCAAACAATGCAGGCCGCGTACCGAAATTGCCGCCACGCACCAGTAGCGTGTTTTCAAACACCGACATCCCAGTGGGGATAGGCGAGAACGAATTGGTTTCAGTGCCCAGACAGGCAGTAAACAGGCGACGGGTCATGACGGACACCCCAGGACGATTGAAGTTGCACTGTAACGCCGAAAAAGCGTGTTGAGTGTCCGCGCAGCCCGAGTGCGCCCCGTTTCGAACGTCGGCCGTTTAGTTGGTTGATCAAGCCGCTTAGCGGCGTGCGCCCGGGCGCTTGGTCGTACCCTCGGCGACATCGGCAAACTGACGCGCGGTGGCGTTGACCTGGTCGTAGGCTGAGCGCGCAGCTTCCAGCGACTGACGGATGAATGCCACAGCACCTTCAGAGCCTGCGGGTGCGGTCTTGGCAAACGTCTCGACGGCGTCGGCAAGCTGACGATTGCTCTGCGCCACTTGTTTTTCAACCATGGTGCCTAGCTCGGCGCCGGTGTCTTGGTAGATGGCAAACACTGCCTTGGCATAGGCTGAGAACTGATCCTGCTGAGGCCGGGCCAGACTGGTGACCAGCTCAGTCAGGGTTTTGGTGTCGCGGGCTGCCAGCAGCGCACTGATTTGTTCGCTGGACTGCTCAAGTGTTGCGCGCGCGGTCTGCATATTGAGCTCGGCGAGACGCTGAAATCCCTCCAGGGTTTTTGCGGCGGCGTCGCCGGTGGCCTGCAAAGCTTGGGCCTGCAGTTTCATGAGGTCTTCGGGTTTAGTGATCATGGTGAAGGTCCTTCTTGACATGAGTGGGCTGCTGAAAAACGGTGTGGCTTAGGCGCTTTTCGAAGGTGTTTTAAAAGTCTAAATGGTGCGGTGCACAAATCGCATTCTTCATGTTTTTAGGGCCTTGTCAAGCTATTTTGGTGCGGTGCAGCAAAATTCTGTTGCGCGCTTAAGCGGAATCATTGCAAGCCGCAGACCCTTCACAGGCGCTACAGTGTGGACCCGATCAATCGGGCGTGGCGTTTCGACTCATTTTTTCGCGCAAGAGGCAGACAATGAAAGTAGGGGCATTCATCGGACTGGGCGCCATGGGCGCACCCATGGCGGGTAATCTCATCAAAGCCGGTATGACGCTTCGGGTATGGAATCGATCGACGGCGCGATGCGCATCGCTGGTCAGCCAGGGCGCGCATGCCTGCGCGACGATCGCAGAGGCGGTTCGAGGTGCTGATTTCGTCGTAAGTATTGTGGCCGATGATCTCGCCACGGCCGACGTGATGCTGTCTGCCGAGGGTGTGGTCGCTTGCGCTACTGCCGGCACATTGGTCATTGATTGCAGTACCAACACTCCAGGCATGGTCAGGCGGGTCGCGCAGGCTGCGCAAGCCCGCGGGGTGCACTACCTGGACGCACCCGTGTCGGGCAGCGTGGCTCAGTCTATCGGGCGCGAACTGGTGTTCATGGTAGGCGGCGATGCTCAGGCTTTCGCTCAGGCGCAGCCCGTCTTCGCCGCCATGGGGCGAATGAGTCGTCTGATGGGCGACAGCGGGTGCGGCGCCACCATCAAGCTCATCAACAACATGTTGTCGGGCACCTTGAATGCGGCCATTGGCGAAGCAATGGCGGTGGCTGAGGCATCAGGTCTCAAGTCCGAGGATGTGCGCGACATTCTGGCTGAGGGGGCGGCGGCCTCCAGGCTTACGCGCACCAAGATCCCCAAGATCATCGCGCGCGACTTCACGCCGCAGTTTCAGCTGGGTCTGATGGAAAAAGATCTACGCTATTTCCTGGCGCTTGCACAGGAAGTTGACCGCCCTGTGCCCATCGCGTCTGTGGTGCGCAGCCAGTTTCAGGCGGCGCGACGTGCGTCACTTGGGCAGCTGGATGTAAGCGCGATGTTTCTGCACACCAGCGGCGAAAAGCCCAAGGCTTGAGCATAGACTGCCGACCCCTCGCTACGTACCGAAAGCGACATCATGAACACCGAATCCCGGCTGGTTGAATTCATCAATCACACTCGCCTGAGCGACGTGCCTGAATCCGCGATGATCACCCTGCGGCGTGTGCTGCTGGCCGTCAGCGGCACCGGTGTGGCCGGCGCGGGCGAAGAGGGGGTCGCGCCCTTGCGCCGATTGCTGCTTGAGCGGGGCGGTCGTGCTGAGGCGACCAGTCTTGTTTTTGGCGACCGCCTGCCGGCTGCCAGCGCGGCGCTGCTCAATGGCACTGTGTGTCGCGCGCTCGATTTTTGCGATGCGATGGCGCCCGGTGTACACGTCGGGTCATCAGTCATACCAGCGGCGCTGGCTGCGGCCGAGCTCATGGGCGGTGTTCGCGGTGAGGACTTCATGGTCGCCCTGGCGGTGGGAACCGAAATCGGAGCCCGCTTCAATCTCACTGAGCAGATGTATAACGGCTTTGACCCAACCGGTATCGCTGCCGTGTTCGGTGCTGCCGCTGCGGCTGGAAGACTGATGCGACTCAGTGATGGGCAAATGCTGCATGCGCTCGCGCTGGCCTTCAATCGCTGTGGCGGCAGCTTTCAGAGCAATGTAGACGGCTCGTTGGCAGTGCGTCTTCAGCAAGGACTGGTGGCTGAAGCTGGCGTGATGTGTGCGCAAATGGCTCAGGCGGGTCTCACGGGGCCGCGCAACTTCATGCAGGGCCACTACGGCTTCGTTCACCTTTATGCCAAGAATCTGTGCGCGCCTGAATACTTTGTGCAGGCCTTGGGACAAACCTGGCGCTGCGAAGGATTCATGTTCAAGCGGTTTCCCAGCTGTGGTGTGACCCAGGGCGTTACCCAGCAGGCACTGGAGATCGCAAGCGAGCTCGCGTTGTCGGCAGACGACGTAGCGCGTGCCCAGGTTAGGTTGCCACCCTACGCGCACCGTCTGGTCGGCAATCCGTTTCAGATGGGTGAAAATCCGCGCGTTAACGCGCAGTTCAGCGCGCAGTACTGCGTAGCCAATGCGATCAGCCGCGGTGCCTCGCGCTTAAATCACTTTACGCCTGAGGCCGTTCGTCAGATTGCCAGTACCGACCTGATCTCGCGGATCGAGGTTGTAGCTGACCCTGCGATGGATGCTCGTGGTCACAGCGCAGTCGATCTGTGGCTTGAGACCCGCGACGGCAGGCAGTCGCGTCGTTCGTTCGATATTGCGCCAGGCTATCCGGGCAACCCGCTTAGCGATGCGGATCATCGAGCCCGCTTTGACGACTGCATGAGCTATGCTGCCTGGCCGTTTGAGCCCGCACAAATCGCGCATTGGGTAGGTCTGATCGACTCGCTGCAAACGCTTGGTGATGTTCGCGATCTGCTGCCGCTGTGGATTAGCGCGGGGGCCCAGGCTACCTGAAGCGCGTACGATCGTCTGGACTGTTCAACTTGGCCGTCACGGCACACGAAGGCCTTCAGGCTTGCGACTGACTCAATTCAACGCCCTCACGGTAAAGGTGTGACACGATGTTTCGTTCATTTTTCCTGTCGCGACGCTGGTTCGCCTGGTCGGTTCTGGGAACGGGGCTCATTCTGTATGCCACCTGGTACAAGGTCGAGCTCGATGTGCAGATCAACGAGTGGTTTGGTGGCTTTTATAACCTGATTCAGAAAGCACTCGGCACGCCAGGCGCGGTGACCTTGCCCGAATACTTTGGTTATCTGGCCAGCTTTGGACAGATAGCCGCACTGTTCATCACCATTGCGGTGGTGCTCGAGTTTTTCATCAAGCATTGGGTGTTTCGCTGGCGTACCGCGATGAACGACTATTACCTTTCACACTGGGACTCGGTACGCCGCATTGAGGGTGCCTCGCAACGGGTACAGGAAGACACGATGCGGTTTGCCCGCATCATGGAAGGACTGGGCGTGAGCTTTATTCGCAGTGTGCTGACGCTGCTGGCGTTTCTGCCGATTCTGTGGGGTCTGTCGGCAAATGTACGAGAGCTTCCCTGGATCGGCGAGGTGTCGCAGTCGCTGGTCTATGTGGCGATTGTGTTCTCAATGTTTGGCACCGTCTTGATGGCGCTGGTCGGCTTTAAGCTGCCAGGCCTCGAGTATCACAACCAGCGGGTTGAGGCTGCATTTCGCAAGGAGCTGGTTCTGGGCGAGGACCATGCCGATCGGGCGCGCCCGCCGGCGCTATCCGACTTATTCGCAGACGTGCGTAGAAATTATTTCCGGCTGTTTTTTCACTACCTGTATTTCGATGTGGCTAAATGGTCTTATCTGCAGTTCAGCGTCCTGGTGCCTTACCTCGCGCTGGGCCCAACCATCGTGTCGGGAGCACTCACACTGGGTGTCATGCAGCAGATCATCCGCGCCTTTGGCAAGGTGCAGGAATCTTTTCAGTATCTGGTAACCAGCTGGTCGACGATTGTCGAGTTGCTGTCGGTATACAAGCGTCTGCGCATGTTCGAGGCGCAGATTGAGTCCGGCGCTGCTTAAAAAGCCCCAGGCGACAGTTGGCTCTAGTCGGCTGAACCGGTGCCGGCTGCCGTGGCGAAGGCCGCGATAACTTCCCGTAGAACCCGACGCTGCGTAATCGGCAGCGACAAATACGCTTCGAGTGCATCGCGATCTTGGGCGCTGACGGATCGGTCCCAGCGGGCGCGGCGGGCCTCGATACGATTGGTGAGGTCTTCACCGAATCGCAACTGATGCGGAGGCACGTCAAGCCATTCAGCCAAAACCAACAATTTGTCCTGTGACGGCAGAGTCTCGCCCAGCAGCCACCGTCTGACACCGTGTAGCGTCATCGGCTTGCCGTCGAAGCGCTGATTGAATTCGCGCTCAAGCACGGATGGCTTAGGGCTGTAACCGGCCTCTTCCATAGCCTGGGATAGGCGTTTGGCGAAGTCGAGCTTGGTAGTGGCGGAAGGGAGGTCTGTACGCATAATCCGCCATGATAACTGCAAAATTTGCCTTTATACGTAAATAAACGTAAGAGCCGACTAGCGGTATCCCCAATACCAGCGACAAGCAAAGCGCCTCAATTGAGGGTTAAAGCTGCAGGCCATACGGTTATCTCGCCAGGGTCGGGCGGCTGCGTCGACCGGATTGGCGCGATCGCTTGAGCGCGACAGGCGGCGCCTCAGAGCTGAACCACCGTGTCAAAGAACTCGGTCCGGGTCGTGCCTCGCGGCTGGGCGGCAGCGGCCGCGTCCCAGGCGATGAAGGTGGGTTTGCCGTGCAGGCGCACAGGCAGTACCAAAGCGCGCACAAAAGCGCTGTCCGGGGCAATGGAGCGACCCACCACCGGATCATGCCCAGACTCAAACCAGGCTTCTCCGGCGTCAATGCGACGTGACTCGTTGCCGATCTCAGCGATGAGACGCCCGGTGACCAGCCGGCGGATACCGGCTGCCTTGTGTCCGTGCTTGGGTGTCTCGATGGACGGTGGAAACGCCACATGGTCACAGCGCATGACCAAGGGTTTGGTGGCGTCGAGTTCGATGTCATGCGAAAGGATCAGTCGAGCATCGGCCTGTTTACTCAACGAAGCCACCGTCTGCGCACTTAATTCGAAGGTCCAGATCTCGCCGTCTCCGGACAGCGACAGGCTTTGGGTGAAGAGACGGCATTGTCCCTGTGCCATGTCTGTGGTTGCGCCCCCTGAAGCCAGACGTATCTGGCCTCTGCGCACATAAATGCCGCGTACGGCAGCGGGCCAGTTGAGCGGGCTGGTTGGGGAAATACAGTCTTCATAAAGACTCAGACTAACGGTCATGACGGGCCTCTGAAAAAGGTGAGTCGGGCGGCAAATGAGTCCTCGGGAGCCGGGGGCGTGTCAGCATAAGTCGGCTTAAGTCAGCCTAGGTCAGCTTAGGTCGGGGCGGGTCGGGTCGGGTCGGGTCGGGTCAGGTCAGGGCTCAGCTGGCGTCAAGCCTTTGTTGCAATGCCCGGCCGAAGACCATCACGGCGAAGGCTGATGCGAGCAAGAACAGGCCTGGCCAAAGGGATATCCACCAGGCTACCAAAATGAAGTTTTTGCCCTGCTCGAGGATGGCACCCCAGTCGGGCGTGGGCGGTGCAACGCCCAGACCCAGAAAACCCAGGGCCGCTTCGATCTGCAGGGCCAGCGGAAACAGAATGACGTATTGCATAAGCACCAGCGGCAGCACATTGGGCGCTACCTGCCGCAGCAAAATACTAAGCTCGCCAAAACCCAGCGCGCGCGAGGCCTCGACATAGGTGCGCTTGCTCTCGGCCAGTGCCCCCGAGCGCGCGATGCGAAAGAACATGGGCAGATACACGACCGCGAGAGCTAGGATGAGATTGCCAGCTCCCGGCCCCAACACACCGGTAATGACCACGCCGGCGATGATGGGCGGGAAAGTCAGGATGACATCGACCGCCCGCGCGGTGACCAGATCGACCCACCCGCCCCTGAAACCTGCGATCAGACCCAGCGTGCCGCCCAGGATCGCCGATATCAGCAGCGCACCTGCAACCAACCCCAGCGTGATTCGAGTGGCGTGAATAACACGGGCAAACAAGTCGCGCCCCACATCATCGGTACCAAACCAGTGCTCAGCCGATGGCGGTTTGAGTGCCCGGGACGGATCGACCGCCAACGGCGACTGCGTCGCAATAAGCTCAGGTGCGACAACGAGGGTTGCCAGCACAACCAACATGATGAGGCTGAGCGCACGCGCCGGCGAGCTCGACAGGATTGCGCCCAAACCTGTGCGCAGCCGCATCAGGGCGCCGGGTGACTTGGTCACGATGGAGGCGCCCATGTTTACGGCTTAAGCCTGGGGTCGATCAGGCCGTAGAGCAGATCGATGAAGAAGTTGACCACGATGGCGATCAGGACCACAAAAAGCAAAGCGCCCTGCACGACCGGATAGTCTCGTCCCTGGATGCCGGAAAGTATTAATCGGCCCAGCCCGGGCAGCGAGAACAGCGACTCGATGACCACCGTGCCCCCCAGAATCTGAATAAGAATCAGACCCATAAAGGTAGTCAGCGGAATCAGGATATTGCGCAGCGCATGCTTGAAATACACCTGCGAAGCCGGTAGCCCCTTGGCGATGGCGGCGCGGATGTAGTCACGGCGTAGTTCGGCAACCATACAGTCGCGCACAAAGTGGCTATAGGCTGCAGCCTGCAGAAGCGCCAGGCTCAGTACGGGCAGGATGACGATCGACAGGTTGTCAGCCAGATTCTCAGACGGTGACATGTAGGCAAAGGGCGGCGACCACTGCAAAAACACCGAGGCACCCACCAGCAGCATGAGCCCAACCCAGAACACCGGCGCGGACAGACCGATGAGGTTAAAGGTCTGTATGGCGGCATCGAGACGGCTACCCTCGCGGATACCGGCAATAACGCCCAGCGGCACACCAATCAGGGTAGCCAACACGAGGGTGAACAATGCCACCTGCAGCGTCACCATGAAGGCTTCATTAATCAGGCGCGTGACGGGCTTGCCCTGATACCAACTGCGGCCCAGGTCGCCCCGGGCGAGTTGCATCAACCAGTCACCGAACTGCGCGATAAGCGGACGGTCAAGACCGAAAAAACCACGCAGTGCCTGCGCTGCAGTGGCGTCACCGGCCTGCCCCATCATCTGGGCCACGATATCGCCGGGAACCGCGCGCATCAGGGCGAACACGACCAGACTGGAGGCCAACGCGGCCAGCAGTGCACTGGCCAGTCGTGACAGTACAAATTTCAGCATGAGGACAAGGACCGCGGGCTGAGCCGTAGCCCGCGGTCGGCGCTAACCGGCTGCGGGCGAGGGGCTGACGCGGAACTGCTCGTGATACGGCGCAGCGTCAGCCCGAGGTCTTAATCAGCCAGCCAGGTCTTGGCCAGACCGAAGTACCAGCCGGTGGGATGCTGCTGATGATTACGCACGCGATCACGCTCGACGGCCAGCAGATCGGATGAGAACATCATGATGGTGGGTACTGTCTCGGCGAGGATCTTCTGGAAGTCGCTATAAATCTTGCGACGAGTGGCGTAGTCAGACTCTTCGCGACCGCGATCCAGCAGGATGCTGGCCTGCTCATTCTTCCAATTGCGGAAATCCGCGCCCAGGGGGGCTGCCCTGAAGTGGCGGTAGAACAGCAGACTGGGGTCGGGTGAGGATGGCCAGTCATTGAACGTAAAGCCCATCTGCTTGCTTTGGAAGTTACGTACCCAGACACCCAGCTCAATCTTCTTGATGTTGAGCCTGATGCCGATGCGCTTGAGCTGGTCGGCGATAGTGACCGAGGCCGCATCCATCCAGTCGTAGCCGATGATGGTGGTGATGTCGATCTCAAAGCCGTTGGGGTGACCGGCCTCGGCTAACAGCTTCTTGGCGCGTTCGAGATCAACCTTCTGGTTGGGAACCTGATCAAGCGGCAGACCCCAGCGCTCTTGCATACCGGCCACCATAGTGCCCAGTACCTGACCGTAGCCAGAGATGGACGCCTTCATGACAGACTCTTTGTCGATGGCCAGGGCAATCGCTTGACGAACCCGAACGTCTTGAAGAATCGGGTGCTCAGAGCCCAGATCAATACTCTTCTGATTCATGGATGGCGTGCGCACCAGTTTGACGCCCGGAACCTTGGACAGCGTCTCGGCGTCTTGCGGCCGGGTGAAAATACCCATATCGATACGACGATTCTGCGCGGCTACCACCATGGCGGCTGAGTTAGGCATGAAGGCGAAGGTGACTTCATCCAGGTAGGGCAGGCCCGCCTGCCAGTAGTCCTTGAATTTCTCAAAGACCAGCACCGAGTTCTGGCGGAACTGCTTGAGTTTGAAAGGACCCGTGCCGACTGAAACTTCATTCAGTTTGGTGCGCGCATCAGGCGTGGCGAAATAGTCTTTGGGAATTACGCCACCGTAGCGATGGGTGAGCGTGATAGGAAGAAGACCGTTCTTGCGCGACAGTTTGAAAGTGACGGTTTGGTCGTCGGGCGCTTCAATCGAGTCAACCGTTGACAGGTCTCCGGCGCCGGGCGAGCCATTTTTCGGGTCGCGCAGATAGTCGTAGCTGTACTTGACGTCGGCCGCGGTCATGGTCTGACCGGTGTGAAACTTGACGCCTTTGCGCAGCTTGAAGGTGTAACTTAAGCCGTCAGGCGACACGGTGTAGCTTTCAGCCAGCAGCGGAATGGCTTCGCCAGTGGCGCTCTCATAGAACAGGCCCTGGTAGGCCAGCACCGTCACCCGGATACGTGCATCGGCGGCCTGGTGGTAGGGGTCAAGGGCGGGCGGCTCGGTGAGCGAGCCAATCGTCATGCGACCGCCCACTTTGGCTGCGGGATCGGACTTGCCGTAGATCAGGGCATCCTGCGCCCAGACTCCAGCCGTTAGCGTGGCCGCGATTGCGCCAGCCGCGAATCGGGTTGCCCAGCTTTTTATACTCATGGTTCTCCTCCGGTTGCGTGAGCGAATAGACACTCAGGTTGGGACATTGCCGACGCGCCGTCAAGCCGCGTCGGTCTGAAGTGGAAGGAAGGGCCTGCGTTTTAGCTGCGCACGGCAACTACAAACTCAACCTCGACGGGAACGCCGCGTGGCAACTCAGCGACCCCCACTGCTGAACGTGCATGCCGTCCCGCATCGCCGAAGATGTCCAGCAGTAGCTGCGAGGCGCCATCGACGACCGCCGGCTGCTCGATAAATCCACCCGCGCTGGCGACGAAGCCTGTCACTTTGAGGATACGGGCTACCGAATCAAGGCTGCCCAGACTGTCTTTAAGCACGGCCAGACCGTTTAGCACGCATTGACGCGCCACCAGTTTGCCCGCCGCCACATCAAGCTCAGCCCCCAGCTTTCCCTTGGGCAGGCTGCCGTCGGTGGCCCAGGGCAGCTGACCCGAGACCCAGGCGGTATTGCCATCGCGGGCCACCGCTACATAAGAAAAGGCGGGTGGCCGCGGCGGTGGCAGCACCAGTCCCAGCTCTGTCAGTCGCTGTTCAATGGTCATCAGAGTCTCCTTCACGGTTTGTATCCGGGATCGATAAGACGGGTGCTTGCATCATGCTCGTTCAGCATGTCGATCAGCGTGGCTTTCAGCTCTCGGCGATGTCGCCAACCGGTGTCGCGCTCGACGCGGGCCTGTGAGACCAGGGGGTACACGATGCCCGGTATCTCTTCGATCAGGGTGGGAGCAAAGCCGGGCACCTGCTCGGCGAGTACCCGGATGATCTCGCGGTAGTCGGTGGTGAAGCCCGCCACGTGATAGATGGGCGCCAGCGTACCGGCAGGCGCAGCCAATAGGGCCGCCACCAGATCGCCGGCGTCAGCCACATGCATGGCATCAAAGCGCACACCGGGTGCTTTGACGACGGGCTGTGCGCCGGCCACGGCAGTGGCAGCCAGATGCTTAAGCGGAGAGGCTGCGCCTTCGTACCATAAGCCCGGCCCCATCATCAGCGGTATGCGCAGCCCAACCGCCTCCAGGCCATAGCGCTCGCGGTAATACAAAGCCAGGTCTTCGGCCAGCATCTTGCTCATGCCGTAGTGCGTCAGCGGCCGTCGCGGTGCGTTTTCATCCAGACGTGTACCCGGGCTTTGATCGGGCCCGAGCACGACGGTGGAGCTCATCCAGATGAGTCTTTTGTGTCCCGCCTGCACGAGCGCCTCGAGCAGGCGACGAAACCCCAGCACATTGACCGCCAGCATGCGCTCGGGGTCGACTTCACCCGAACGCGATAAACCCACCGGGCCGGCGGAGAAGGCCGCTAGATTGACGACATCAGTGGGCGCCACTTCTGAGAGCACTGTTCGTAGCGCGCTCGGGTCTTCGATCGATCCCAGGGTCTGTGTCGCGCCCGCTGTAAGCGGCACCGCGCTGTCGGGACCGAATATGTGTACAGAGCGACCCTGCGCAAGAAAATGTCGTGCAATGGCGGCGCCCACGAAGCCGCGGCCACCGATGATCATCACGGTACCTGAGCGAACAGAAATGCTTGGTTGCATGATTTAAAAACTCAAGTCGTCGCGTAGACAGGCGTGGGCTCGACCGGGGCCAGTCACCTGAAGCTGCGGTACTTCGACAGCACAGCGCTCTTGCGCAAACGGACAGCGCGTGCGGAATACGCAGCCGCTGGGTGGGTTGGCTGGCGACGGAATCTCATCGCGCAGCACCACAGCGGGGCGCTTGCCCGCGGCGAGCTGCGGCGCCGAGGCGAGTAGTCCGGCGGTGTAGGGATGATTGGGCTGGGTATAGAGCGCCCGTGTGGGGGCGACTTCCATGACCCGGCCCAGATATAACACCATGACCCGATCAGCCATCACCTCCACCACACCCAGATCATGCGAGATAAACAACATGGCCAGCTGCAGCCGCGACTGCAGTTCGCGCATCAGCGCCAGAATGCCGGCCTGAACCGACACATCGAGCGCTGAGACCGGTTCATCAGCGACCAGCAGACGGGGCCCCACGGCCAGTGCCCGCGCGATGGCAATGCGCTGACGTTGGCCACCGGAAAATTCTCGTGGACGTCGCCGTGCGTCGTCTGCGTTCAGACCCACCTGGGTTAGCAGCTCAGCCACCCGCGTGTTCAGCTGGGCGGACGACACGATGTCATGCAGTTTGAGCACCTCGGCGATGGCATCGCCCACGTTGCGCCTGGGATTGAGGCTGGCGTAGGGATCCTGAAAGACCATCTGCATGGCGCGGCGCAAGGGCCGTATCTGTGTCGCGGACAGACGTGTGATGTCCTGGCCTTCGAATCGAACAGAGCCAGCGCTCGGCTCGATCAGACGCAGCACCAGCCGTCCGAGGGTGGACTTTCCCGAGCCCGACTCGCCCACCAGCCCCAATACCTCGCCGGCTTCGATTGTGAAGGAGACATCGTCTACCGCGCGCACCTCGGGCGCAGCACGAAAGCCTTCGCGCGCAAGCTTGAAGGTCTTGCTCAGACCCTGAACCTCAAGCAGTGGCGCGCTGTTCATGACAGAGCCTGCCAGCGCACGCAGCGCACCAGTCGATGCTCGCCAGCAGCCTGCAGCATGATCGTGGCTTCGCTGCAGGTGGGTTGGGCGGCTGCGCAGCGGGATGCAAACCGACAGCCTTGCGGAAAGTGGCCTGGTCGGGGCGGCGCACCCGCAATTGGTTTAAGCACACGGTCATCGGGCGCGTCATCATGGTACTGTCGAATCGGACGGCACTCGAGCAGCGCCCTTGTGTAGGGATGACGAGGCGTGCTCAGCACGTCAGCTGCTTGACCGCTTTCCACGATTTGACCGGCATACATCACCACAATACGGTCGGCGATTTCGGCCACCAGTGCCAGATCATGCGTGATGAACAGCAGCGCCATACCGAGACGCGCCTTTAACTGCGCAAGCAGGCGCATGATCTGCGCCTGAATGGTGACGTCCAGGGCGGTGGTGGGTTCGTCAGCAATGAGCAGGCGTGGCGCACAGGCCAGGGCAATCGCAATCATGACGCGCTGTCGCATGCCACCGGAGAGCTGATGCGGGTAAGCCATCAGTCGGCGTTCAGGATCAGCAATACCGACTTCGCGCAACAGCTGCAGGGCGGTTTCGCGGGCATTAATCTCGGGGCGGTGCTGGCGCAAGGCTTCCATGATTTGCGAGCCCACGCTGAAAACCGGATTGAGGCTTGCGCCGGGATCCTGAAAGATCACCGCGATGTCTCGCCCGCGAAAACGCGTCAGCGCCGGCTCAGGCAGCTTCGCCAGGTCGACCAGGGTGTCGTCTCGGGTGCGCCAGGCAATCGTGCCGTCGATCTCGGCGCGGTCGCCGCGGTTGAACAGGCGCAAGATCGAAAGGGCGGTGACCGATTTTCCTGAGCCTGACTCGCCCACCACGGCCAGCGTCTCACCGGCTGCAACGCTGAGATCGACCCCATCGACCGCAGTGATCGTGCCGCGCGGGGTAGCAAAGCGCGTGCGAAGACCCTGAATATCGAGCAGTAACGCGCCTTTAGCTTCGCTCACGCTTTAACGGACCGTGCAGCGCTCAACCACATCGGGATCAAGCTCAACGCCCAGGCCCGGTGTGGTGGGTACGGCGATGACGCCGTCGCGGGCAGCCAGCGGGCTTGCCAGCAGGCCATCGCGTAGAAGATTTTCGCCGACATCGTACTCCACCAGCGTGGGGTCGGGTACGTTGTCGGTGTGCGGATAGTCGGGCAGTGACGCTACCCAGTGCACAGCAGCCGCCAGACCAATGGCTGTGCCCCACACGTGCGGCGAAACCCGCAGATGCTCGGCCGCGCACAGTTCACCAATAAAGCGGGCCACGCTCAGGCCGCCGCACAGGGCCAGATCAGGCTGCACCACGTCGACCATGCGAGCGTCAATCAGTCGCTTGAAATCGAAGGCCTCATAAAGCGCTTCGCCGGTGGCCACAGGCATCGGTGCCCGTGCCCGCAGTTCGGCATAGCCCTTCCAGTCTTGCGGGGCGAGTGGCTCTTCGTACCAGCCGATGTCGTAAGGGGCGATGGCCTGCATGCTACGCAGCACCTGATCAACCGTGTAGTTGCCGTTACTGTCGACGGTGAGCACTGCGTGTGGGCCGATGATTTCGCGTGCGATGCGCGCGCGCGCGGCGTCGTCAGCTGCGTTGCGACCAATCTTGATTTTGTACGCGCGAAAGCCGCGCCCTGCCTGCGCCTGTAATTGACGTGCAAGAGCGGCATGCTGATCGGCATCACGGGTGAAATAGCCGCCCGATGCATAGACTTGCACGGTATCGCGCTGCCGACCGCCGATCAGATCGCATACGGGCCGTTTGAGCAGCTTACCCATGGCATCGTGGGCGGCCATATCGATGCCGCTGAACAGCGCGATCATTTGATTTTGCGTGCCGAAGTGGTAGTGCTTGGCGAGAATGCGCTGCTGCACGCCGCGTTGCGCAAAGACGCTGGTACCGATGAAGTATGACTTAACGATGTCGAGGTAGGCCGCAGCCACCTTGCTGGGGCCCCAAGCCTCGCCGATGCCCGTGATGCCATCCTCGGTTTCCAGGTAAACGATGCCACCGCCACGGCGTGCGGTAAGGCCTCGCGCCATGCCATAGGCTTTTTCTTCGGGCATTGCGAACTCAAGCCCGATGATGCGTATGTCGCGGATACGGCTCATGTGGATTTCCTCGTGCTTATGGCGGTGGCGGCCAGTATGGCGCGCATGATGTCACTGCCCTCATCCAGATACTGATCAAGGATGTCGAAGTGATGAAAGCCGGGTGAGACGATGACCGCCGGATCGCCGCCCGCACGATGCAGATGATGCGCGTAGCGGTACGACTGGTCAATGAACTGCCAGGGCTCGCGTCCGCCGGCGATGATCCAGGTCGGGCACAGACGACGCGGCGGATGCTTTTCGTAGTTATGCCGCTCGATGAGTTCAGGGGTAAGCCTGATTTCAGCATTGACCGAGGTGTGCTGCGCGGGGGCCGGGTCGTAGACGCCGCTGATCAGCACAGCGGCTTTCAGACTATCGGCAGCGATGCCGCGCGCGGCCCAGTCAGTGGCGATGATGGCCGCACCCAAATGGGCGCCAGCCGAGTGTCCGGACAGGCTGATGCGTTCAGGGTCACCACCATAGGTACTGATATTGCGCGCGACCCACTCAAAAGCACGCAGGGCTGAGTCGACCACCCCGTCCAAGGTAACAGCCGGGCACAGCGCGTAGTTGATGATGACCGCGCAGATGCCTCGGGCCACCAGCGGTTCCGCTAAAAACGCGTAGTTCTGCTTGTCTTGCGCGCGCCAGTAGCCGCCATGAATGAAGATGTGCACTGGCGCATCGGGCGAAGCCGCGGGGTAGACGTCGAGCGTGTGCAGCGCATGGTCACCGTAGGCCAGATCGCTGAATGCCTTAAGCCGCGCACGCGCGGCAGCATTGGGCGCCTCGCGCTTGGCGCGATGGGCTGCGAAGTCGGCGACTGACTTCTGCGGATTGTATTGATACTCGTGCTCTTCGGGCGTGAGTCCCGCCCAGATGGGTGCTCGCTCGGTCATGGGCCTCTCCTTGCGCAAGGCGCAAGCTTAGGCAATCAGGCCGCACTTGACCAGTAAAGATGCGGGCGAGAGTTCCGGGATCTGTCGTTGATAAGTTGGTCAGACTTGCCCTGGGATTGAACGTCGTTCAGTCCTGGCTGATCGCATGCGGTCGGGTCGCCCCATCAGCGTTGAAGATGCACAGATTGCCGCTGTGGCTCTATCAAATGGATTGGAGCTGGCGACCCGTAACACAACGGATTTCGCGAACATCGAGGGTTTGCGATTAGTGAACCCCTGGGACGTTTGAGTTCACGGGCGTCGCCAGCGCCCTTGCCCTTTTTGGCCGTGCGCAACTCGTTCAGATAGCGGGCCGTCACCCTCTGGAGTCATTCAAAGGTAACAGCGAAATTACTCCACCGTGACACTCTTGGCCAGGTTACGTGGCTTGTCCACATCAGTGCCTCGAGCCAGCGCCGCGTGATAGGCCAGAAGCTGCAGCGGCACCACATGCAGAATCGGTGATAGTGGGCCTGCGTGATCGACCAGATTGATCACGTGAATGCCGTCGCCTGAGTCGATACGGGTGTCCCGATCGGCAAACACAAACAGCTCACCGCCGCGTGCGCGCACCTCTTGAAGGTTTGACTTCAGTTTTTCGATCAGGGCGTCATTGGGCGCCACCACCACCACGGGCATGCGTTCGTCGACCAGGGCCAGAGGGCCGTGCTTGAGCTCGCCGGCCGCGTAAGCTTCGGCGTGTATGTAGGTGATCTCTTTAAGCTTGAGTGCGCCCTCTTGAGCAATCGGAAAGTGCACGCCACGGCCCAGAAACAGCGCATGATCTTTCTGCGCAAAGCGCTGGGCCCAGTCGCGTACCGAGTCTTCGCACTGCAGTACGTGATTAAGCGCGGCCGGCAGATGCCGCAGGCTTGCGATGAGCTCGGCCTCGCGCGCTGCGCTGAGTCGCTGTCGTTGCTTGGCCAGTACCAGCGCCAACACGAAAAGCGCCGCCAGCTGGGTGGTAAAAGCCTTGGTGGAGGCCACACCAATTTCTGGACCGGCGCGGGTCAGAAAGCGCAGGCTCGAAGCGCGCAAAAGCGCAGACTCAGGTACGTTGCAAATGCTGAGGCAGTCGCGCAGACCCAGTGCCTTGGCATGCTCAAGCGCTGCAATGGTATCGGCGGTTTCGCCCGACTGCGAGATGGTGACCACCAAAGTGCCCGGTAGTGCCACTGACTCGCGGTAGCGATATTCACTGGCGATCTCGACCGAGCAGGGTACGCCGCTGATGGCCTCCAGCCAGTAGCGTGCCACGCAGCCCGAGTGATA
This sequence comes from Pseudomonadota bacterium, assembly GCA_039800325.1. Lineage (GTDB taxonomy): Bacteria > Pseudomonadota > Gammaproteobacteria > Burkholderiales > Burkholderiaceae_E > SYIM01. Next base: position 93,180 of record JBDLQY010000022.1, on the reverse strand, counting down.
GCTGGTTCCACAGGCCAGAATGAGCACCTGGCGGGTGTTGGCCAGCACGTCGGGCGCTTCGGCGCCGAATAACCCGGCTTCGAGTGACGAGGCATTGATGACCATCTCGAGCGTGTTGGCGATGGCGCCCGGCTGCTCGAAGATCTCTTTCTGCATGTAGTGTGCGTAATGGCCCAGCTCGATGGCATCGGCCGAGAGCTGGCTTTGCACGATGGGCCGGTGGGCCGCCCGCCCCTGCGCGTCAATGATTCGGTAGCCGCCCACCTTGATCTCAACCACATCGCCTTCTTCAAGGTAGGCAACATGGCGCGTCACCTGTAAGAGCGCTGACGTATCTGAGGCCAGAAAGTTTTCGCCGGTGCCCGCACCGGCATCGCCCACGCCGAGTAGCAGGGGCGCTCCGTGTCGTGAGCCCACCACAGAACCCGGTTCTTGATTACAGATGGCGGCAATCGCATAGGCGCCCTGCAACTCACGCACTGAGGCCTGTACGGCCTCGAACAGACTCAGACCGGCCACTACATGGCTATGCACCAGGTGTGCGATGACCTCGGTGTCGGTTTGCGACTCAAAGATATAGCCAGCCTGTTTCAGGCGCGCACGAAGGTTTTCGTGGTTTTCGATGATGCCGTTATGCACCAGAGAAACTTCGACACCCTGTCCGATCGAGGCATGCGGATGCGCGTTGGTCTCATTGACACCGCCGTGGGTGGCCCAGCGTGTATGCGCAATGCCGGTGGGTGCTTGTACGCCGGCCTGATCGGCCCGTGCCTGAAGATCGGCGACTCGACCCACCGCGCGCACGCGCTGCATTGTGGTGTTGAGCAGGGCAAGCCCCGCTGAGTCGTAGCCCCGGTACTCAAGCTTGCGCAGGCCTTCGATCAATACGGGAACGATGTCACGCTGTGCCACTGCACCGACGATGCCACACATGCCGCTTGTCCTTGCTGAGTGAATGGATGGAGTTTGCCTGAAGCGGAACCACTGCTGGGCGCGTTCAGGACTTTTTCTTGGCGGGGCGCTGCCAGCTGTCAACGCTGACCTGACGCGCTCGCGAAACGGTGAGTTTACCGGCCGGCGCGTCCCGGGTCAGCGTGGTGCCAGCACCCAGTGTGGCGCCACGACCCACTCGCACCGGTGCTACCAGTTGGGTGTCGCTACCGATAAAGGCATCATCTTCGATCACGGTTCGGTGCTTGTTGACGCCGTCGTAATTACAGGTGATGGTGCCGGCACCAATATTGACGCGGGCCCCCACCTCGGCATCTCCAATATAGGCCAGATGATTGGCCTTGGAGCCCGCGGCCATCTGGGTATTTTTCATCTCGACAAAATTGCCCACATGGGTGTCTTCGGCCAGTACTGTGCCCGGGCGCAGGCGCGCAAAGGGCCCGATGCGTGCAGACGCGCCCACCAGCGCGCCATCAATGTGCGTGAACGGTAGGACTTCTGTATCAGCATCGATGCGCGCCTGACGGATGACACAGTTGGCGCCAATGTGTACACGGTCGCCCAGCATGACATCGCCTTCGAACACGCAGTTGACGTCGATGAAAACGTCGCGTCCGCAGCTGAGCTTACCGCGTACGTCAATGCGTGCCGGATCCGCCAGGGCAACGCCCTCATCCATGAGTTGTCGGGCAGTCGACTGCTGATAGATGCGCTCGAGTTCAGCCAGTTGCGCTCGACTGTTGACCCCCAGCGTTTCCCACACGGCGTCGGGCTGGGCTGAGCGCACTGCTACGCCGTCCGCGACAGCGGCCGCGACGATGTCCGTGAGGTAGTACTCGCCCTGCACATTGTTACTTTGCAAGCCGGCCAGCCAGCGTTTGAGCGAGCGGGTTGGCGCCACCAGAATACCGGTATTGACCTCTTGAATGGCACGTATGTCTGCACTGGCATCCTTATGCTCGACGATACCAATAATCTGATCGTTCTGGCGCACGATGCGACCGTAACCACTGGGGTCACCCAGGTTCACGGTGAGAATACCCAGGGCGTCGCTGCCCGCGCTGTCCACCAGACGTTTAAGCGTTTGCGAGCGGGTCAGCGGTACGTCGCCGTATAGCACCAGGGTGGGCACGCTGTCGTCCAGATATGGCTCAGCCTGCATGACCGCATGGCCCGTGCCTCGCTGGGGTGACTGCAGGGCCCACACGAGGTCGGTGTCATCAAACGCGGCTGGAACGGCATCGCCGCCATGTCCGTAAACCACAACGATTCGAGCCGGATTCAGCGAGCGCGCATGATCGAGCACATGGCCCAGCAATGGGCGACCGGCCAGCGGGTGAAGCACCTTGGGCAGGTCGGAATGCATGCGCGTGCCTTTGCCCGCGGCGAGAATGACGACATTCATGAGTACAGAGGGGTCGGGCGGTTAAACTGCAAAGCAGTGCGCCGTCCGGCGTACATTGAGCGGAAGACCGTTGAGCTTAACATGGGGTTGATGGGGCGTTTTCTGACCAGGATCGTGCTGATGATGGGGCTGGCGCTCGTGCTGGCTGGTTGCACGTCAACGCGGCTGGGTTACGACTGGCTGCCAACCCTGTCCATGTGGCAGCTTAATCGCTATCTGTCGCTCGACGATGCGCAGCGTCTGGTGGCGGGGCGCAGACTTGACGAGCTGCATGCCTGGCACCGTCGCGAGCAGCTGCCTGATTATGTCCGGGCGCTTCAAGAATGGGAGCAGTCACTGCAGGCGCCGGTACAGGCGCAGACCCTGGCTCAGTGGCGACAGCGCATTCTGGCTGCGTGGACGCCGCTTGCCCAGCAGCTGGCTGCGCCCATGGCTGAGCTTGCGCTGAGTCTGAAGCCCGCGCAGATTGACCGTCTGGAGTCGCGGCTGGCTGAGGGCAGCGCCGAGCTTCGCGAAAAGTATCTCCCGAATGATGCCGCTCGGCGGGTCGAGGCGAGGGTTGATCGCTGGAAAAAACGCATGGAGTTTTTTCTGGGCGATGTCAGTGCCGAGCAGTTCAAAGCTCTGCGGCGACTGGCTGCCGAGCAGCCGTCCGATGAGTCGTCCTGGATGGCTGAGCGTGAGGCCCGCAGTCGCGCCCTGGTGGCACTGCTGCGCCGAATTGAGCGCGAACGGCCTGCGCCTGCCCTGGCTCAGCAATGGTGCTCGGAGTACCTTGCAGCGCTGTGGGCCAGCGATGATCCGGTCCGGCGTGCGCGTATTGAGGCAGCCAACGAGCGCACCGATCAGGTATCTGCTTTCATGATCAGCCAGGCTTCCCGCGCACAGCGCGCGCATTTGATCGACAAGCTGCGCAGCTATAGCAGCGACTTCAGCCTGCTGGCGGCGCGCTAGCGCGTGGTGAAGCGGCTTGCGTCGCGGAGGCGTTCCGCGTTGCCTAGGCGTTTCGGGTCGAAATCGGTAACCACTGACCGCCCGCCCAGGCATCCGCACCCAGCGCCTCTTCAGCGCGAATCAGCGCATTCCATTTAGCGGTGCGCTCGCCGCGGGCGATCGAACCGACTTTAATCTGGCGCGCGCCCCAGCCGATGGCCAGATCACAGATGGTGGTGTCCTCGGTTTCGCCCGAGCGCGCCGACACGATCGTGTCCCACTGGTGACGTCGAGCTGCCTCGAATGCAGCACGGGTCTCGGTCAGTGTGCCCGCCTGATTGGGCTTGATCAATGCCGTGTTGCAGGCGCCTTGCGCGTGCGCCGCATCAATCAGCCCCGCCTGGGTGACGATGAAGTCGTCGCCCACCACCTGTACGCGTGAACCCCAGGCCTTGGTAAAGCGCTGCATACCTTGAACGTCATCTTCTGCTAGAGGGTCTTCTATTGAGCAGATCGGAAAGCGCTCGAGCCAGCGGCCCAGCAGTTCAATCATGGCATCGCTGTCGATGTCGCGCGATTCAAGCCCCAGCCGGTAACGCCCTTTGCTGCCGAATTCGCTGGCCGCGATATCTAGAGAAATCGCCACTTCGTCGCCGGGCACATAGCCCGCCTGCTCGATGGACTTAAGCAGCGTTTGCAGCGCCTCTTCATTCGTTGCAAAGGCTGGCCAGAATCCGCCCTCGTCGGCGACGCCGGCCAGTGGCCCGCGCTCGGCCATGATACGGCCCGCTGCGATATACACCTCGGCGGTCATCTCAAGCGCCTGGGCTACGCTGCGAGCCGATCGTGCGACGACCATCAGATCTTGAATATCGATACGACGGCCTGCGTGGGCACCGCCGCCAAAGATTTGAATCTCGGGGATGGGAATGACAGGTGCCTGTTGATGCAACCGGGCCAGCCGTCGATAAAGCGGTTCGCCCGTAGCAGCAGCTGCCGCATGGGCTGCTGCCATGGAGGTGGCGATGAGCGCGTTACCGCCCAGTTGCGATTTGGTGGGCGACGGATCGAGCGCAAGCAAGACCTGATCGACTGCATCCTGGTCGTCGGCGTTGAGTCCCTTGAGTGCCGCGGCAATCGGACCATTGACGGCCGATATGGCACTGCCTACATCAAAACCGCCCAGACGCTTGCCACCGTCGCGCAGATCGATGGCCTCGCGGCTGCCGCGTGAGGCGCCGGCAGGCGCGATCGCGCGGGCGCTCGACCCATCTTCCAGACGAATCTCGGTCTCCAGCGTAGGGCGGCCGCGTGAATCCCACACGCGTCGGGCATGCACAGCTTTGATCTGGGTCGTGCTCATGTCAGCATCCTTGGGCGGGTATCTTGGCGAGCCCGCTGCGTCGGTTAGGCCACAACCTCGTCGAGCCAGCGCTGGTGCGCCTCGGCAAGGGTAGGGGCGGGGCGCTTGAGCAGGACGATGGCCGCCCTTCTGACCCGAGCCCGCTCTTGGTCTTCGGTAAGGTACTCCACCGGCGACTTACCGTCGACACGGGCAAGATTAAGACCCGGCAACAGTCGCGCTGTGCGCGCCTGAAGCGCCTGCATATCTTCCCAGTCAACGCCTTCGAGGTAGCTCTGGGCAAGCGCCTGAAATGCCCGCGCATAGTCCTTGCGATGGGCAGGTCGCCACACACTCTTAAGCCACAGGTGGTTCAGGCAGAACGCCAGGTCAAAGGCGGGGTCCCCCCACCAGGCACACTCTGCATCCAGCAAGACCGGACCGTCGGGCCCGCACAGAATGTTTTTGGGGCTGACATCACCGTGCACCAGCGCGGTAGGGTTTGAAGCCGTGGTGTTGACCAGGTCACGCAGCGTGGCCGCCAGGTCAGGGTGTACGGCTGCGGTCGCCAGCAGGTAGGGTTCAAGCCTGAGGGCATGAAAAAACCTATCGGTGGCAAAGCGCACCGACAGCGTCTGCGCCTGACGCGCGCTGGCGCTGTGCAGACGAGCAAGCAGCTGCCCCACCTGCGCGGCGAACTCGGTATCGACTCGCCCGTCGCGCAGTTGGTTCTTCCAGACCGGGTGTTGCTGTGGATCGAGAAAGGGCATGGCGAAAGCCAGCCCCTCGGTATCGACCGCAAGCACTTCAGGCACTGCTCCAGGCGCGACTTGGTAAGCAAAGCGCAGGTAATCGGCCTCGTTGCGGTTGCGCTCGACCGGTGCGAACCAGTCTGCGGCCACCTTCAGTCGGGCAAGCGCACGTTTGACGCAAATCGGGCCGCGGCCAAGGTCTACCCGGCAAATATCGGATGAAACCCCACCGGTGAGAGCCTGTACGGTCGCCGTTTCGTCAGGCCCGAGCAGGCCCATGCGCCGCAGGCTCTGCAGCAGCTCAGGGCCCGATTCGCTCATCCGTGGTGGGCCGAGTGCGACGGCGATAGCCCCCGCGGCTGATGCTCATGAGGGTTGGGCCGCACATAGGAGCCGACGATCATGCCGATGAGGCTGGCCACCAGACCAATCAGCTGAGGCTCGACGGGCAGGGACTCTTCAGGAACACCCAGCTCAAGCATCAGCCAGATACCCAGCCCGAAGAACACCGATAGGACAGCACCCAGATTGCTTGCGCGACGCCAGAATAGGCCTGCAGCCAGCGGCACGAAGGCACCGGCCAGCGTGATTCGGTAGGCGTTTTCGACCATGGTGTGGATGGTGGCGTCGGTGATCACCGCATAGCCGGTGACCAGCAGCGTGAATACAAATACCGTAACGCGTGTGGTCAGCAGCAACTGCCGGTCACTCATGTGCGGCACAAAACCACGAATGACGTTCTCGGCAAATGTTACCGAGGGCGCCAGCAGAGTGCCCGAGGCGGTGCTCATGATGACGGATAGCAGCGCCCCGAAGAAGACCACCTGCACCCAGAAGGGCATATGGGTTACCACCAGGGTGGGCAACACCAGCTGCGAATCATCAGCCATGAGTTTGGCAGTCATCTCGGGATCGATGAGATGGGCCGAGAAGGCCAAAAACAGGGGAATAGACGCGAAGAAGAAATAAGACACCCCGCCCAGCGTGGTTCCCCAGACGGCTACAGTTTCATTCTTGGATGAGTTCACACGCTGGAACACGTCCTGCTGAGGAATGGAGCCTAGGGCCATCGTGAGCAGCGCGGCAATCCAGCCCAGCATATCAAGCGCATCGAGTGAAGGCAGCCACTCAAACTTGCCCTCTTCGGCGGCTTTGGCGATCACGGTTGACACCCCACCCGCCATGTCGCCGGCGATATAGGCTACCACCAGCAGGCCGATGACGATCACGATCATCTGGACAAAGGTGGTTGCTGCCACCGACCACATGCCGCCCAGCAGCGTATACAGAAGCACAACCCCCGCGCCAATCATCATGCCCTGATTCATCGAAATCAGATCATCGGACAGTACGTTGAACACCAGCCCCAGTGCGGTGACCTGAGCGGCCACCCAGCCGAGATATGACATGACGATGCAGATGGAGATCACCAGCTCGATACGCCGGTCATAGCGGATGCGGAAGAAGTCGCCCAAGGTCATGAGCTTCATGCGGTAAAGCGGCAACGCGAACACCAGCCCGAAGAGCACCAAACAGATCGAGGCGCCCAGAGGGTCAGAGATCAGGCCTCTGAAGCCCTCTTCGAGAAAGGTGGCTGAGATGCCCAGCACCGTCTCGGCGCCGAACCAGGTGGCGAATACCATCGCCAGCACAACCGGCATGGGTAGGTTGCGGCCGGCTGTGATGTAGTCGGCCGCACTGTGAACGCGACGCGCGGCAATCAGGCCGATGGCGATTGAAACTGCAAGGTAAACGGCAACCAGAGTCAGCAGCATGGAACGGCTCCTGTGAATGGTGGACGCAGACCAGGGTCGCCCGAACGGCAACGACCCATCCTCCGGAATCTTGTCTGAGCGGGATTGTAGACGTAGCACCGGCCGGTGCCGCAATCACCGTAGCGGCAAGACGGAGATCTGCGTGGCGATGTGTGGCCAAAGCGTGAGGGCTGCCAGCAAAGCCAGCAGCAGCAGAACAAAGCTGAGGAGCCTGCGCGTGCGACGCTGTTCCGCGACGAGTTGCTCGAGACGGGCCTCATCGGGACGCGAGCGGGTTGAGTGGGTAATCTGAGCGCTCAGTGCAGCATGCGTCAGGCGCGGCAACTGCGGCAAAAGCTGTGCCCATTGCCCCGCTTCCGCACGCAGACGCCCCATGAAGCCCTGCCAGCCCACCTGCTCTTTCATCCATTTTTCGAGAATGGGTTTTGCGGTTACCCAGAGGTCAAGATCTGGGTCCAGCTGGCGTCCTAAGCCTTCGATATTGAGCAGCGTCTTTTGCAGCAGGACCAGCTGTGGCTGTATCTCGACGTTAAAGCGGCGTGAGGCCTGAAAAAGCCGCAGCAGCACCAGCCCCAGAGAAATTTCCTTGAGTGGCCGATCAAAAAACGGCTCGCAGCAGGCCCGTACCGCGCCTTCGAGCGCCTCTACCCGGGTGTTGAGCGGAACCCAGCCTGACTCGAGATGAAGCTGCGCCACGCGCCGGTAGTCGCGCTGAAAGAAGGCGAGAAAATTCTGGGCAAGGTAGTTTTTGTCGAAATCAGACAAGGTGCCCACGATGCCGAAGTCAAGCGCGATGTAGCGGTTGAAGTCTTCTGCCTCGGTGCCCACCAGAATATTGCCTGGATGCATGTCGGCATGAAAAAACCCATGCCTAAAGACCTGGGTGAAGAAAATCTCTACGCCATCCCGTGAAAGTTTCTTCAGGTCGATGCCCAGGTTCTGCATGCGCTCGATCTGGCTGATGGGAATACCCTGCATGCGATCCATGGTGAGTACATTGCCAGCGCACCAGTCCCAGTGAATCTCGGGGATTTTCAGCAGGGACGAATCGGCAAAGTTACGCCGCAACTGCGCAGCATTAGCCGCTTCGCGAATCAGGTCGAGCTCGTCATGAAGGTGAGTATCGAACTCGGCAATGACCTCAAGCGGGCGCAGGCGTCGCGCGTCGGCCGACAGCCGCACCAGTAACTGACCGACTGCACGCAAGAGCGCCAGGTCTCGTTCAATCACTGACAACATCCCCGGACGCAGTACTTTCACCGCGACCGGCCGGCCATTTTTGAGTTGCGCAAAGTGCACCTGCGCGATCGATGCCGAAGCCACTGGGGTTCGGTCGAAGGCATCAAATAGCTCAGCGATGGGCTTGCCCAGACCCCGCTCGATTTCGCGCACGGCGGCGTCACCTGCAAACGGGGGAACCTGGTCTTGTAGTCGTGCCAGTTCGTCGGCGATATCAGGCGGCAGCAAATCTCTTCGCGTCGATAGCACCTGACCAAATTTGACAAAAATGGGACCCAGGCTTTCTAGGGTAAGCCGCAGCCGCTCGCCGCGTGGCGCATCCAGCCGGCGACCCAGACGCAGCAGTCGAGCTGCGCGTAGTAGGCTTGCCGAGCCCAATGTTGCGGCCGCCCCGCTGGCCGCGATTTCGTCGAGTCCGTAGCGCCAGGCCACGAACAATATTCGCGCCAGTCTGAGTGTGCTCATGCTGAGATCGGCTTGCGCCGCACAATGTGCACCGGCGCCTGGCCAGGTTGCAGGGCGACATCAGCGGGCGTGGCAGGGCTTACAGCTTCGGGGTCGTCTTCGGCTGAAGGCGAAGTGCTGCCAGCCGGCTGTGCCGTAGCTTCAAACTCGGGACTGACATCGAAGGCAATATCGCCATCAGGGCGTGCCATGCCATCGGCTCGCAAGCCGGTGAAATTAAATTGGGTGCGATCAAGCAGATGCGAGGGCGTGACGGACTGCAGCGCCGCAAAGATATGCTCGACACGGCCCGGAAACTGTTTCTCCCAGGCCTTCATCAGCCTGCCGACCTCGCGTCGCTTGAGATTTTCTTGCGAGCCGCACAGGTTGCAGGGAATGATCGGAAATTCTCGCCAGCGCGCGAACTCGATCAGGTCGTCCTCGCGTACATAGGCTAGTGGCCGGATAACCACGTGTCGGCCGTCATCAGAGACCAGCTTGGGTGGCATGGCCTTGAGCTTACCGCCGTAAAAAAGATTGAGAAAAAATGTGCCCAGAATGTCATCGCGGTGATGTCCCAGCGCGATTTTGGTGGCACCCAGCTCGCTGGCTACGCGGTAAAGAATGCCGCGACGAAGCCTTGAGCAAAGCGAGCACATGGTCTTACCCGCCGGGATGACGCGCGTTACGATCGAGTACGTATCCTGGTTTTCAATATGAAACGGCACACCCAGTTTGCGCAGGTAGTCGGGCAGCACATGCTCAGGAAAACCAGGCTGCTTCTGGTCGAGATTGACCGCGATGATGTCGAATGAAATAGGTGCACGTTCACGCAGCGTCAGCAGCAGATCAAGGAGGCTGTAACTGTCCTTGCCGCCGGACAGACACACCATCATACGGTCTCCGGCTTCGATCATGCCGAAGTCGGCAATCGCCTGTCCGGTCTGGCGTAAAAGCCGCTTGTGCAGCTTGTTGCGCTCGCGGGCTTCGCGCTCGTACCGGGCGCGCGTCAGGTCGCTCATCGCATCCGCCGCAGTTCGACGCTGGCTGCCGACAGACCCGGCATGGGCTGCGGCTTGGTGACCCGAACAGCCAACCCGCGCACGTCAACTATCGACCAAAGCTCGTCGAGCAGATTCGCGCAGAGCGTCTCGATAAGTTTGAAGCGGCGGCTGGCGGCAACGCGCTGGGCGGTCTGCACCACCTGCTCATAGTTCACGGTGCCATCGAGGCAGTCGTCGCGGGCGGCTTGAACATTGATACCAAGCAGAATTTCGACGTCGACTACGATGGGGCGTGCGGTGCGCTGCTCGTGTTCGTAGACGCCCAGAAAACAGTCAAGCGTTATGCCGTGTGCTCGCAGTCGAAAGCAGTCTGCGGGCGATTCAGAGATCAGGGGTTCACTCACGAGGGACTCACCAGATTAGCACCACCATCGACGGCCAAGACCTGGCCAGTGATGTAGCCGGTGCCTGCAATCAGAAAATGAACAGCCTGGGCAATGTCTTCACCGGTGCCGATCCGGCGCAACGGAATCGCCGCCTCGATTCGGGCCTGCTCATCACCGGAGAAGGTGCCGTCTTCAGGCCAGTCAAGCGACCCGGGCGATACCGCGTTGACGCGTACCTGCGGAGCGAGTTCCAGCGCCAATGAGCGGGTCAGCGAGACGATACCTGCTTTGGCCGCCGTGTAGACGCTGAAACCAGTCAGCGGCCGCTCAGTATGTACATCGCACAGATTGACGATGGCACCCGTCCGAAGGCGCAGGTAGGGTGCCGCCCGCTGACTGCAAAAGAGCGCCGCTTTCAGATTGCCTTCAAGCAAGGTCGTCCACTGCGATTCGTCGATTGAACCCATGGGCGTGCGAAAAAAACTGGATGCATTATTGACCAGAGCATCGAGCCGGCCGTGCCAGGCCTGGGCTGCATCAACCAGACGTGTGCATTCATCGGCCCGCGACAGGTCGGCCTGTACGGCCATCGCAGATTCAGGCCTTTTACGCGTCAGTTCAGCACAGAGGGTCTGCGCATCCGCTGATGAATTGCGGTAGTGCACCACCAGGTCAAAGCCCTGCGCGTGCAGATACCGGGCGATGGCAGCGCCAATTCGGCGGGCAGCCCCGGTAACCAGGGCAACGGGTGGGCTGGACATCCTGTGATGGATCGATGCTGTTGCGACGCGCGCAGTGTATCAGCGCGATCGCGGCCCAGACGTCAGGCTGGGCAACACGGATCAATCGACTAGACTTGCGGGTATTGGAGACGACCGTCGATCTCAGCCCTTGACCCACCTGCCAGTACCCGATGCCCAAGCCCTTCAGGCAAGCGAGCAGCTTACCGCGCTGATCGCGCAGGACATCGCGCGCTCTGGCGGCTGGATCGGTTTTGATCGTTATATGCACTGGGCTTTGTACGCGCCAGGCCTGGGTTACTACGCGGGCGGTAAGCAGCCCTTTGGCATCGGCGGTGATTTCGTAACCGCCCCCGAACTGTCGCCGGTTTTTGCCCGCTGCCTGGCGGTTCAAGTGGCTGATTGGCTGGGTGAGAGCCATGCGCAGATCTGGGAATTTGGGGCGGGTACCGGCGCTCTGGCGGCCGAGTTGCTCAAGGCCTTAGACGATCTTGGATATGGCCACTGCCAGTACAACATCATCGAGGTTTCTGCAGCGCTGGCCCGGCAGCAGCGCGCGCTCTTGGCCGAGCGCGCACCGGGGGCGCTCTCACGTGTGCGCTGGCTGACAGAGCTGCCATCGCATATCCAGGGTGTGGTTCTGGGTAACGAAGTGCTCGATGCGATGCCGGTACGTTGTTTCACGCGTCAAGGTAATCAGATTTTCGAGCGTGGGGTGACCTGGCTTGATCAAGAGCGGCGTTTTGCGTTTACGCCCCGACCGGTCGATGAGCGCTTTGCTTCGATGGCACAGCAGGCCTTGGCCAGCTCGGGTTGGCCGCTGCAAGACTTTGCCAATGGCTACAGCTCTGAACTGGGTGAGCAGAGCATCGCCTGGATTGCCAGTGTGGGGACTCGCCTTGGACAGGGAGTGATGCTGCTGATCGATTATGGCTTCCCGGCTGCCGAGTTTTACCACCCGCAGCGCGATAGCGGCACCCTGCGATGCCACTATCGTCACCACAGCCACGACGACCCCTTCTGGCTGCCAGGCCTGTCTGACATAACAGCTCATATTGATTTCTCAGCTATTTATGCGGCTGCGTGTACGCAGTCACTGCAGTGTCTGGGCTTTACGTCGCAGGCGAATTTTCTGCTCAATTGCGATTTTGCGGCGCAGTTTGGGCACCTGTCGGTGCGCGCGGCTGATGATGTAGAGCGTGCCCGTCTGGCGCAGTCGGCCGCGCAACTGGTTTCCGAGGCCGAAATGGGAGAGCTCTTTAAGGTTATTGCCTTCTGTCGGGGTGATGGCTTTTCCTCGCGTGGCTTTGCACGGCGCGATCGGCGGCACGCGCTGGAGTCGGACCTTACCCGCGCATAAGCGGTGGGGCCTTCGTGAGCGCGCTCAGCGAGGCGAGCGCGCCTCTCTTCGAGCAATCCAGAGTGAAGCTGCGAGGATGACCGCAGCGCCGAGCAGCGTGGTTTTGGCCGGTACCTCGGCAAAAAAAATAAAGCCGAGAGCTGAAGCCCACAGGATGTCGACGAATTTGACCGACTGCGTGGCCGAGAGGTCAGCATGCGCAAAGGAACGATTCAGACAGTAATGCCCCAGATTGCCCATGATTCCGCACACACCCATGAGCAGCCATTGCCAGGCCGCAACCGGTTGCCAGTTCAGTAGAGCCAGGGGCAGTGAAAACAGCGTGACCGTCAGCGACTGCCAGAATACGATCACCGCGGGCGAGTCAAGCCGGGTCAACGTCTTGGTCAGTAGGCCCGAGACCGCGAAGACCGGCGATGACGCGAGCATGAGCAGCGCGTAAAAGCCACCGGCCCCGGTCATGGAGGGACCCACCACGATCAGCACCCCGGCAAAGCCGATGCCCGCGGCGACCCAGCGGGCCAGCACCATCTTTTCGCCCAGAAAGAATGCCGCCCCCAACATGAGGAAGATCGGGGTTGTAAAGCCGATGGCGGTCAGGTCAGCCAGGGGTACCTGTGGCAGTGCTGTAAACCACATGATGAGGCCGGTGACATGCACCACGCAGCGAATAAACTGGCCGCGCAGGTCTCGGGTTTGGTAGCGCGCAAGCCCGGTACGCATGACCAGCGGCAGCATCAGTACAAAGCCCGCTAGATAGCGCAGAAAAAGGGTCTGCAGGGGGTCTAGGCCCTGTGCGACCACTCGCACCAGCGCATTGAGCGAATTGAGTACCAGCCCCGCTGCTAGCGCCCACAGCATGCCCTGAACCACAGGGTTGGCCTGCGCGAGGTAAGCGCTCGTGCGCGAGAAGGGTTCGGCCGCCCGGCCCAGCAGCGGCAAGCGCGAGGGTGAAGCAGGCTTTTCCGGGCGCGGGTCGGATGGTGCGCTCATGACCCAACTATAGACCTGTCGCCGGCCCGCGTTTGTGCAGCGCCACGATGCCGGCTACGGTGATGACGGCTGCGCCAGTCATAGCCCAGGCGGTCAGCACCTCACCCCAAAAGATCCAACCTAAAAGAATTGCCCATACCAGCACCGTGTAGTCGAGGGTGGCGGCTGCCGATACGCTAACCCGACGCAAGGCCTGCGCATGCAGTACATTGGCGCTGGCTGCGGTAAGGCCGACCGCAACCAGCAGACCCCAGTGAACGGCATCGACCGGTTCCCAGCCCTGGCTCAGCACCAGTACCAGGCACACCACAGTTATGACTGCATTGCCGATCAGAGCCGTCGCACTGGCGCTGGCGTTGTGGCCAATACGACGTGTGAGCAGCACCATCGCGGTGTAAAAAACGGTGGAAGCCAGCACTAGCAGGGCTCCGGTAGGGTCAAGGCTGGCACCCGGACGCACGATGAGCAGCACGCCCGTAAATCCCGCCATACAGGCGGCGATCTGCATCCGAGAGATGGGCTCGCCCAGCACCAGATGTCCGGCGGCCAGCATCATGAGGGGCGCAACCATGGCGATTGCGGTCGCCTCGGCCAGACCCAGGCTTCGCAGGCTCAGAAAGAACAGACCGACCGAACCCGTCATGAGCAGGCCGCGCAAGACTTGCCAGCGCAGATGGCCAGTCTGGCGCAGGGGCGATGAGGCGCCCACGCCGCGGGCCAGCAGCACGATCGCCACGATGGCGATGACACCGCGTACCACCAGAATCTGCGCAATTGGCAGGCTTGAGACGCCCTTGGCCAGCGCATCCATGACGGCCATGCCGACGACAGCCAGCGCGTAGACAATGAGATGGGATAATGGGTTGATGCTTAAGTGGGTCATCACGGTGGTGTTGGCGCTGGTGCTTTTTTCGGGGCTGATGCCGTTTCTCAGGCGCTTCGGTATCGGACGACTGCCGGGTGATCTGCAATTTCGCGCGTTTGGGCGTGACATTTCGCTACCGCTGGGCTCAACGCTGCTGCTGTCGGCGCTGGCCTCGTTGATTGCATACCTGCTGTAGCGCGACCCCGCGCAGGCGCAGGCATCGTCAGGGCACGATAACCAGCTTGCCGCTGGCCCGCCTATCCATCAGTTCGCGCAGGGCCCGTGCGCCGTCCGCCAGCGGATAACGGGCACTGATATAGGGCTTGAGTTCACCTGCAGCGACCCGTTCGAACAGTTCCTTGAGATCGGCTGCAAAGGCGGCGGGCTCAAGCTGCAGGTACTGTCCCCAGAACACGCCTATCAGTGACGCGCCCTTGAGCAGCGCCAGATTGAGTGGCAGTTTTGGGATGTCGCCTTGCGCAAATCCCACCACCAGATGTCGACCTCGCCAGGCAATTGAACGAAAGGAGACCTCGGTCAGCGGCCCACCCACCGGGTCGTAAATGACATTCGGCCCGCGGCCCTCGGTGAGCGATTTGAGGCGCTCGCGCAGGTCTTCGCGACCGTAATCAATGAGGGCATGCGCGCCGTTTTGCTGGCAGACCGCAAGCTTCTCGGCAGATGAGGCGGCCGCAATGACCCGGGCGCCCAGAGCGCGACCGATTTGGATCGCAGCCAGTCCCACACCGCCCGAGGCACCGAGTACCAGCAGGGTTTCGCCCGCCTGAAGCTGTGCCCGATCGACCAGCGCATGCCAGGAGGTGCCATAGGTCAGCACGAGAGCGGCAGCGGTTTCGAAATCAAGGCCCTCGGGCATGGCAATTGTGCGTTCGGCTGGCAGGCATACCTGCTCAGCGAACGCGCCGAAGGTGACCGAACCAATGACTTTGTCGCCCACTTTGCGCGAGCGGACACCGCTGCCCACTGCGCTGATGACGCCAGAGAATTCCGCGCCGGGTGCAAAGGGCAGCTGTGGTTTGAACTGGTACTTGTTTTGAATGATCAGCACATCAGGAAAATTTACGCCCGCTGCCTTCATCTGGACAACGACCTCGCCTGGACCCGGTTGGGGATCGGCAATCGTCTGTAGCGTCAGCGCTTCGGGTGGTCCGTACTGGGTGCACAGCAATGCTTTCATGATGTCGACTCGGACGATAAGGAGGACGGCTCGGAGATGTTGAGGTCGAGTTGCAGCGCCTGCAGGCGAGCCTTACGCACGGCGCTACGAATATCATCGACCGGATTCGTACGATGGGGCGTGGGCGCGCAGGTCTGCGCAATCGCTCCCGCGTCCACCGACTGCACGGCCGCCAGCGCCCGCAATAGGCGGGCGCTACGCGCTTGTCTGAAGAGTCCTGTTTCGCCGCTGTTTGACTGAGCCTGGGTGCAGGCATCTGCCACGGCAATCAGCTCAGGCAGACGTTGCGGTCGGCGCAGGCAGTCGGCCTGCTCCAGGCAATGAAGCAGCGCGTCAGCATCCAGAGTATCGGTTCTGGTAAGCGCTGGCATCAGTCGACTCGCCAGAGCGGCCAGCGATTTGCACTCAGATGGAACCCTAAGCCGCTCGCTGCATGCATGGGGTAGACGGTCGTTGCCATGCGCGTCGCAAACGAGCACCGCATAGCGTTGCGCAAGTGAAGCCCCAGCGCGTGCGCTGATGTCGAGCGCCAGCAGGCGTTCTGGCCAATTGTGGTGCGAGGCCAATTCAGGCAGCAGTCGTTCAATTGCGCCACAGTGCTGCAGTACTTCAAACATACGCGAGGGGCGATTGGGCGACGGATGTGCAGTGGCCATCAGTCCACGCGACAATTCCTGCCAGACCCGCTCGGCGACCAGCGCATCTACCTCGCCCGCACGCACCATCTCTCGCGCCAGGCTCAAGGTTTCGGGCGCTATGGTGAAATCAGGCAGGCGCGCCGCCAGGCGGGCCAGCCGCAGAATGCGCACAGGATCTTCGGTAAAGGCTGCGCTGACGTGCCTGAGGACGCGCGCGCGAATATCGCGTAGGCCTCCATGGGGGTCGATCAGCGAGCCGTCATCAGCGCGCGCTATGGCGTTAACGGTGAGGTCGCGCCGGCGTAAGTCATCCTCCAGGCTGACTTGCGGTGAGCTCGAAATGATGAACCCCCGATAGCCGCGCCCTGACTTTCGTTCAGTACGTGCCAGGGCGTATTCCTCTTGGGTCTGGGGATGCAGAAACACCGGAAAATCGCGCCCGACGGGGCGATAACCCTGCTGCTCCATCAGCTGGGGCGTTGCCCCCACGACCACCCAGTCGCGGTCGTGCACCGGCAGGCCCAGCAGCTCGTCGCGTACTGCGCCGCCGACGCAGTAGATCTTCAAGCGGGATCCCGTCGCATGGGGGCGCGCTACTGAGTCGGATGGCGCCGGGCGCCGGCTCGGCTGTGGTCAAGGCGCTGCTGTCGGGCCAGGCTGCCCGTTGCGCTGGCGGCATCGAGTCGTGTGGGGCTGGTGATGCCCAGTTCGGGCGCCATGGGACCACTGGCGACGTTGGGCTGGCGCAGAGAATCGAGATTGTCCATGGACATGAGGCGCGGGCCAGGCAGAACCTCCATCACGGCGGCCTGTAGGCGCCCCAGCCAGTCAGGAAGCCCGATCACCAGCCGCTGGCAGCCGTGAATACGACCAGCCAGAGCGACGAGTTCGCGCAGGCGATAAACATCGGGTCCCGCCAGTTCATAGGTGCGGCCTACGCTGGCCGGGTTATGCAGGACATTGACGAATGCGCTTGTGACATCGCCAATGTAGACGGGTTGCAGCCGGGCGTCGGCACCAGCCAGCGGCACCAGGGGAACGAAACGCTGCAGCGAGGCAAATAAATTGATGAAGCGATCGTCCGGCCCGAAAATCACTGAGGGGCGAAAAATAGTCCAGTCGAGCCCGCTGGCCCGCACGGCGGCCTCACCCGCTTGCTTTGACTGCAGATAGAGCGATGGCATCTTGCCGGTGTCGGTGACGCCGAGCGCCGACATGTGAAGCAGTCGGCGCACCTGGTGCTGCCTGCAGGCGTCAACGATTCGAGTGGGCAGCGTGACGTGGGCGCGTTCGAAGTCAGCCCCCGATCCGTGCAGGATACCGACCAGGTTGATGACCGCTTCGCTCTGGGCCACTAGGCCATGCAGCGTTGCGTCATCGTGAATGTCGGCCTCGACGATTTCGTTCGTCGGCAGTGGCAGCAGGTGGCGCGCGCGATCCCTACGTCGGGTGGGCACGAGGGTGCGCAGCTGCAGGCTATTCAGGCGAGCCAGAATGTGGCGGCCCACGAAGCCGGTGCCGCCCAGAACAAGAATTGGCTTGGTTGTCATGATGAGTTGATCGGACGGTACGAGGGACAGTGGGTCGGTGAATCGGTTGCTGGTGTTAGTGGGTCAGGGAATATCGGAGGCCGAGCCCGTGCGTGGAGTCACCTCGCCCAGCCACGCTTTCAGCGATTGCGGCTGACCGGTGAACAGCGCCGCATAAATGGTGGCGTTCGAAAGTACTTTTTTTACGTAGTCGCGCGTCTCATTGAACGGAATAATTTCGGCGAAGATGGCGCCCTCGACCGGGCGGGGCAGCGTGGAACGCCATGAGCGCGGCCGGCCCGGCCCAGCGTTATAGGCGGCCGAGGCCAGAATGGGCGAACCCTCCAGATCATCGAGCACCGTCTTCAGGTAGAAGGTGCCAAAATTTATATTGGTATCCATCTCGGCAAGCTGCTCAACGCGGAAGTCGCGTACATCGAGCTTGCGCGCGATCCACTTGCCGGTGTTGGGCATGATTTGCATCAGGCCCTTGGCGCCCGCCGACGATCGGGCATCCATGATGAAACGTGACTCTTGACGGATAAGGCCATAGACCCAGGCAGGATCAAGCCCTCGTTCGCCCGCCACACGTTTGACCTTGTCGCGGTAGGGCGACACGAAGCGCAGCTCAAAGTCGTGGTCTTGCTGGGTGCGATCAGCCGTATTCACGCAGCGATCAAGCACATGCTGTCTGCAGGCCCAGGTGGCCACCGCCAGCAGCTGGCGGTCATTCATGTCGCGCAGCTGGAAATTCCATTCGCGGTTGCCTTCGACGCGAAGATCGAGCGCATAGAAGCTGAGCGCACGGCGAAATCCAGGGTTCTTGGCCGCCTGGGCAATCTCGTCTTCGCGGGGAGGCCTGGCTCTGGGCGGCAGCCCGGTGAGTTCTCCGAGGTCTTCGGCGGCAAGCTGGCCGTAAAAGTGGAAGCCGCCCGCAATTTCCCTGAGCATGGCCTCCGCATCTCGGCTGAGTCCACCGGCGCGCAGTGCCCGGGCGCGCCAGTAACGCCAGGTGGGGTCCAGGCGCGCTTCCTCGCTCATGCGATCAATAACGTCGGCGACCATGGGCCAGCGTTCGGCCCTAAGCGCTGCGCGAGCCATCCAGGCCAGGGTTTCGTCGCTGACGTTGGCTCTGAGTCCACGGCCCGTCCAGGTAAGTGCCTGCGGCAAGAGTCTGCGCATGCCGGCGGCTGCAACCTGAGACCAGGCGAATACGCGTTCATCGGGTGAGAGCTGTCCGTTAGCCTCAAGCGCCTGGGCCGCGAATTCAGGATTTTGTCGCGCCAGGCGAGCGATGGCGACCAGACCGGTCGCCCCGCCGGCGCTGAGCGCGGCAGAGTTTGGTGACGGATTCAGTGCCGCTTCCAGTGACTTGGCATCGATGCCGGTCAGTTGCGCGGCAAACCGGATCGCTGCGGGCGAATTGGACTCGATGGCGCGTTCAAGCCGTCGTGATGCGGCGCCTGGACCGAGCCTGCCACCCGCGGCCAGTTGTGTGAACAGGGTGTTGCAGGATTCGCCCAGGTCGCGCGCAGCCCACAACACCCGTTGCGCGGCCGGCGCAAGAGGTTTGCCGGCGAGTGTGTCGCGTCGCCAGGCATGACACAGCACGGCCTGATCATCGCGTTGAATCCAGCGATCGAATTCTTTGCTGAAACGCTCAAAGTCGTCGCGCTCGCCAAGGCGCAGCAACCAGTCACGGCGTAAAGAGTCACCCAGAAAGCTTGCCTCGTGTCGTGCCAGCATGCGCTGCACCTCTGCATCGAGACCAGCGTCGGCCGCGTCGGCGCGCGCAGCCTGGCTGCGAAGCTTCAGGCTCAGCACCCAATAGGGCGGATAGTCGGCTAGCGGATGGTCTTTGAGACGCACCGATGCCAGCTCGGTCAGGCGCTTGAGATCGCCTTTGGCATAAGCTTGGCGCGCGGCCCTTATCCGGTCGTCATCGCTCATGGGCGCAGGTGGGCTGGCTGCGCTTGCAGGACTCTTTGCGGGCGGTTGCGAGGCCACGGCGACTGGGGGCAGCACGGTGGTGGCCAAAACGGCGGACAGCGCGATCAACATCGCGCAGCGAGCCAACGCACCGCGTGCGAAACCGGGTTTGTCGGACAGGGCCAAGGGGATGCTCCGAAGCTCGATAAAACTACGCCTGCCGCTTGCGTGGAGGCGTGGTTTGAGAATACCACGCGTCATCGCTTAGCCGTTTGCAGAGGGTCCACTGTTGCTAGGATGTGCGCGCGTTACCTGCGACCGCCTGGTGTGATCAAGGGCGGCGCCTGGCGGTTGGGTGACCGAAGTTGCGGTCAGAGGTTAGTGTGAGCAGCCAGCTCGGGCTCAGCACAGACAAGCGCGCTTAGGCCTGATCAGATCGGACTCGGGCCAACAGTTCGAGGGTGGAATCAGCCTGATTCATGGTGTAGACGTGCAGACCCGGGATACCCTCGGCGACCAGACGCTCGACCTGGGCCCCGACGACCTCCGCCCCGAAGCGTCGAATCGCGGAAAGGTCTTCGCCGAGTTGCTCAAGCCGGCTGCGGATCCATCGCGGTATTTCGGCGCCGCAGGCATCTGAAAAGCGCGCCAGCTGCCGGAAATTGGTGATAGGCATGATGCCCGGCACGACGGGTGCCGTGACACCTGCGCCCGCGACCTCATCGCGAAAGCGTAGAAATGCGTCGTTATTAAAAAAGTACTGGGTGATGGCGCTATTGGCGCCTGCCCGCATTTTGGCGACGAACGCCTGCAGATCGGCGTGGGCAGAGGCGGCTTGGGGATGCACTTCCGGGTAAGCGGCCACCTTAATGTCAAACCAGTCGGCACTGTGTTGCCGTATGAAGGCGACCAGATCGGCCGCATAGCGAAAGTCACCAGCATCGACCATGCCCGAAGGCAGATCGCCGCGCAGCGCCACCAGGTGGCGAATACCGTGTGCACGATACTGGTCGAGTAGTTCTGCGACCGTCTCGCGCGTTGCGCCTACGCAAGACAGATGGGGGGCAACCGCGAGGCCTTCGGCAGCGATCTCAACAACAGTCCGCACAGTCTTGTCGCGGGTTGCACCGCCTGCGCCGTAAGTGACGCTGAAAAACTCGGGAGCAACATCCAGCAGGCGCGCTCGAGTCTCACGCAGTTTGCGCTCGCCTTCTGGCGTGTTGGGGGGGAAAAATTCCAGGCTGATGGCGATCGTCATAAGCTTGCCTGTAGGAAAATCCTCGGTTGCCGTCACCGCCCGAGAGGGCGCTTTCAAAGAACGCGTGTACCTGCCAGCCCTCATCCCGCGCGAAGCCGTGCGCCTGAGCTAGAACCGCGCGGCGCATGGCCTCACACCGAATGATGCCGCCTGTGCCCACAAGCGCGAGCCCCGCCTCGAATGGCTGCTTGACGCGTGCGGGTAGGGCCTAATCAAACGCCGAGCCAGACCGTGCGAAGCTGAGATCCCGCGCTTGGCCAGCAGGGTGTCCACCTGTATGGCGTTAGCCATTCACAGACGCCGCAGCGACGCACCCGGCCCTTGTGAGGCGGATGCGTCCTGTCGCGCGACCGTGTGCGTCAGTAGCGGTAGGTGTCAGGCTTGTAGGGACCTTCGGACGGAACCCCGATGTAAGAGGCCTGATCGGTTGTGAGCTCGGTCAGCATGGCCCCCAGTTTCTTCAATTGCAGACGAGCGACTTTTTCGTCCAGGTGCTTTGGCAGCACATACACCTTGCCGGACTCATAGGCCTCGCGGTGCGTCCAGAGCTCGATCTGGGCGATGGTCTGATTGGCAAACGAGGACGACATTACATAAGACGGGTGCCCAGTACCGCAACCCAGATTGACCAGACGTCCTTCGGCCAACATGATGATGCGCTTGCCGTCAGGGAAGATCACATGATCGACCTGGGGCTTGATGTTTTCCCAACGGCACTTTTCTTTCAGCGAAGCGACATCGATCTCGTTGTCGAAGTGTCCGATGTTGCACACGATGGCCTGGTCTTTCATTTGGGCCATGTGCGCATGGGTGATGACGTCGCGGTTACCCGTGGCGGTCACGAAAATATCAGCCTTGTCGGCTGCGTATTCCATGGTGACTACTCGGTAACCTTCCATGGCGGCCTGCAGCGCGCAGATGGGGTCAATCTCAGTGACCCACACCTGGGCCGATAGTGCACGCAAGGCCTGAGCTGAGCCCTTACCCACATCACCATAGCCAGCCACCACAGCGACTTTGCCGGCGATCATCACATCGGTGGCGCGTTTGATGCCGTCGACCAGGGATTCACGGCAGCCGTAGAGATTGTCGAATTTGCTCTTGGTGACCGAGTCGTTGACATTGATGGCTCGGAAGGCGAGTTCGCCCCGGGCAGCCATCTGGTAAAGACGGTGCACGCCGGTGGTGGTTTCTTCAGTGACGCCGACCACAGACTTCAACTGGCGTTCGTACCAACCCGCATCGGTGGCGAGCTTTCGCTTGATCGACTCAAACAGGGCCGCTTCTTCTTCGCTGGAGGGTTTGCTCAGCAGCGACGAATCTTTGGCTGCGCGCGTGCCCAGATGCAGCAGTAGCGTTGCGTCGCCGCCATCGTCAAGAATCATGTTGGAGGTGCCGCCATCGGCCCACTCGAAGATGCGATGGGTATAGTCCCAGTAGTCTTCCAGGCTCTCGCCTTTGACAGCGAACACCGGCGTGCCGGCAGCGGCGATCGCGGCCGCGGCATGGTCCTGGGTTGAGAAGATATTGCAGGATGCCCAGCGAACCTGCGCGCCCAGTGCGGTCAGGGTCTCGATCAGCACCGCGGTCTGGATAGTCATATGCAATGAGCCCGTTATGCGCGCACCCTTCAGGGGCTGGCTGGCGGCATATTCGTCACGGATGGCCATCAGGCCAGGCATTTCGGTTTCTGCGATGCGGATTTCTTTACGGCCCCAATCGGCCAGTCCGATATCAGCAACGCGATAATCGCCCGTCGAGGCAGGTTTGAGAACTGCAGACATGATCACTCCTTGATAAGCGATCACGAAGACGGACGCAGACAGGTTTTGGGTGCCCGCCGCCCGCGTGAATCGCAGGTCAACGAGCGCCGTTAACAAACCGAACCGGCATCAGCGGATGCCACTTTGTTCGGCGCTTCGAGCCTGGCGGAGCCCGTTTTACAGGGGCTCGTTGCAGCGCTCCTCGAAGCAATTCGAAAGTTTAGCCCAGACCAACCCTTGGCTGGGCAAGCAACCCCTCAGTACTCAAGGCCGTTGGCAGCCGCGGCGATGTTTCCCACCGCGCCGGCTTCGACCCTGCCGGGCGCGACGACGGCGTGGCCAGGGAAGTGGGCATGCGCGCAGCCGCGGGTGCAGCGTTGACCGAACTGGCAGCTGGTTTCGACTTCGCGCAGCCGCTCAAGCATGGAGCGGCTGCAGTCGCCTGCCAACGTTTCAATGGCGCTACAGAAACCAGGGTTGCACCGTTCGGCTGCCTGAGGCAGCCGTTCGTTTTGAATATCTTGTCTTGGAGCCATGGCGTTATTGACGCGCATCAGCCAATAACCCGGCTTGATCTAGGTCAGCGAGCGGTGCCGGGATTGATCTGCGGTAAACCCGGCACCGTTTCGTTTAAAGCCCCGCGGCGGCTTTTAGTGCCGGTGCGCGGTCGCAGGCCTCCCAGCTGAACTCGGGTTCGTTACGGCCAAAATGTCCATAGGCAGCGCTCTTACGATAGATGGGACGCAGCAGGTCAAGCATGCGAACGATGCCCTTGGGTCGCAGGTCAAAGTGCTCACTGACCAGCTGGGCGATACGCTCGTCGCTGATCTTGCCCGTGCCCTGGGTGGTTACCCAGACCGAGGTCGGGCGGGCCACGCCAATGGCGTAAGACAGCTGAACCTGACAGCGCGTGGCCAGACCGGCCGCCACAATATTCTTGGCGACATATCGGGCTGCATAGGCGGCTGAGCGATCGACCTTGGACGGATCTTTGCCCGAGAATGCGCCACCACCGTGCGGCGCGGCGCCGCCGTAGGTATCCACGATGATCTTGCGTCCGGTCAGACCGCAGTCTCCCTGCGGGCCTCCCACCACGAAGCGGCCAGTGGGATTGACCAGATAATTCACGGCGCCCTTGACGAGCTCACGGGGGATGACCGGCTTGATAATCTCTTCAATGACCGCTTCGCGAATGGTCGCCATTGAAACATCGGGCGCATGCTGAGTGGACAGCACCACGGTATCGACGGCAACCGGTTTGCCGTCGGAATAACGCAGGGTGATCTGTGATTTGGCGTCGGGGCGCAGCCACGCCAGCTTGCCACTTCGGCGCAACTGCGACTGCCGCTCGACCAGACGGTGCGCGTAGTAGATGGCCGAGGGCATGAGGTCGGGGGTTTCGTCGCAGGCATATCCGAACATCAGGCCCTGGTCGCCTGCCCCCTGTTCGAGGTTATCGTCCTGGGCAGCATCAACCCCCTGCTTGATGTCGGGGGACTGTTTGTCATAGGCCACCAGCACCGCACAGCCCTTATAGTCGATGCCGTAATCGGTGTTGTCATAGCCGATGGCTTTGAGCGTGTCGCGGGCCACCTGAATGTAATCAACGTTGGCGTTGGTGGTGATTTCACCGGCCAACACCACCAGCCCGGTGTTGCAAAGCGTTTCTGCGGCAACGCGAGACTTGGGGTCTTGCGCAAGGATGGCGTCAAGAATGGCATCGGAAATCTGATCAGCAACCTTATCGGGGTGGCCCTCAGAAACCGATTCAGAGGTAAATAAAAACTCGTTGGCCAAGGTCTTCTCCTGGGTTGTGGCCTGGACAATCAGCCATGGCTCAATTGAGCCGACGGCCACCTGGCGTGGCCGGATCTGGGGAGAAGCGGCGACGCTTTAGCGGTATTTTTTTCAGGAAGACAGGCTTCCCGCGTCGCTCCGCAAGTTGTCCATTAACTCAGCGACGATCTTTTATTATAAGACAGTGCGCCCTATCCTCCCACTCCTGTGAACCCGGTCAAACCCCGCCCGAGCGACGCCGTGGCCGATGGCGGCCGTTGCGGCCACGAAACGGGGCAAGCCGCGCCGTTCGTCGGGCCGGTTCGAGCTAAGGCGCTGTTTCGCCTGCTTGGACGCCTGCCCCTGGGCGTGCTGCGCAGCGCGGGCGCGGTGCTTGGGCTTGCAGCCTTGGTGGTCTCTGGTTCGTATCGTCGTAAGCTGCGCAGCAACCTGTGTCAGGCGGGCTATCAGGACCTGTCCACGTGTATGGCGGCGGCCGCCGAAGCGGGCCGTACCCTGGGTGAACTCGCCTGGGTCTGGTGCCGACCGGTGGCGGTGGTGGCCGCGCGTGTCAGCTGCGATGCACTGGAGATCATCGAGCAGGCTGAAGGTCGTGGACGTGGCATCGTTTTTGTCACGCCACACCTGGGTGGGTTCGAAGTCACCGCACGTTTTTACGCGGCGCGTGCGCCTATCGTGGTCATGTTCAAGCCGCCGAGGCAATCCTGGTTAAGGCCCCTGGTAGAGCTGTCGCGCAGTGCCGGGCGGCTGCAGGCTGTGCCTGCAGCCGGCTCAGGTGTGCGCGCGATGTTGCGAGCGCTTCGTGCAGGGGGTGCGATCGGCCTATTGCCCGATCAGGTGCCCTCACTTGGCGAGGGCGAGTGGGCGCCTTTTTTCAACGCGCCGGCGTATTCAATGACCCTGCCACAAGGATTGGTAAGAGCCACTGGCGCCTCGGTGGTGCTGGCCGCGGGTATACGGGTGCGTGGCGGCTGGCGGCTACACCTTGAGGTGGTTGACGGCGTGCCGGACCCGACGGCACTGAATGCGCGCATGGAGACCCTGATCCGGCGCTGGCCGACTCAGTACCTGTGGGGATACAACCGTTATCGACAGCCCGCGGGACGGCGCGCATGATCGAAGGGCTGATTCGTATCGGGCTTGCGTTGCTGCGCGCAGTCGCCTGGCTGCCCAGACCTGCCGTTAAGGTTTTTGGCGCGCTGCTGGGAGAAATCACCTGGCTGCTCGCGGCGCCTCGCCGGCGCATCGCGCTGGCTAATGTCGCAGCGTGTTTTCCGACGCTGTCGGCGAGCGAGCACCGCACCCTGGCGCGCCGACATTTCCGCGCTTTCATGACGGCTTTCGTCGAGTGCTTTGTGTTTTGGTTTGCTGCGCCCTCGAAAATTCGAGCGCGCTGTGAGCTGCGTGGCCTTGAGCACCTTGAGGCGGCTGAGTGCAGCGGCCGCCCAGTGATCGTGCTGGCGCCGCACTTCGTCGGTCTCGATGCCGGTGGTATTCGCCTGCAGCTTGAGCGGCCGCTGGCAGGCATGTACGCGCATCAAAAGAGCGCAGCCTTTGAGGCGGTCATGACCCGCGGCCGGGCGCGCTTTAGTGATTCGCGAATGTTGGCCCGAAATTCCGGCTTACGGCCCTTGGTGAAGCTGATGCGCGAGGGTTACAGATTACACTTTTCTCCCGATATGGATCTGGGCCCGCGCGAGGCTGTCTTTGTTCCTTTCTTCGGGGTGCCAGCCGCTACGGTGGTGTCGCTGGCACGACTGGCGCGCCTTACCCGCGCGCAGGTCGTGCCGCTGGTGACGCACATGACGCCCGCGGGCTATGTGGCGCAGCTTTTTCCGGCCTGGTCGGACTATCCCGGCGAGGATGACGTAGAGGCGGCGCTGCGCATGAACCAGTTCATCGAGGCGCGAGTACTCGAGGCGCCCGAGCAGTATCTGTGGACGCATAAGCGTTTCAAGACCCGCCCGCCGGGTCTGGGCAGCCTCTACGAAGATGATGGGCGATAATTGCGGCCATGAAGCTGCGATTTACCAAGATGCAAGGCGCAGGTAATGATTTCGTCGTTATCGATGCCACGCGCGAGCCCTTCACGCTCGATGAGCAGGCGCGCCGTCGTCTCGCCGATCGCCACTTTGGCGTCGGAGCCGATCAGATTCTGGTGGTGGAGCCGGCCACGCAGTCGGGCGTCGATTTTCGCTATCGCATCTTTAACGCTGACGGCGGTGAAGTCGAGCAGTGCGGCAACGGCGCGCGCTGCTTTGCACGTTATGTGTATGACCAGGGCCTCACCCGCAAGCGTCGCATCCGTGTCGAAACCATGAAAGGCATCATCGAGCCTGCTCTTACCGACGATGGCAGGGTCACGGTCGACATGGGTGCGCCGATCTTCGATCTGGCGCAAGTTCCGTTCGATGCGTCAGGTCTCGCGGGCCGGGTCCGCGGCGCCGACACGCTGTGGCCGCTTCGCCTGGCATATGCCGAGCGCTGGCTTTCGGTATTGTCCATGGGTAATCCGCACGCGGTGCAGCGTGTCGATAGTCTCACCGATGAACAGGTGCAGTCCGAGGGTCCGCTCATTGAGCGTCATGAGCGGTTTGCGGCACGCGTGAATGCCGGTTTTATGCAGCATCTGAGCGACGATGCGATTGCTCTTCGGGTCTGGGAGCGTGGAGTGGGTGAAACCCTGGCCTGCGGTTCTGGCGCGTGTGCCGCTGCCGTAGCCGCGATTCGGCAGGGTTTTGTGCGCTCGCCGGTGACGGTGCATACCCGGGGTGGCCTGCTAACCATAGCCTGGCAGGGCGCCGAGGTGCTGATGACCGGGCCCGCGCAGACGGTGTTTAGCGGCGAAATTGAACTCTGACCTGCGCGACCAAGGAGTGTTTTGCAATGTCCGATTCTGTTCTTAACGACGAACTGGTCGCCCGTTATCTGGCCGACAACCCCGGTTTTTTCGAGTCGCGACCCGACGCACTGGCCGCGGTGCGGCTGCCTCAGGCTCATGGTGGGCGAGCTATTTCGCTTCAGGAGCGCCAGCTAGAGGTGATGCGTGAAAAGCACCGCATGATTGAGCGCAAGCTCGCCGACCTGGTTCGCATCGGTCGCGAGAACGATGCCATCGGCGACAAGCTGCAGCGTTGGACGCGTACCCTGCTGTTGGCTGAACTGCCCCAACGTTTGCCGGGCGAGGTGGTTGACGGTCTGCGCGATATTTTTTCGGTGCCTCAGGTGGTGTTGCGCCTGTGGCGGGTGCGCGAGGGCTTCGAGGCCCCTGAGTGGGTGCGCCCGGTCCCTGACGACTTGATTGCCAGCATCGATGCGCTGCAGCTGCCCTACTGCGGGACCAACGGCGATGCCCGTGTGGCTGGCTGGTTGTCGGCCTCGGGGGCCGATACCCGGTCGATGGCACTGATGGCGCTGCGCCGCGGAGCAGAGCCCAAAGCCTTCGGGTTTCTCGCCTTGGGTTCTGGCGACGCTGATCGTTTCCAGGCGGGTATGGGCACTGCGTTTCTAGAGCGTATTGCCGAGACGGCCAGCGCAGCACTGTCTCGGATAGCGGGACGCTGAGAGTGTCGGCGGCCCGCAGCAATTCGGAGCACCTTGTCCCGTCGGCCGGGGGCGAATCCGAACGTGCGGCCGCGACGGCTGATTCTGCAAAGCACGTGGCAGCCCCTGTAGCGGATGCTGCCGCTTTTCTGGCAGACGGTGCCGCTAACCGCTGCGGCGTTCTTGCTGAGCGCTATCTGGGCCGTCTGCGTACTGAGCGGGGTGCCCAGGCACGCACGCTGGCGGCTTATCGCATCGACCTCCGCGAGCTTTGGCAGTCGATGGGCGGAAAGACCGGTCGTGGCGAAAATCCCTCCAGAGATCGGTCAGCCGCGGGCCGGGTCTATGAGGGCAGCGCGATCGGGTCTAGTGCTTTCTTGCCGGATGGGCAGGACGAGTCCGCCATGTACGCCGCCCTGGATGAGGCAGCAGTTCGGGCCTGGATTGCCCGTCGTCATCGCGAGGGCCTCTCGCCGCGTTCGATCGCGCGCAAGTTGTCGGCATGGCGCGGATTTTTCGACTGGCTGATCGAGCAGGGGCTGCTGAAGGCCAATCCGGCTCG
The DNA here is from genome assembly GCA_039800325.1 of Pseudomonadota bacterium. GTDB lineage: Bacteria > Pseudomonadota > Gammaproteobacteria > Burkholderiales > Burkholderiaceae_E > SYIM01. The sequence continues at coordinate 64,774 of JBDLQY010000022.1, read as the reverse complement.
TGGTGTGCGCGCTCCGCGCGGTGCGCGGCGGCTACCCAAAGCGCTGGCTCCCGACGCGGCGGTGAGCCTGGTGGCTAGCGACACCGGCGACGACTTTGAGTCCTTGCGGGATCGCGCCATGTTCGAACTGCTGTACTCAAGCGGATTGCGGCTGTCCGAGCTGACCGGCCTTGATGCTTGCTACATGACCCGTGACGGCGTGAGTTCAAGCAGCTGGCTCAGCCTTGACGAAGCGCAGGTCACCGTGACTGGCAAGGGTGCCCGCCGACGCACCGTACCCGTGGGCAGGCACGCGCTGACCGCGCTCAGACGTTGGCTTGATGTGCGCGAGACCTTTCTTGCGGGCGCCCCGGCGCAGGCCGATCGGCGTGCACTGTTTCTGAATCGGCGCGGGCGCCGTATTGACAACCGCACCGTGCAGCGCCGCCTTCACGCTCTGGCGCTAGCCCTTGGCATTCCCGCGCGTGTGCACCCCCATGTGCTGCGCCATTCTTTTGCCAGCCATCTCCTGCAGTCCAGTGGTGACCTGCGGGCGGTGCAAGAGCTGCTGGGCCATGCCAGCGTTGCCAGCACCCAGGTTTACACAGCCCTCGATTTTCAACGCCTGGCCGCCGTCTATGATGCAGCCCATCCCCGGGCCCGTCGACAGAATGTAAGCGCCCGCTCTCAGGAAGCTCAAGAAGTGACAACGCCCTCGTCCTCCTCGGCAGGTGGCTCTAGCACGTGAGTGCTCCTGCCACCCTAGTGCTGCGGCCCGGCAAAGAACGCTCGCTCGAGCGCCGTCATCCCTGGCTTTACGCCGGGGCTATCGCCCGCGTCGACGGTGTATGCGGCAGCGGCGATACGGTTCGGGTGGTGGCCGCCGATGGCCGCTTTCTGGCCTGGGGGGCATTCAGCCCTGCGTCGACGATTCGGGCCCGTTTATGGACTTTTCGCGAGGCTGAGCGGCCAGATGAAGACTGGTTTTTCGCCCGCATCGGGGCTGCGATTGCGCGCCGCGCTGAGCTGGCATCGCGCACCAGCGCGGTACGGCTCATCTTTGGCGAGGCCGATCACCTACCCGGCCTGGTTGTCGACCGCTATGACGCGCAGTTGGTGGTGCAGTTCATGAGCGCGGGCGTGGAGCGATGGCGTGAGGTGATTGCTGACGCGCTCATAAAGACCACCGGCCTGGGCGACATCCATGAGCGCTCGGACGCCGCTTCCCGGTCCCGTGAAGGTCTGGCGCCACGAGAGGGTTGTCTGCGCGGCCGGCCGGTACAGGCGCCGATCGAAGTGCATGAAGACGGTGTTCGCTATCAGGTAGATGTTCTTGCCGGACACAAGACTGGATTTTATATAGATCAGCGTGAAAACCGTCGAATTCTAGGGGGTCTCGCTGAGGGTAAGCGCTTGCTAAACTGTTTCTGTTACACGGGCGGTTTCACGCTGGCGGCGCTGCGCGGCGGTGCGCTTGAGGCGGTATCGGTCGACTCCAGTGCCGAGGCGCTTGCGCAGGCACGCCGACAACAGGACTTGAATGCGCTTAAAGCGCCCTCAGATTGGGTTCAGGCAGATGTGTTTGACGCGCTCAAACGTCTGCATGCGCAGCAGCGGCAATTTGATCTGATTGTGCTCGATCCACCCAAATTTGCGCCGTCAGTTCAGCACCTCGACCGCGCCACGCGGGCGTACAAGCAGCTCAATCTGGCCGCTCTGCGCCTGCTCGCACCGCAGGGCAGGCTTCTGACGTTTTCGTGCTCGGGTGCGGTGTCGGTCGATCTTTTCCAGAAGGTAGTGGCCGCTGCGGTGTTTGATGCTGGGGTCGATGCGCAGATGCTGACGCGCCTTGCAGCGGGTGAAGATCACCCGATGTTGATGACACACCCTGAGGGTGAATACCTGAAGGGTCTTATGTTGCGCCGGACTGAGTAGAATCGCAGCCCGTCCAAGCGGCCGACGCGATGGCAGGCGTTGAGCCGGTTTATCTGCCAGCAAGAGGTTATTAGGCGATGTCCAGCACCCATATCCCGGTCACCATCCTGACCGGCTTTCTCGGAAGTGGTAAGACCACGCTGCTCAACCGCATCCTGAGCGAAAACCACGGTCACCGAATCGCCGTCATTGAGAACGAGTTCGGCGAGGAAGGCGTTGACAACGACCTTCTGCTTCAAGAGCGCGAAGAGCAGATCGTCGAGATGAACAATGGCTGTATCTGCTGCACTGTGCGTGGCGACCTGATCCGTATCCTGGGCGATCTGCATGAGCGACGCAGCCGCGGCGAAATCAGCTTTGACCACGTGGTTATCGAGACTACTGGCATGGCCGATCCTGGGCCGGTGGCGCAAACTTTTTTTGTCGATGACGATGTGGCTGACCGCTATCTGCTTGACGCGATCATTACCGTGGTAGACGCCAAGCACGGGCCGCAGCAGCTCGATAACCAGAAAGAAGCCCAGGAGCAGGTGGGTTTTGCCGACCGCATTCTCATGTCCAAAGTCGATCTGGTCGGCGAGGCCGAGCAGCAGGCGCTTGCCGGGCGGCTGCGCCGGATGAACCCGCGTGCGCCCATCCGGTCTGTGCACTTCGGCAAAGTACCCATCGAGGAGGTGCTTGATATTCGGGGTTTCAACCTCAATGCCATCCTGGAGATCGACCCCAGCTTCCTCGAAAGCGATGAGCACGATCATGACGACGCGGTCCAGTCATTCGTCTTCCGTTCGAATAAGCCTTTTGATCCGAACAAGCTCGAAGACTTCCTGTCGGGTCTCATCCAGGTTTACGGACCCGACATGTTGCGGTATAAAGGCGTCCTCTTCATGAAGGGGTCCGACCGCCAGACGGTGTTTCAGGGAGTCCACATGATGATGGGCGCCGATCTGGGTCGGCGTTGGCAACCGGGCGAAAAGCCCTCCAGCAAAATGGTGTTTATCGGTAAGAACCTGCCGAAAGACACCTTCATCAAGGGGCTGGAACAGTGCCTGGCCTGATGGGGCGGCTGTAACAGTCACTCGCGAGAATTGCTGAATCATCTTTTGGCGCAACACCATGGCAGTTACCAAAGATTTAAAGCCGCTCACTGAAGAGGCTTTGTTAAAGATGCCCGAGTCGGCCTACATGAACGCGGCGCAGCTCGCGTTCTTTCGTGCCCGGCTTCAGCAGATGGAACAGGAAATCCTCTCTAACGCGGGTGAGACCACCGAGCATCTGCGCGAGACGGTCATCGTGCCTGACCCGGCTGACCGTGCAACCATCGAAGAAGAGCATGCGCTCGAGCTGCGCACGCGCGACCGCGAGCGCAAGCTGCTCAAGAAAATTCAGCAGGCCATCGCCCGCATCGACAGCGGCGACTATGGTTACTGTGAAGAAACCGGCGAACCTATAGGTCTGCCGCGCCTGCTGGCCCGGCCCACGGCCACGTTGTCGCTTGAGGCGCAGCAGCGGCGCGAGCTTCGCCAGAAACTCTACGGCGACTGACATCGAACAGTTTCACGGAACCACCATCGTCTCGGTTCGTCGCGGCAACAGCGTTTGCCTTGGCGGTGACGGGCAGGTGACCTTAGGCCACGTGGTCATCAAGTCGGCTGCGCGCAAGGTGCGTCTCCTGCACGACGGGCAGGTGCTCGCCGGTTTCGCAGGCGGCACAGCCGATGCCTTTACGCTGTTTGAGCGCTTTGAGACCAAGCTGCAAAAGCACAGTGGTCATCTGGTCAGGGCAGCCGTTGAGCTTGCGAAAGACTGGCGCACCGATCGCATGCTCAGACGGCTTGAGGCCATGCTTGCGGTGGCCGATCGGCAGGCCTCTTTGGTTATCACTGGCAACGGCGATGTACTTGAGCCCGAGCGCGGACTGATTGCCATCGGCAGTGGCGGTGCCTACGCCCAGGCGGCAGCGCTCGCGCTGCTTGATCACACCGAGCTCGATGCCGAATCTATTGTGCGGCAGTCGCTGCGCATCGCGGGCGACATCTGCATTTATACCAACCAGCAGCACACCATTGAGACGCTTTCTTGAGCCCGCCATGGCCACGCTTACGCCCGCAGAGATCGTCGCTGAGCTCGACAAGCACATCGTCGGACAAAACGCCGCCAAGCGAGCGGTAGCCGTTGCCTTGCGTAACCGCTGGCGCCGCCAGCAGGTTGCCGAGCCCATGCGGCATGAAATCACGCCGAAGAACATACTGATGATCGGGCCTACCGGCGTAGGTAAGACCGAAATCGCGCGCCGCCTGGCGCGACTTGCACAGGCACCGTTCATCAAGGTCGAGGCCACCAAGTTCACCGAGGTCGGCTACGTAGGGCGCGACGTCGACACTATTATTCGTGATCTCACTGAGGTGGCGGTCAAGCAGACGCGCGAGCTGGCCCTGCGCGAGGTCGAGTCGCGCGCCCTCGATGCCGCCGAAGAGCGTGTGCTCGATGCGCTGGTGCCTGGCTCGCGGCCGCAGCCAGCCAGCACCTCGCCCTTCGGGTTCGCCTTTGGTGCGCCGCCCGAACCCGCGCCAGCGGTTGCCACGCCGGATTCGCCCACACGACAGAAGTTCCGCAAAAAGCTGCGCGAGGGCGAGCTTGATGAGCGCGAAATCGATATTGAGCTCAGCGCTCCAGCCGCGCCGGTCATGGCCATGCCGGGCGCTGCAGGTATGGAAGAGCTTAGCCAGCAGATGCAGGCGCTATTTTCCCAGATGCCAGGCCGGCGCGCTAGCCGCAGGCTGCGCATCGCAGAGGCCATGCGTCTCATCACCCAGGAAGAGGCTGCCCGACTGGTCAATGAAGAAGATATTCGGGCTCGAGCGATTACGCTGGTCGAATCCACGGGCATTGTTTTCATCGATGAGATCGACAAAGTGGCTTCGCGGGGAGAGCATCAGGGCGCTGATGTATCGCGCCAGGGCGTTCAGCGCGACCTGCTACCCCTGATCGAAGGTACGTCGGTCAGCACGCGCTACGGCGCGGTGCGTACCGACCATATTTTGTTCATTGCTTCAGGCGCGTTTCATCTGTCTCGACCCTCTGATCTGATTCCCGAGTTGCAGGGACGCCTGCCCATCCGTGTCGAAATGGCACCATTAGGCGTCGATGATTTTGTGCGCATCCTGGATGACACCGATGCCAGCCTTATCCGCCAATATCGAGCCCTGCTCGCCTCCGACGGTCTTGATCTGAGTTTTACCCAGGCTGCGATCCGTCGGGTGGCTGAGCTTGCGTTTCAGGTGAATGAAAAAACTGAAAACATCGGTGCGCGGCGCCTGCATACACTCATGGAGCGGCTGCTTGAAGATCTTTCCTTTGACGCAGGCTCGTCGGGCCCCCGTTCTGTGACGATCGATGCAGCCGATGTCGATGAGCGTCTGGCAAGGGTGGCCGGCACCGAAGATCTGGCGCGCTATATTCTTTAGAACTGTTTTGAGAGAACCCCGCCCATGAGTGCTGCCGACCCCGTTCTCAAGGCCGAAATTCTGGCTGAGGCCATGCCCTACATTCGCCGCTTCCACGGCAGGCTGCTGGTCATTAAATACGGCGGTAACGCCATGACCGATCCCAAGCTCAAAGAGAGTTTTGCGCGCGACGTTGTTCTGCTCAAGCTGGTCGGCATGAACCCGGTGGTGGTGCACGGCGGTGGTCCGCAGATCGAGCAGCTGCTGTCGCGCATCGGTAAAAAAGGTGAGTTCGTTCAGGGCATGCGGGTGACCGATGCTGAGACCATGGACGTGGTCGAAATGGTGCTCGCGGGCCAGGTAAACAAAGAGATTGTTGAGCTCATCAATCATGCCGGCGGCCGCGCCGTCGGCCTGACCGGTCAGGACGGCGGTCTCATTCGTGCGCGCAAGCTCTTGATGCGCTCGCCTGATCAGCCGGATGAGGAGATTGATATCGGTCAGGTTGGCGAGATCGAGTCGATTGATCCGGGCATCATTCATACCCTGACCGGTAATGGTTTTATTCCAGTCATTGCCCCGATCGGATCGGGTCGTGAGGGTGAAACCTACAATATCAACGCCGATGTCGTGGCGGGCAAAGTCGCTGAGGTGCTCAAGGCAGAAAAGCTGGTGCTGCTAACCAATACAGCCGGCGTGCTCGACAAGCAGGGCAAACTGCTGACCGGGCTCACCGCCAAGCGAATCGATGAATTGTTTGCCGACGGCACGATATCCGGTGGCATGCTGCCCAAAATCGCCTCGGCCCTCGATGCAGCCAAAGCGGGGGTCAATTCGGTGCATATCATCGATGGTCGGGTCGATCATTGCCTGCTGCTGGAAATCATGACTGATCATGGTGTGGGCACCATGATTCGAAGTCACTGATGCGACGCCTGCGCGCGCCGCTTCGCTTCGCGCTGGCGCCGCGACAGGAGTCCACGCAGGCTGCCGGCAGGCGGCCAGGAAAAACCTGGCTGCTAGATCTCGACAATACCCTGCACGATGCCATGCCGGTCATCATGCCGCGCATCAATCGCGCCATGACCGAATACGTGGCGCGCACGCTCAAGCTCGATCATGAGCAGGCCAGCGCCCTGCGTGCCGGTTATTGGCGGCGCTATGGCGCCACGCTGCTGGGCATGGTGGCGCACCATGGCGTTGATCCGCATGATTTTTTACGGGAAACCCACCCGTTTCCTGACCTGCACCAGATCGTGCGACGTGATCGTCGATTGCATGCGGCCTTGGCGCGACTACCGGGTCGTCGACTGATTGTCACCAACGCGCCGCACGACTATGCACGACGGGTGGTCCAACTCCTGGGTATTGCGGCACTTATTGAAGGCATCGTGCCGGTCGAAACCATGCGCTTTGCAGGCCGCCTGCAGCCCAAGCCGTCGCGGGCCATGTTGCGACGTATTGTGGCCCGCGTGCGAGCCCATCCCTCGCGGTGCATCATGGTCGAAGACACCATTGCCAATTTGGCTTCGGCGAAAGCCCTGGGCATTACGACGGTGCTGGTTACCGGCATCACCCATGGGTCGCGCCCCGCCGCAGCCCGGCCCCGCGCAGGCTCAGCGCGCCGAATCGGCGTTCAAGTACAATCATTCGAACACCTGCCGCGACGGGCTTTGCCGCGGCGTTTCAATGTATAGCGGGCTTTGCCCTCCGGCAAAGCCGCCCTAACCTTAGCCGTCATGGACCAGCCTACCGCCCCTGCGACGCGCGCTGCACGACTGAAACCCGGCGAACGTCGCCTGCAGATTCTTCAGACGCTGGCCGAAATGCTGCAAGAGCCTGGTGGTGAGCGCGTTACCACTGCCGCTCTGGCCGGACGTATGCAGGTCTCTGAGGCGGCGCTATATCGGCACTTCGCCAGCAAGGCGCAGATGTTCGAAGGCCTGATCGAGTTCATCGAATCGACCGTTTTCGGCCTGATCAATCAAATTACCTCGGCGCAGCCCGACGCCCTGCTGCAGTTGCGTGACATCGTGGCTATGTTGCTGTCGTTTGCGCAGCGCAACCCCGGTATGACTCGCGTGCTGGTGGGGGATGCTCTGGTGACCGAAGATGACCGTCTGCAAGGCCGTATCAACCAGCTGATCGATCGCATCGAAACCTCACTGCGGCAGGCCTTTCGCGAGGCTATCGCCCAAGAGCGACTGCCCGCCGCCACCGATGCTTCTCATCGTGCAGCGGTGGTCATCGCTTTTGTGCTTGGGCGCTGGCTGCGTTTCGCCAAGAGTGGCTTCAAACGCGCACCGGCCGAAGAGCTTGATCAGCAACTTCCGGTGCTGATCACATGAGCCAAGCGCCAACCGGTCGCGCACGGGCCGTTTAGGCACCCGGCCGACATACCGCGTCTGGCGTGCAAGTTTTCCGCTCTCTGTCGCATCGGCCGTTCAGGCACTACTTCATCGGCCAGACCGTTTCGCTTATTGGGTTCTGGCTGCAAAGCATTGCGTTGTCCTGGTTGGTGTATCGGCTGACCGGCTCTGCCGTCATGCTGGGCACGGTGGTGTTCGCCACCTCGATTCCCATGCTGGTGCTAATGCCTGCGGCTGGAATCCTCACTGACCGCGTTGATCGTCGACGTCTGGTGATCATGACCCAGAGTGTCCAGATGGTGCAGGCCCTGGTGCTGGCGTTACTGACGTTTACGGGCCTGGTCAGCGTCAGCGTCATCATTGTGCTGGCCCTGGTGCAAGGGGTCGCAGCGGCCTTTGATGCACCCGTGCGCCAAGCGCTGTTGACCGTGATGGTACCCACCCGGGCCGAATTACCCAATGCGATCGCTCTGAATTCCCTGATCATGAATCTGGCCCGCTTCGTGGGCCCTGCGCTGGCGGGCGTCTTGCTCGATGTGCTCGGTGAAGGCTGGTGCTTTCTGCTCAATGGGGTGTCGTTTCTCGCCGTGCTGATATCCATGTTTCGGCTGCCTGCCCAGCCCGCCCAGCCCTCGGGGCGTGCATGGCGACGCGACCTGATGGAGGGATTTTCTTGGGTGTGGACCCTCTGGCCCGCCCGCGTGCTGATGTTCAATCTGGTGCTGATGTCACTCACCGCACCTGCCTATCAGACGCTGATGCCGATCTTTGCGCAGGACATTCATGCTGGTGATGCAAGCCTGCAGGGCTTGCTGGTCAGTTGTGCAGGCGCCGGAGCGCTTGCCGGCACCCTGATGCTGGCTGCACGCCCCTCGGTGCGTGGACTGGGCGCGGTGATTAATCTGGCATCGCTGGCCGCAGCCCTGGGGCTGATCTGCTTTGCCTTAACGACCAACACCGGGGTGGCGGGCGCATCGCTGGTGGCGGTGGGCTTTGGCATTATCGTCACCGCCGCAGGCACCAACACCGTATTACAGAGCCTAAGCGATGATCGCCTGCGAGGCCGCGTGATTGCGGTTTACATCATGGCCTTTCTGGGCATGATGCCCGTGGGAAGTCTTGCCCTGGGCTGGCTGGCCGCTCGCATCGGACCACAATTTGCGCTGGCCGCGTTTGGTGCGCTTGGGCTTGTCTCGGCGTTGCTGTTGCTGACTCGCCAGCGCGAGCTGACTCAAAGACTGACTGCGTTACTGCAAGAGCACGAGCCACCCAGACAACGCTGACGGCGCTTGTGCTCTGAAGCGGTGAGTGTGACGCTGAACCTGCGCGGCTCAAGTTGGCGCGGCGCCGTGCAGCGCATCGTGCCAGGCGCGCGCCAGCTCTTCACGAAACTTGGGGTCTGCGATGGCAATGAGTCTGCGCGCGCGTTCGCCCAGATCGGCAAAGCGCAGATCGGCTACTCCCCATTCAGTAACCACCAGGTCGGTATCGCTGCGAGCGATGCCGATCTGGCCACTGGTGATACGCGACACGATACGACTGCGCCTGCCGTCTCGCGAGGTGGAGGCCAGAGCGATGATGCCCCGTCCGCCTGCTGACAGTCGTGAGCCACGCATGAAATCGCTCAGGCCGCCAACGCCGCCACGCCAGTGGCGGCCATCATGTTCACTGTTGAGCTGACCCGTGAGATCAAGCTCGTGCACGGTATTGATGGTGTAAAGCCGTTCGATGTGGGCCAGCGTTGCCGGGTGGTGCGTGTAGGCGGCGGGCATCAGTCGAAAAGCTGGGTTGTTATGCAGGTGGCGATGGGTGATTGCCGTGCCACCCACGGTATTGCTGACCGACATGCCCTGATCGATGGTTTTCGCCTCGTTGGTGATAGCTCCGCGCTCAATCAGCTCAATGGCGGTGTCGGCCACATAGCCCGTGTGCAGCCCCAGCCTGCGGTGCCCTTTTAAAGCCTGCAATACTGCATCGGGTAGCGCACCGATGCCAGTCTGCAGCGTGGCCCCATCGGGAATGAGCTGTGCAATATGCTGAGCGATACGGGTTTCAGTGGTATCAGCCTCTATGGTGGGTGCTCTCACTAGAGGGGCCTGGCTGGCAATCTGCAGGTCTATCCGTACCGGGGCCGTCAGTTCGGCGCCTTGCGACCAGGGCGCATCCGGATGAATCTCGGCGATCACGCAGCGCGCGTGTCGTGCCGCGACGGCAACATAGTCGTTGGCCAGACTCAGACCCAGGCGGCTGCCGTCGGGTGAGCGAACCAGTTGTATCAGCACCACGTCAGCGCGCAGCTGGCCATCGGCAAAAGCCTGTTCGACCTCTCGGTAAGGCGCAGCGACGATACCAGCCACGCTAGCCGGGCGTGCCGAAAACGCTCGAGCCGATCGTCCCATGATGCCGTATCCGCTCAGCTGTATGCAGTCGGGTACGCCGGAGTCAAAGGTGTCAGAGGCAATCGCGCCCAGGAAGAGCTTTAGCGGGCCGATGGCCTCGGCCTGCGCAAGCAGCGCGCGTGTGAGGGTGACCGGCTCGCCACAGAGCTGGCCACAGACGACGGTGTCGCCCGCCCTGATAAGGCGGGTGAGATCAGGGCTTGCGATGATTCACTCCCGATCAGTAAGACTTGGGCAAGCCCAGCACTCGCTCGGCGATGAAACACAGGACCAGCTGCGGGCTGACTGGAGCGATGCGAGGAATCATCACTTCACGCAGGTAACGCTCGACATGGTACTCGCGCGCATAGCCAAACCCACCATGCGTCATCACAGCCTGCTGGCAGGCCGAAAAACCGGCCTCGCCGGCCAGATACTTGGCTGCATTGGCGGCGGCCGCGCAGGGCTCATGGCGATCGTACTGCCAGGCAGCCTGAAGCGTCATGAGCCAGGCTGCTTCGAGCTCCATCCAGTTGCGGGCCAGCGGATGTTGAATGGCCTGGTTCTTGCCGATCGGGCGGTTGAATACCACGCGTTCGCGTGCATAGGCGGTGGCACGCGCGAGGGCTGCATGGCCCAGGCCTATGGCCTCGGCTGCGATCAGAATGCGCTCAGGGTTCATGCCGTGCAGGATGTATTCGAAGCCGCGACCTTCTTCGCCAATACGATCTGCTTCGGGAATTTCGAAGTTTTCAAAGAACAGTTCGTTGGAGTCGACTGCCTTGCGGCCCATCTTCTCGATTTCGCGGGCCGTGATTCGTTTTCGGTCGAAGTCGGTATAAAAGAGCGACAGCCCCTCGGTCGGTTTGCGCACGGCATCAAGCGGGGTGGTGCGCGCCAGCAACAGAATCTTGTCGGCCACCTGCGCGGTTGAGATCCACACCTTTTGCCCGTTCACCACATAGCGATCGCCCTGGCGGACAGCGCGCAGCTTGAGTTGTGTAGTGTTCAGCCCCGTATCGGGCTCAGTGACAGCAAAGCATGCCTTGACCGCACCGGCTGCCATGGGCGGCAACATGCGCTGCTTCTGTTCTTCGGTGCCGAACACCACGACCGGATTGAGACCGAAAATATTGATGTGAACGGCTGAGGCGCCGCTCATGCCAGCCCCAGACTCCGAGATGGTGCGCGCCATGACCGTAGCCTCGGTCACACCCAGGCCTGATCCGCCGTAAGCCTGAGGAATGCAGATACCCAGCCATCCGGCACGGGCCATCGCCTGAAAAAAGTCTTCAGGGAACCCCCCCTCGCGGTCACGTTTGAGCCAGTAGGCGTCATCGAAATCAGCGCACAGCTGGGCAATCGCTTCGCGGATGCGCTGCTGATCTTCGCTCAGCGAAAAATCCATGGCCAGATCCTCAGGATAAAGGGGCTGTGTAGGTCAGACCTCGGGTGTGCGACGCATGAAGGCCGAGCGCCGACACGAGCAAATAAGGTCACCGTGTTGATTGAAGCCCCGATGTTCGAATTCGACGATACCGGCATTGGGCCGTGAGCGGCTGTCGCGCACCGAGATCACTTCAGTCTCGACCCGGACCGTATCGCCGTGAAACAGCGGCTTGGGGAAGCGTACGTCGTTCATACCGAGATTGGCGATGGTCGTGCCCAGGGTGGTGTCGCTGACCGAGATGCCAATCACCAGCCCCAAAGTGAACAGACTGTTGACCAGACGCTGTCCGAACTCGGTTTGGGCTGCGAAGTGGGCGTCAAGGTGCAGCGGCTGCATATTGAGCGTCATGACCGAGAACAGCGTGTTGTCTGCCTCGGTGATGGTACGGGTGACCGCATGCTTGAAGACATGGCCGACAAGGAATTGCTCAAAGTACAGACCCGCCATGGCGAAGGGCTCCGGGAAAATAGGGTGGTCGATGCTGGCACGCCAGACGCGGATGCGCAACCGCGAAGCGCGCGTTTGCGTTTCGAGTTCATGCATACTCGCAAACGCGGGCCAGGCTCGGGCATTGGCGCGTCAGTCAGGGTTCTCGGCAATCGGAGTGCGCCCGCTCGCGATATGGACTGCGAAGCGATTCAGGCAAGCGGATCAAGCTCGCGTGAAGTGATCGAAGGCCAGAGGCTGGCGCTGCCACGCGCGATGGCAACCCGACCGAGCCGTTCAGCCCACCAGCTTTCTGTACCGAATTCTCGACGCCATGACCACAGCCTGCGGGTGGCGAAATGCAGGGCATGTTCTCGGGTAAAACCCATGGCCCCGTGCACCTGGTGGCTGATGGCGATGGCATGCCCGGCAGCTTCGCCAGCGCGAATCTTGGCTACAGCGACGCTGAATCGGGCAGCGCTTGCTTTGGCCGCTGCATCGCCTGGCACACCGGCCGCGTGCTCAGGGGCATTGAGATCAGCCGCATTGAACTCAGCGGCATCAAGATCGGCACACGCGGCCTGCGCAGCCATACGCGATGCGGCAACCTCGCCCGCCAGAAGGGCCAGGGATTGCTGAAGTGCCTGGTTGCGCCCGATGGGCTTACCGAACTGCACGCGATCTTGTGCATAGCGCACCGATTGCTCAAGCGCCCACTGCATGGCGCCGCTCATCATGGCCGCACGTGTGGCGGCACCCAACACGCGGATCGGCGTGTGTCCATGCCGGGTTTTGAATAGTGCGACGCACTGCGCCGATGACAGATTCAAGCAGTCGGCAGGCATGCCGGCGCTGTCGACACCGTGGATGAGATGAACCTGCGGGTTGTTTTTGAGCGCAACCAGCGCGCAGGAACCGTCGGCCATGCCGATAAGCGCGTAATCACACCAGCGCGCCCACGGTACAGGGCCTGTTGTGCCTTCAATATGACCGGTGATTGCATTGACTGTTGTGAGGCGTAAGGCGCTGGCACTGTATTCATCGACCAGCGCAATGGGCGCGCACGCATCGTGCTGGCAAAACGGCGCCGTTGATACACCGGCTGCAGCCAGTAGATGGGTGGCCACCAGCGTTTCAGCCATGGGGATGGGCACCTGCCAGTAACCAAGCCCGTGCAGAATCGGATAACTGCCGCGCCAGCCCAGACCCAAACCGCCGACCGACTCTGCGGCCAGCGCAAGACTCAGCCCTGCATCTGTGCTGGCCCGCCACAGCGAGGCTGGCCATTTGCTACCCTCGGCTCCTTCAAGAGTAGCGCGCGACATTTCGCCCGAGAAAAGTCGCGCGACGCTTTCTTTAATCAGGCTGTGTTCGTTGTTGCCGCTCATCGGGTTTACCTGAGGCCCAGACCGCGCGCGATCATGCCTCGCAGAATTTCACGCGTGCCACCGCGCAGGGAAAACGACGGCGCGGCCATTGCCGTGTAGGCCTGTACCAGGGCCAGCGTGCTGTTGGGTTGCGCTTGTTCAGCAAACAGCTCGTGCGCGATCTCGGGCATGGACTGTTCAATGAGTGCGCCCTGATCTTTGACCAGTGCGGCCGCGAGCGCTGGATTATCGCCGCGAGCCAGCATGCCGGTGACGCCTAGCGACATCTGCCGAAGCGTGGCATACCGTGCGAGCACCCGCCCCAGTGTCTGAGCCTGCTGGGGATGATCCGCCTGAGCAACCGCCATCATCTCAAGCAGCAGCTGTGTGCTGCTTAGATAGCGTTCAGGTCCACTGCGCTCATAGGCGAGTTCAGCAGTGACCTGATTCCAGCCATCACCCTCTGCACCGATGAGATGGTTGTCGGGAACGAACACCTCGTCGAGGATCACTTCATTGAAATCATGCTCGCCGATCTGGTTGATGATGGGCCTCACACTGATGCCTGGGCTGGTCATGTCGATCAGAAATTGCGATAACCCTTCGTGACGGCTGTCACCTCGATCACCGGTTCGCACCAGTGCGATCATCCAGTGGCAGCGGTGTGCATTAGAGGTCCATACCTTGCGGCCGTTGATTCGCCAGCCTCCGGCGACCTGATCAGCACGGGTCCTGACCGAGGCCAGATCTGATCCAGAGTCGGGTTCACTCATGCCTATGCAGAAATAGGTCTCGCCACGCGCGATGCCCGGTACCAGGCGGGGCGCATGGTCTTCGGGCGATAGCCGCATGAGCAGTAGTGCGCTCTGGCGCTCTGCAATCCAGTGTGCGGCCACGGGCGCGCCGGCTGCGAGCAGTTCTTCCATGACCACATAGCGTTCGAGCGCGGAGCGCTCTTGTCCGCCATAGCGTTTGGGCCAGGTCATGCCGATGAAGCCCGCCGCGCCGAGTTTTTTGCTGAAGTCAGCATCGAAGCGCATCCAGTTGCGCGCGCGTTCAGTCGCGCCCAGCGATTGCAGACTCTGCTCAAGAAAGCGACGTATCTTCAGGCGCAATGCTTCGCATTCCGGAGGCAGCTCGCAGAATTCGATATCTAAAGCGGACATGGCGCTCATGGCTCAGACGTGACGGGCAGATGGCTGCCCGCAGACTGTGCAGGCTGGGTCTCGGTTGAGGCGAATGTCATCGAAGCGAAGATCGTTTGTGGCGATGAGCAGCAGGCGTCCAGTGGCGGGTGTGCCGAAGCCGCCGAGTAGCTTGAGAGCCTCTACAGCCTGCAGAGTGCCAACGACACCGGTCAGCGGCGCAAACACACCCATGACTGCACAACGAACTTCCTCGGGCGCCTGGTCCTGCGGAAACACGCAGTGGTAACAGGGGCTGTCGGCTTGCCGGGGATCAAAGACCGCCAATTGCCCGTCGAACCGAATGGCGGCACCCGACACCAGCGGGACACGTTCGGTCACGCAGGCACGGTTAACCGCGTGACGGGTGGCGAAGTTATCGCAGCAGTCCAGCACGACGTCGGCCTGGGCGACTGCCTGATTCAGAGCGTCCCCGCTGAGTCGGCTCTGGAGCGGGATCAGCTCCACATCGGGGTTGAGCTCGGCGAGTGCACGCTGGCCCGAGCGTACCTTGGGTTCGCCGATGCTGCGTTCGCGATGCAGAATCTGACGCTGCAGATTGGTCAGGTCGACGTCATCGGGGTCGGCGAGCATGATACGGCCCACACCAGCGCTGGCCAGGTAGAGCGCGGCCGGTGAGCCCAGGCCCCCCGCACCCACGACCAGGGCGGTGGATTTGAGCAGGCGCTCTTGCGCCTCAATGCCGATCTCTTCAAGCAGGATATGGCGGCTGTAACGCAGCAGTTGGCGGTCGTTCATGCCGTTGCCGCCGTGGGGTGCACCGTTTGCGCTCATTCAGGTACGAGCAAAGACGTCGCCGGGTGCGGTGCGCCTGACGACGGCCTCTGCCTAGCGACTGGGCTGCGTACTACCCGCCGCGGCTGGAGCTTCTGCCTCTTTGGGTTTAGCCACCGCCACGGGAAGGCCCTTGAGATGGTTGATGGCCTGACCGAGCTGGTAGTCGTCAGCGCTGCCAAATTCAATGGGTTTGCGATCGCGAGCGCTCTCTGGCAGTGGGACGGTTCGGGGACCTGTGCTTGTGGAGGGCTCTTCTTTTTCGCGGCCGTTGGATAGGCGGCGCGACAGATCGGCCTCGCGGACACGGAAACTGTTGAGATCGCCCTCGGGTGTTTCTTCAACAAGCAGGTCGGGTGCGATGCCCTTGGCCTGGATGGAACGGCCCGCCGGCGTGTAGTAGCGGGCCGTTGTGAGCTTAATGGCTGTTGAGCTGGACAAGGGCAGAATGGACTGAACCGAGCCCTTGCCAAAGGTTTGTGTGCCCATCACGATGGCGCGCTTGTGATCTTGCAGTGCACCCGCCACGATTTCGGAGGCTGACGCCGAACCGCCGTTGACCAGCACCACCATAGGAACGGTTTTGGAAAGCGCCGGGGCTTTCGCCACGAAATCTTCCCGGCCACCGCGCAGGTAGTCTTCAGGGCTGGCAACGTACTTGCGCCGAGCATCTTCGTTGCGACCCTCGGTGGTGACGACCGTGATTTTAGGCGGCAGGAACGCGGCCGATACGCCAACCGCGCCATGCAGCAGACCGCCCGGGTCGTTGCGCAGATCGAGCACCAACCCCTTGGCCAGCGCCCCCTGCTTGTCGAGCGTGTCGAGATGCCGAATAAGGTGCTCGACCGTATGCTCCTGGAAGTTGGTGATGCGAACGTAGCCGAACCCGGGCTCGATCACTTTGGAGCGAACCGACTGCACACGAATCACATCACGCGTGATCTGCACGATGATCGGCTGCGGCTCGCCCTTGCGGCTGAGGGTGAGGGTGATGGTGGTCTTGGGTTTGCCGCGCATCATCTTAACGGCGTCATTGAGCGGCATACCCTTGGTGGGGGTGTCGTCAATTTTGATGATCAGGTCGCCCGCTTTAACGCCGGCGCGGGCTGCGGGTGTTCCCTCGATAGGGGAAATAACTCTGACGAAGCCGTCCTCGGTGCCGACTTCGATGCCGAGACCGCCGAATTCGCCCTGAGTGCCGACCTGCAGTTCTCGGAATGCATCGGCGTCAAGGTAGGCTGAATGAGGGTCAAGCCCCGACAGCATGCCGCTGATGGCTTCAGTGATCAGTTTTTTGTCGGTGACCGGCTCGACGTAGTTGGCTTTGACCGCGCCGAAGACGTCGGCGAACTGACGCAACTCCTCCAGCGGCAGCGGCGAGCGTGCTTCGCGCTGCGCCACCGCAGTAATGCCAAAACTGACCAATACGCCCGCCAGCGCACCAGCCACCAGTAACCCGAAAGATTTAAGCTTGAATTTCATGACGATTGAGTATAAACCTGCTAAGCCCGCGCTGGGGTGTAGTCCTGACAGATTGCAGGATTCATCCGCCTGTCATTGAGTGCTCCAGGGCCCGCTCATATACCAGGCGGGCTGCCACGGCGTCTTCAACCGCCTGACCCAAAGCCTTGAACACCACCGTGCAGCCAGCGGGTGGCCGAGGTGCAATGCCCAGCAGAATTTCGCCGATTTCGGCCTGAACGGGTGCCCCCGAGCCGATCACGTCGCCCGCCTCTTTTTCGGCTGACTCTCGACTATCGGCCAGAACCCAGTTACGCATGGCCTCATCGTCAAGTTCGCGCCAGTTGGGTCTGGGTGCACCGATGGCTCCGACAAACGCCCCCGCTTTGAGCCAGGCGCCTTTCAGAACGGGCTCGGTGGCATTGGTGACGGTGACGACAATGTCAGCGTCCCGGACGGCGGCTTCGGCGCTGGCGCAGGCAACGCCGCCGATATCCTCGGCGCAGCGCCGCACGTTGTCCGGATCGCGACTCCAGACGCGAATTTCGCTCAGCTGACGAACGGCGCGCAGGGTTAAGGCATGGGTCCTGGCCAGGGCGCCGCTGCCTAAAAGCGCCACCACCTTCGGCGTATCGTCGACGACCGCGTCGGCCGCCACCGCAGTGACGGCGGCCGTGCGCAGCGCAGTAAGCCAGGTGCCGTCCATGACGGCCAGGGTCTGACCGGTATTTGGATCCATCAGCACGACGGTGGCTAAAAGCGTGGGCAGACCGCGCTCTGAGTTGCCGGGAATGAAGCTGATGAGCTTGGTGGCCAGGGCCCGCTGGGTGAGGGCCGGCTTGAGCAGAAAGAATCCATGCTCGGCCGGCACTTCCATCACCATGCGTAGCGGCTGGATGACCTCGCCCGCCGACAGTTGCATCAGCGCATCGCGCATAGCCTGAAGCACGGCTGGCACGGGCAGCAGCCGGCGCACGGTGTCGTCGTCCAGATAAAGCGGTTTGGTCATGGCGCGGTATTCCTTGTGGGCGGCGGCCGCTTAGCGAGAGACCGATCTGCCCTGGGCAGCGACCGCGGCCGCAGCCGCGGCGATATCGGCGGCATCACCCAAGTAGTAGCGTCTGAGGGGTCTGAGCTGTTCGTCGAACTCATAAACCATGGGTCTGGCCGTGGGAATGTTCAGGCCCACAATTTCGTCCTCGCTCACATCCTCGAGGTATTTGATGAGTGCCCGCAGCGAGTTGCCATGGGCGGCTACGACCACCTGTCGGCCCGCGCGCACGGCTGGGACGATATGCTCGTGCCAAGCCGGAATCACCCGGGCTACCGTGTCCTTCAGGCATTCGGTGCGCGGAATGTCGGCTGGCGCCAGGGCCTGGTAGCGCGGATCACGTTCGGCACCGCGAGGGTCTCCGACGGGCAGGGGGTCCGGTGCAATGGCGTAAGCACGCCGCCAGATCAGCACCTGCTCATCGCCGAACCGGGCTGCGGTTTCCGCCTTGTTCAGGCCCTGCAGTGCACCGTAATGACGCTCGTTAAGGCGCCACAGCGGATGCACCGGAATCCACATGCGGTCCATCTCGTCGAGTACGGTCCAGAGCGTTCTGATCGCACGTTTAAGGACCGACGTAAACGCGACATCAAACTGAAACCCCTCATCGGCGAGCAGTTTTCCGGCGCGACGCGCCTCCTGCAGACCCTGCGCGGTCAGGTCAACATCAGTCCATCCGGTGAAACGGTTTTCAAGGTTCCACTGGCTCTCGCCGTGGCGCAGCAATACAACGCGGTGGATCATGGTGGCAGATGTCCTTCGTTTCAGCCGTGGCAGGTATCATCAAACACGTCGCGGGTTCTGAGACCCGGGATTTCAGGCCGGTATCTTATAATCGCCTTCCCTTAAACGTGGCTGGTCAAGGTTTGTCGTGTCTTTTGTTACCGAAAACATCTTTCTGATCGCCATTGCCTTTGTCTCAGGCGGCATGTTGCTGTGGCCTTTCATCATGAAACGTACGGCCGGCGCTTCGCTCGATACGCTGGGCGCGACAAGGCTAATCAACGACACTAACGCGGTTGTGCTCGACGTGCGCGCACCCGGTGAGTTCGAGGCGGGCCATCTGCCCAATGCCCGCAATATTCCGCTGGATGACCTCGAGCGGCGCTCGGGCGATCTGCCAGCGGGGCGTCCGGTCATTGTTTGTTGTGCCACGGGAGTGCGCTCGGCCAAGGCTGCAGCCAGCCTTCGCAAGGCGGGTCGCCAGGATGTCTTCAACCTCGACGGTGGCCTGAACGCCTGGCGACAGGCTGGGCTGCCCGTCGTCAAGTAGTCGGAAACCGCGATGGCTACCCATGTTGTGATGTACTGCACCGCATCTTGCCCCTACTGCGTTCGAGCTGAGCAGTTGCTGCGCGAGCGCGGCGTGGTGGACATTGAAAAAATTCGGGTTGATCTCGAACCCGAGCGTCGAGCCGAGATGATGCAGCGCACAGGGCGCCGCACCGTGCCGCAGATCTTCATCGGCGATCGGCACATCGGCGGATACGATGATCTGTACGCCTGCGACAGCGCGGGCGATCTCAAGCCGCTACTGGCGGCTTAATCCCCCCGGCGGCGCGCGCTCAGGCACGGTCGCATCTTTCCGAACTCAGGAATCAAAGCCATGACAGAACAGGCGCAAGGCCCGGTCTTTTCAATTCAGCGCATGTACCTTAAGGGCATGTCCGTTGAGTTGCCCAATGCCCCCCAGATTTTTCTGGAGTCAGCGCAGCCGTCCGTTGACGTACAGCTCGATGTGGGCAGCGCGGTCGTGGTCGATGGCATCCAGGAAATCGTCGTCACGGTGACGGTCACCACCCGGTCGGGCGATAAAACGGCGTTTCTCGTCGAAGCGGCTCAGGCGGGTATTTTTGAGATCCGCAATGTTCCCGATGAGCAGATGCCTATTCTGCTCAACGTCGTGTGCCCCAACATCATCTTTCCCTATCTGCGAGCCAATCTCGCTGATGCCATCCAGCGCACGGGTTTCCCGCCGATTCACCTGGCCGAAATCAATTTTGAGGCGGTGTATCAGCAACGGGTCGCGCAGGAGCAGGCGCAGCAGGGTTCGGGTCTGATCATCCCCGATTCCGCACGGTAGTAGTCCCATAAGCAGGGCGGCTGGTCCATGAACACTGCGATGCAAGGGCAGCCCCGCGGCTTTCTAGCGCGTTTGGTTGCGCTGGCCGTGCTGCTCGTTGCCTGGCCTGTGGCCGCCGCCGAGTACCGCTCGGTGGGATCCGAGGCTGCGGTCTTGTTCGACGGACCATCCGAATACGCAGAGCGCCGGTTCATTGTTGTTCGCGGCACGCCCCTGCTGGTCGTCTCTAATCTCGGCCAGTGGGTCAAGGTCCAGGATATCGAGGGTGCTGTCCTGTGGGTCAGACGTACCGACCTCTCGGGCGTACACACGGTGATGACGGCCGTCGCTGCCCGGGCATATGCCGAGCCGCAGGAGGCCGCCGAGCCTGTCATGCGGCTCGAGCGCGGTGTCATTCTTCAGTTTGTCGAGCCCGCTTCCGAGCCTGGCTGGGTTAACGTACGTCACGCCGATGGCACCTTGGGCTACATGCGGGTGGGGGATCTGTGGGGCATCTGAGCGACGACTTGCCACAGCCCTTGCGGGTTGGCGGGGCATGAGGACGGCAGTATTTGGGGGGGGTGCCTGGGGCACCGCGATTGCCTGCCATGCCGCCCGGCAAGGCGATGCGCTGCTCTGGCTGCGTGATGGCGAACAATGCGCACAGGTGGCGCGCAGTCGTGAGAACGCGCGCTATCTGCCCGGCGTGCCGTTGCCAGATACGCTCATACTCAGCGCCGATCTGGCGCAGGCCTGTCACTGGCTGGCACAGGCGCCTTCTTTGGCAGTCCTCGGCGTACCCATGGCTGGCCTGCGGGGACTGTTGGGTGAGCTTGTGTCGCGACTGCCCGCTGCCTGCGCGGGAGTTGTCTGGTTGTGCAAGGGAATCGACGTCCAGACAGGCGAGCTTCCGCATCAATTGGCCCAGCCGTTTCTGGGCATGCTTCCGGGGGCAGCCCTGTCCGGACCCGGCTTTGCCCAGGAAGTGGCTGCGGGGCTGCCGACTGCGCTCACCCTGGCAAGCAGTAGTGCAGCCTTGGTATCCGCGACTCGACAGGGTCTGCATCACGCAGGCCTGCGGGTCTACCAGAGCGATGATCCGATCGGGGTTGAGCTCGGCG
Source organism: Pseudomonadota bacterium (assembly GCA_039800325.1). Lineage (GTDB taxonomy): Bacteria > Pseudomonadota > Gammaproteobacteria > Burkholderiales > Burkholderiaceae_E > SYIM01. The sequence goes on along the minus strand of JBDLQY010000022.1, from coordinate 43,753 downwards.
GGGCGCTCAAGAACGTGATGGCGATCGCGGCTGGTATCAGCGACGGGCTTGAACTCGGTCTAAATGCTCGCGCCGCCTTGATTACGCGCGGTCTTGCTGAAATAACGCGGCTCGGCCTGGCCATGGGCGCACGCGCCGCCACCTTCACGGGTCTGACCGGTCTGGGTGACCTCGTGTTGACCTGCACGGGTGCACTGTCGCGCAATCGGCGTATCGGTTTGGCCATAGCCCAGGGGCTGTCCCTGCCGCAGGCTCTGCATGAGTTGGGCCATGTTGCCGAGGGGGTTGCCTGTGCACCCGTAGCATTATCGCTAGCGCGTCGCTACGGGGTTGAGATGCCTATTCTCGAGGCTGTTGTTGCGGTGCTAGAGGGTCGTCTGGCGCCTCGTGAAGCGGTGCTGGGCCTGCTTGCCCGTGAGCCGCGAAACGAGCACGATTGAGGGCCGGTTTCAGCACCGCGCCCTCAAAGTCAGCTCATGAACACACCGTTACCAACTGCCCCTCGTATTAGCCTCTGTGTGTTTTGCGGGGCACGCAGCGGGCATGATTCCGCCCACATGGCAGTCGCTGCCGCATGCGGCCTGGCGATTGCCCGGCGTGGTTGGCGATTGGTGTACGGCGGCGGACATGTGGGGCTGATGGGCACGTTGGCCGATGCGGTCTTGCAGGCGGGCGGTGAAGTGCTGGGCATTATTCCGCAAGGCATGCTCATGCGCGAGCAGGGGCATAGGAGTCTTACCCGGCTAGAGGTAGTGCCCGATATGTCGGTTCGCAAACAGCGCATGGTCGAGGAGTCGCATGCTTTTCTGGCGTTGCCGGGTGGATTTGGCACACTGGACGAACTCTTTGAAGTGTTGACTCTGCGGCAGACGCGCTACCACGCCAAACCGGTGGCGTTGTTAAATCACCGCGGTTACTACGACAGCTTGCTGCGTGTGTGCGATGAATTCGTGGCGGCCGGTTTTGTCAGTGAAGACGCGCGCACCATACTGCGGCATGGATCTGAGCTTGAACCTCTGCTAGACCATCTTGCCCAGTGCTGCATTCAGCCCGTCGCCTAACAACCCTTCAGCGACCGCCTTCAAAGCCTAGCTGACGCCAGGCCTCATACACCGTGATGGCTACCGCGTTGGATAAATTCAGACTGCGATTGCCCGGTCGCATCGGCAGCCGCAGACGCTGTTCGGGCGCAAAGTCGGCCATTACCGCGTCGGGCAGTCCGGCCGTCTCGCTGCCAAATACCAGCGTGTCGCCCGCTTCAAACCGAACCTCGCTGGGCGTCCGACTGCCCCGGGTGGTCAGCGCGAAGCAGCGGGTGGGCGTTTCGTCGCGTCGATAGTCCGACCAGCTGGCGTGCCTTCTGAGGTCTGCGAACTCCCGATAGTCGAGTCCCGCGCGGCGCATGCGGGCAGAGTCAATCGGAAAACCAAGTGGCTCGATCAGATGCAACACCGCGCCGGTATTGGCACACAGGCGGATGATGTTTCCGGTGTTGGGCGGAATCTCAGGGTGGACCAGGACGACGTGAAACATGATCAGCAGCGGTGCGGGCAAAAACAAGATTGATGATGGTGTGGGCGCCCGCTTGTTGAAGGGCCAGCGCCGCAGCGCGCAGGGTAGCACCGGTGGTCATGACATCGTCGACGAGCGCAACGCGGGCAGGCGATGCCGCCCGGCACTGAAAGGCTCCGGCGATATTTTCCTGTCGCTGGCCTAGGTCAAGCCCCGCCTGTGCGCTGGTGTGGCGAGCGCGTCGAAGCAGTTGGTTGTTTACGGGTGCGCCACAGGATTCCGCGAGCGCCTGCGCGATGGCCTGAGCCTGATTGAAGCCACGTTGCGCAAGACGCTCAGCGCTCAGCGGAATCGGAATCAGCGCCAGGGGACAGAAGCGCTGGTCTTGCGAGTACGGGTCAGACGCCTGCATCTGTGCCAGCTGCTCAGCCATCAGTAAACCCATGGGGCGCGCGAGAGCGCGTTCGCGTCGAAATTTGAGGGCATGGATGAGGCGGTCAATGGGCGCCGCGAAGTCGACCAGGACGAGTGTTGCAACGAAGGCGGGTGGATCAGAGCGACACCGTACGCACTGGTCTTCAGCCGCCGCGCAAGGCTCACCGCAGCGCGGACAGGGGGTGGCCGGCCTGGGTAAACTTCGGGCGCAGTGAGCACACAGACCCAGGCGGGCGAATTGACCCGACAACGGAGCGTCGCAGAGCACGCAAACGCGGCTGAGCAATTGGTCGAGCACACGGGCGCAAGCGTTTCGGGCGCGTGGCAGCAAACCTTGAACGAAATGGGTCATGTCCAAATTGAAACAGGTGCGCCGCCTATACTGGATGCCATGACTGTCCCCAGTGACCTAGATCCCAAGGCGGTTCGCCGGCAGTTCGAACGACGGTCGGGCGGACGGTCTGGGGACGACTTTATTGCCAGGGAGGTTGAGCGTGCGCTTGTGCAGCGGCTTGAGCCGGTGCGCCTGGCGCCCGCGGTGGTTCTGGATGCTGGCTGTGGTCAGGGCGACGGCCTGCTTGCGCTCAAGAAGCGCTATCCGCAGGCGCAACTCATAGGCATTGATTTTGCGACGGCTCGACTGGCCAGAGCGCAAGAGCTTCTGACACCTCAGGCTGAGGGGTTTTTGGCGCGCTGGCGCAGTCGTCGGGCAAATCCGCTGGCGGGTCTGGTGGCGGCTGACCTCGCCCAGCTGCCGCTGGCTTCGTCAAGCGTTGATCTCATCTGGTCAAATCTGGCTTTTCACTGGTTTTCTGATCCCGCGCAGGTACTGGCCCAGTGGTATCGGGTGATTCGTCCCGGGGGCTTGCTCACCTTCAGCTGTCTGGGGGTCGATAGCTTGGGTGGTTTGCGCAGCCTCGGCGCCCGTTTCATGCGTTTTGCCGACATGCACGATATCGGGGACGCACTGGTACGGGCCGGCTTCGCGGAGCCCGTCATGGACCTTGATCGTCTTGCGGTCACCTGGAGGGAGGCCGACACTGCGCTGCGTGACCTCTATGCCATGGGCGGCAATGCCTTGTCGGGGCGCTTTCGGGGGCTGCTCACAGCGCATCACCGAGCTCAGTGGCTAGCCGCGCTCGAAGGCCTGCGCGGGGCCGATGGACTCATCCGCCTCGAACTTGAGTTGGTGTTTGGTCACGCCTGGTGTGGCCCTCAAAAACGTCTACCGGCGGGGCTTGCCCCAGTCCGGATGGTGCCTCGCCGCCCTCAGAGCTGAGCGGTCTGTGTCGGGTTGCGGCCAATCGAATTTGCCCGCTCTCGCAACGCACCTCTATAATTCCAAGTTGCCGCAATCGTCCGACACTTCGCTGGTTCAGAGGTGACGGCAAGGTTGTGGCTGAGGCAGGAAGCGAATGCAGTACGAGTGGCAGTACAGTGAGCAACAAGGGCGGCATCAGTGGATGCTGCGACGCAACTGCGTACTCACGCCGGTGCAGTTGGGTGGGTGGTTTTTGTCCTTGGCTCTGGTATCGCTGGGTATCGCGGTCGCCTTTGCTGCCCATGGCGCATGGTTGGTCGTTCCGTTCGCCGTGGTTGAGATAGGGGTGCTGGGCTTGGCTTTCGTGCTGTACGCGCGGCACGCGGGTGACTACGAGCGCATCGTTGCCGAGCCTGGTCGTCTGATGGTTGAAGCGTGTCGTGGTGACGCTGTGCAGGTGCTTCAGTGCGCACCCAGTTGGGTACGTGTCGAGTACGAACCCAGGGCGCGTGGGCCGATCAGGTTGGTGGCGGGCCAGCAGAAGATTCCGGTAGGTTCTCTGGTGCCCGATCACCGCCGCGCGGCGCTCGCACAGCAGCTGCGCGGTGCGCTGTGCGGAGGCTGAGAGGCCTGCGTGGCATCATCGATTTTGAGTGCTTGGAAGAAGGCGAATGGCTGAAATGATCAAGAAAGGCGCGGTAAACGCGCTCGCGGGTGCTCTTCTGGGAGGATGGGCAACGATAGCGGCGGCGGTTAAAGACATGCCGGGCGGTCCAGCCGTCAATCAGCTGAACCTGGCTGAGCCCGCAAACGCCATCGCCCGCGGGCAACACTACCTTCATGACGTGTTGCTGTGGGTATGCGTCATCATTTTCGTGGCTGTCTTTGCGGTCATGTTTTATTCGATGTGGGCGCACCGTAAATCACGCGGCGCCAAGCCTGCTGATTTCCACGAAAGCACCACGGTTGAGATTGTCTGGACGGTTGTGCCGTTCATCATCGTGGTGGGTCTTGGGGTGGTGTCCACGGGTGAGGTCATTGCGCAGAAAGACACCTCCAACCCTGACCTGACCGTGAAGGTGACGGGCTACCAGTGGAAGTGGGGTTACGACTACCTCAAAGGCGAAGGCGAGGGTGTCTCGGTTATTTCGACACTTGCCACGCCGCGTGAGCAGATCGATGATCGGCGCTTCCCCGATGCCAAAGCCAAACGCGAGGCCAACACCACGTACCTGATGGAAGTTGATAACCCGTTGGTGGTTCCAGTCGACAAGAAGGTCAGACTGGTCATCACGGCCAATGACGTGATCCACTCGTTTTACGTGCCGCGACTGGGCGTCAAGCAAGACGCCATTCCAGGCTTCGTGCGCGATTCCTGGTTTCGTGCTGACAAGCCGGGCATCTACCGTGGTGCGTGTGCCGAACTGTGCGGTAAGGATCATGCCTTCATGCCCATCGTGGTCGAGGTCAAGAGCGCCGAAGACTACTCAAAGTGGGCCGAGGCCCGTAAGAAAGAAATGTTGGCGGCTGCTGAAGACCCCAACAAGGTCTGGACAACAGGTGAGTTGGCTGCGCGCGGTGAAAAAGTTTATGCGGCCAACTGTGTGGCCTGCCATCAGGCCAGCGGCAAGGGGCTTGCCGGGGCATTCCCGGCGCTAGAAGGCTCCAAGATTGTTTTGGGTAAGCGTGATGACCACATCGCCATCATGCTGAACGGTAAGCCCGGAACGGCCATGGCCTCGTTCAAGCAACTGTCTGACACCGAGCTTGCAGCGGTCATTACTTACTCGCGAAATGCATGGGGCAACAAGGCCGAAGACGGTCTGGTGCAGCCTGCCGCGGTGAAGGCTGCTCGCAAGTAATTCGGGTCTTATCGTAATGATTAAGCCAGGGGCCCTGTGGGCCTGAGCGCACGCAACAGACAATCGGAATTTGCAGGAGTAACACCATGAGCGCAGTGATCGGCCAACACGACGACCATGCACACGACCACGCACATGATCACCCAACTGGGTGGCGACGCTGGCTGTACGCAACTAATCACAAGGACATCGGTACGCTGTACTTGTGGTTCTCGTTCACCATGCTGATTGTGGGCGGACTCAACGCGCTGCTGCTGCGTACTGAGCTCTTCCAGCCAGGCCTGCAAATCGTCAGCCCCGAGTTCTTCAATCAGCTCACCACCATGCATGGCCTCATCATGGTGTTCGGCGCCATCATGCCGGCCTTTGTAGGCTTTGCGAACTGGCAGATCCCGCTCATGATCGGGGCGGCCGATATGGCATTCGCCCGCATGAACAACTTCAGCTTCTGGCTGCTGCCGCCGGCTGCGTTGTTGCTGGTGGCCTCATATTTTGTACCGGGCGGGGCCACGGCTGCAGGCTGGACGATCTACGCGCCGCTGTCCGTCCAGATGGGCCCTGGCATGGACATGGGTATCTTCGCGCTGCACATCATGGGTGCGAGCTCTATCATGGGCTCGATCAACATCATCACCACGATTCTGAACATGCGGGCGCCCGGCATGACGCTGATGAAGATGCCGCTGTTCGTCTGGACCTGGCTTATTACGGCGTATCTGCTGATCGCGGTCATGCCCGTCCTGGCTGGTGCCATCACCATGCTGCTGACTGACCGGCATTTTGGTACCTCGTTCTTCAATGCCGCGGGCGGCGGTGATCCAGTCATGTTCCAGCACATCTTCTGGTTCTTCGGGCACCCCGAGGTCTACATCATGATTCTGCCGGCCTTTGGCATCGTGTCGGAGATCATCCCCACCTTCGCCCGCAAGCGGCTGTTTGGCTACAGCTCCATGGTGTATGCCACAGCCTCGATCGCTATCCTGTCCTTCATTGTGTGGGCGCACCACATGTTTACCGTGGGTATGCCGGTGACCGCACAGCTGTTCTTCATGTACGCCACCATGCTGATCGCTGTGCCCACCGGGGTGAAGATCTTTAACTGGGTGGCCACCATGTGGCGCGGGTCCATGACCTTCGAGACGCCCATGCTGTTCGCCATCGGCTTCATCTTTGTGTTCACCATGGGTGGTCTCACCGGCATTATTCTGTCGGTGGCGCCGCTTGATATTCAGCTGCATGACACTTACTACGTAGTGGCCCACTTCCACTATGTGCTGGTGGCTGGTTCTCTGTACGCGCTGTTTGCCGGCACCTATTACTGGCTGCCGAAGTGGACGGGCCATATGTACGACGAGCGTCTCGGCAAGTGGCACTTCTGGATGTCGCTCGTGTCGTTCAATCTCACATTCTTCCCGATGCACTTCCTGGGCCTGGCGGGTATGCCGCGTCGCTATGCCGACTATCCCATGCAGTTTGCTGACTTCAATGCCATCGTCACCGTCGGTGCGTTCTGGTTTGGTCTGTCGCAGCTGATCTTCCTGTGGGTGATCATCAAGTGCATCCGTGGTGGCGAGAAAGCAGCCGACAACCCCTGGGGTGCCCGTGATGGTCTCGAGTGGACGGTGCCGTCACCGGCACCTTTCCACACCTTTGAAACACCCCCGGTGGTCAAGTGAGATCGTGAGCGCGATGTCACCGGGCCGTAAGCCCTCCAACATTCGCACCGCCCTGGTGTTGGCGTCGATCGCGCTGGTCTTTTTCGCCGGCGTGATCGCCAAATACTGGATTTTCGGAGCTTGAGATGAAGGCGGCAGAACCTCAGTCGTCCGCCGAACAACCGGCAGCCTCTTCGTCGACAGTCTCGGCCGGCAGTCTGCGCCAGTCCAACGGTCACATGTTGGGTAAGCTAGTGGTCATTGCTGGGCTGATGTTTGGCTTCGGTTATGCCCTGGTGCCCATCTACGAAAAAATTTGCGAAGTCACAGGTATCAACCTGCTGACCCGCAAAGACAAAGAAGCAGCTGAGTTTGCCCGCAATACTCAGGTCGACACCTCGCGCAAAGTGATTGTCGAGTTCGACGCCAGCAGTCGCGGGGCATGGCTATTCAAGCCCGAAACCAATGCACTGGAGGTGCATCCCGGCGAGCTGGTCACGGTGGTCTACGACCTGGTCAATACCAAGCCGGTCGCCACCTCCGGGCAGGCAATCCCGTCGTATGCACCGCTTCAGTCGGGCCCCTATTTTCGAAAGCTTGAATGTTTCTGCTTCGAGCAGCAGGCGCTCGAAGCCCACGAAACTCGCCGGTTTCCCGTGGTGTTTGTGGTCGATCCCAAGCTTCCTCGTGATGTAGGAACCATCACCTTGTCCTATACGTTTTTTGAAGTGGGCGGCTATGCGCCCCGACCCGGTGGTGGCTGATCAACCCAAGCGCGCCGAAGTGTCCGGCCGATATGCGCCTGGCACTGCGAGAGCAGGCTTTTTTGCCACGCTGCGGGCGGTGGCGTGGTCGTTTTTCGGTGTTCGAGCTCGTAAGGCTCATGAGGCTGACATGGTCAGCCTCAATCCGATTCATGTCGTTATCGTCGGCATTGCGCTGGCGGCGTTGTTCGTGCTGACCCTCATCGGTGTGGTCAGACTGGTGGTGGCCTGATCGCGTTATGTCGATAAGGCCCCTGCACATTGCTTGATTGCTGGACGGATTTCAGGGAGAAACCAAAATGGCTGTAGCCCAATCGCAGGCACCCTATTACTACGTGCCGGGGCCCTCGCACTGGCCCATGGTGGGCGCGATCGCACTGACCTTCTTTGGGTTTGGTATGGGGGGCTGGGTGAACGGCGCGGCCTACGGCCCCTGGTTGTTCGCCGTGTTTCTGTCCATTCTGGTCTACATGATGGTGGGCTGGTTCGGTACCGTAGCCCGCGAATCTGAATCCGGCGTTTACGGCGAGCGTGTTGATTCCGCTTTCCGCTGGTCTATGGGCTGGTTCATTTTTTCCGAGGTGATGTTTTTTGGAGCGTTCTTCGGAGCCCTGTACTACGCACGCAGCATCACCATGCCTTGGCTGGGTGACTTCGATCACAAAACGGTTCTGTGGCCCGACTTCCAGGCTGTGTGGCCTAATTTAGGGCCCGCTAAGGTTGTCGAGGGTTTTCAGACCATCGGACCCTGGCCTATTCCCACCATCAACACGGCATTGCTGCTGTTGTCGGGCATCACGCTGACCATCGCGCATCATGCCTTGAAAGAAAGCCGTCGCGGTTCGGTGGTGTTCTGGATGTTTGCCACGATCGGCCTTGGGGCCCTGTTCCTGGGTTTCCAGGCCTACGAATACATTCACGCTTACCGCGATCTCAATCTCAAGCTGAGCTCGGGTATTTTTGGTTCGACGTTCTTCATGCTCACCGGCTTCCACGGCTTTCACGTCACGGTGGGTGCCATCATGCTGGCCGTCATCCTGTTCCGTATTCTCAAGGGTCATTTCACGTCCGATCGGCATTTCGGCTTTGAAGCCGCAGCCTGGTATTGGCACTTTGTGGATGTGGTCTGGCTGGGGCTTTACGTCGTTGTTTACTGGCTCTAGGGCCGCGCCAGGGGTCAAAGCCAGTGGCGACGGGCCCATTCTTTACTCAGATCGCAAGGACCTGCCGCGCTTCGGGCTGAAAGCTGCACGCTGATTTACGTCGGTGTCTCGCTTAAGTCAGCGCTCTGTGCGCGGACGGTTCCTTCGCGTGCTCCGGGTGTTTTGTCCGTCTTCAGCCGCCCAAGCGAGGGGTCTTGCGTGGCCCCTGGTACTCAAGCGGCATCGTTTTTGCCCTGATGCAGGTCCTAGCGAACCATGACTGGAACCCCGGTGCTTTGCACCCATCCCAGTTGATTGGCGATCAGTATGAAGACGAAAAGCGCGACGGATAGCCCCACCCGCATGGCCAGTGCCCGCACGGTGTTGCGGGTACGACCCCGGTCACGAATCAGAAAGACCATGGCCGAAGCGAGGCTTGCGATAATTAAAAAAAATGCGATGGCGATCACAATTTTCACGAGTCCACGCTCCTGCGAAAGGAACACGATTGTAGGCGTACCGCGGTGAGAACACGCCGCTGGAGGTTTTCGCTCATACCGTCGCTGGCCGCCCTGGTGGTCATCTCAGTGACGGTGTCCCTGGGTAATTGGCAAATGCGCCGTGCGTCTGAAAAAGAGGCTGCGCAGATCACACTCGCGGCGGCCGACCGTCTGGAGCCCATACAGCTTCCTGGCGGCGAGCCGACGCTGGCTGCGCTGGCCGACCGTAGGGTGCAGGTACGCGGAAGCTGGATGCCCGAATTCACGGTGTTCATCGACAACCGTACCCATCGTGGCGTGTCGGGTTTCCATGTGGTCACGCCGTTTAAAATCGAGGGTGTGTCTACCAGCATTCTTGTATTGCGTGGTTGGGTCGCTGGCGATCCAGCTCGAAGAAATATCCCGCCGGTGATCGTTAACGCGCAGGGCACTGTTCAATTGAGCGGGCGTGTCATGCCCGACCTGCCTCAGACACTTGAGCTGAAGACTTCTCCAGAGCCGGCCGCGGAAGACCGAGTCTGGCAAAACGCAAGTCTTGAACGCGTGCGTCGCTGGACTGGGCTAAGCCTGGCGGATTTTGTGATTCGACAAACAGAATCCGACCAGGGTGCGTCAGGACCATTTGATGATCGGCTCATTCGGGAGTGGCGCGAGCCCGGTACTGGAGTGGACAAACACCGAGGCTATGCTGCCCAGTGGTACGGTCTGGCAGCCTTGGCTCTGGTGCTTTGGATTTGGAACCTTATTTTTGTATCGAGACGCCCTTGACGCCATCGACCCTGCCCTCTTCTTTACCCAATGCGGGCGATGAACGCACGCGCCGGCGCTCGCGACTGAAACTGCTGGCCGTGCTGCTGGTATGTGCCGCGCCGGTCATCGCTTCATACTTCACCTACTACGTCATTCGCCCTGAAGGGCGCGTCAACTACGGCGACCTGATCGAGCCGCAACGATCCGTCGCGCAGCTTCCTGTGGTGCCTTTGAATGAAACAGCCACGACACTGGCCAGTTTTCGAGGCAAGTGGCTAATGGTCGTGGCGGGACCCGCCGACTGCGACTCGGTGTGTCAGACCCGTCTTTACAACATTAGGCAGGTGCGACTCACCACCGGGCGCGAACGCGACCGCGTCGAACGTTTATGGCTATTGACTGAATCAGGCCAGCCCGATGCGACCCTGCTTGCCCAGCATGAAGGTTTACGACTGGCTAGGGTCGACTTAACGATTCTTCGCGAGCAGTTTCCCGCGGTGACGGGTGCGCAGCCTGGCGATCACATCTGGCTCGTTGATCCCCTGGGAAATCTCATGATGAGATTTCCCCTCAATGCTGATCCGAACCGCATGAAGAAAGACCTCATTAAATTGCTGCGCGTCTCGCGTGTGGGTTGAATCATGGCCAGTCAATTCTCAGATCGCGGTGTTTTCGCTCAGGATGGTCCTCTGCTTGCGTACCGTCGACTGATTGCAGCAACCGTACTAATCACCTTCGCGCTCATCATGCTGGGCGCATGGGTTAGGCTTACCGATGCCGGGCTGGGTTGTCCGGACTGGCCTGGCTGTTACGGCAAGCTCACACCCAAACAGGCCAGTGCTGAAATAGCTGATGCGGTCAGGGCGCAGGGTGGTGACCATGGGCCAGTTTCCATGGGTAAAGCCTGGCGCGAAATGATTCATCGTTATATCGCCAGCGGCCTGGGTCTTCTCATTCTTGTGATCGCCGCGACAGCCTGGACGCTGCGCGCGCGTCTTCGCCAGTCGCCGACACTGCCAACCGTACTGGTGGGGGTGGTGATCTTTCAGGGTTTGTTGGGCATGTGGACGGTGACGCTGCTGCTCAAGCCGGCCATCGTTACACTGCACCTGGCGGGGGGCATGCTCACACTGGCCCTGCTGGTCTGGCTATGGCAGCGTCAGCATCGTCTGCATATGCCCGTTGATCCCGAGCCTCTGGCGGCTTTAAGGGGCCCGGCCCTGATCGGTCTGGTGGTTCTGAGTCTGCAGATTCTTTTGGGCGGCTGGACCAGCACAAACTACGCTGCATTGGCCTGTATCGATCTGCCAGCCTGCAATGGACGTTGGTGGCCAGACATGAACTTTGCCGATGCGTTTCATGTCTTTCGCGAGTTGGGTCGCACGGACGACGGTGAATTTCTGCCGGTGCAGGCGCTGGTGGCGATTCATATGATGCACCGCATGGGTGCTTTGGTAGCGACCGCTGTTCTGGGCTGGCTTGCCTGGCGGACGCTGCTGACAGACGGTGTTCGTGGTCTTGGGTATCTGCTTGTGCTGGCGCTCGTGCTGCAGGTCAGCCTGGGTCTGGCCAATATCTGGCTGAGCCTGCCACTGCCTGTGGCCGTGGCGCACAACGGTGGCGCTGCGCTCCTGCTGTGTCTGCTCGTGGTGTTAAACTTTCGCGCCGTTCGAGCCAGGCTGAGCATTTAGCCGATCATGCAAATATCCGGAACCTCCCCCGATTCCTGGCGTTACATCGCAGGCCAGTATTTTGCGCTGACCAAGCCGCGCATCGTGCTGATGGCTGCCTTTTGTGCGCTCATCGGTATGCTGTTGGCTGCGGGTAAGTCAAATCTGCCCTGGTCATTGCTGCTGCATGGTCTGTCAGGCATCTCGCTGTTGGCGGGCGCTGGGTTTGCCTTCAACTGCCTGGTTGAGCGCAGCATCGATGCCCGCATGGCCCGTACCCGTGCGCGGCCTCTCGCAAGAGGCGAGGTCAGTCCGGCCGGTACTCTGGTATTTGCAGGCATCATCGGAGGCCTGGGTGCGCTTCAGTTGTACTGGTTTGTCAATGCCCTGACCATGTGGCTAACCATGGCGACCTTCATTGGTTATGCCGTGGTTTATACCGTGCTGCTTAAGCCGGCCACGCCCCAGAATATCGTCATCGGTGGCGCCTCGGGGGCTATGCCTCCGGTGCTTGGATGGACAGCGGTGGCCAATGAAGTCACCGCTGGTGCGCTGGTTCTGTTTCTCATCATCTTCGTCTGGACGCCGCCACATTTCTGGGCACTGGCGCTTTATCGCATCGAAGACTACCGGCGCTCGGGACTGCCCATGTTGCCGGTAACCCATGGGCCTGAATTCACGCGTCTGAACGTGCTGCTATACACCGTTTTGCTGGTTGCGGTGTCTCTGATGCCCACGCTGATCCGCATGAGTGGCCTGTTCTACCTTGCCTGCGCCATCGGGCTGGGCCTGGTGTTTCTGGGCTATGCCTGGCGTCTGTGGCGCCACTACTCTGATGCCCTGGCCAAGCGCACCTTCAGCTACTCCATCTTCTACCTGTCGGCGCTCTTCGGTGCGCTGCTGGTTGATCACTACCTGCGCTGATGTCCGTTACGCTCAAGCGGCGTGCGTTGATTCGCACCGGCGTCGCGCTGGGTGCCTTGCCGCTGCTGGCGGCCTGTTCTGATCGCCCTTTTTTTCGGAATACCGACATCACAGGGGCCGACTTTGCAAAAGACTTCGAGCTGACTGACCACCATGGCGTAGTGCGTCGCTTGGCGGATTTTCGCGGTCGTCTGGTCGTGGTGTTTTTTGGTTTTACGTACTGCCCCGATGTCTGTCCGAGCACCATGGCTGAGATGGGCGAGGTTATGCGTGCACTCGGCCCGCAGGCGGCCGCCGATATCCAGGTCATTTTCATTACGGTAGACCCCGAGCGCGATACTGCTGAGCTTCTCGCCCAATATGTGCCAGCCTTTGACACGCGATTTCTGGGGCTGCGCGGCGACGCTGAGGCCACGGCTCGCGTCGCCAAAAACTTTCGCGTTTTCTACCAGAAGGTGCCCGGTAAGACGCCGGGCAGCTACACCATCGATCACACGGCGGGCAGTTATGTGTTTGACCGGCAGGGTCGCGTGCGACTATTCATCAAGCACGGCGCCGGGGCGGCCCCTATAGAAGCTGATATGCGTCGATTGCTGTCCGAGTCTAGCCGCTAGAACGAGGCGGGCGCTAAAGGTCTGTACGACGGCCTGGATCTCAAGGACAGCGCGACCGGTGGTATCTACAGGTTGGAACGACGGGGCAGGCGCTGAGCGCTGACGCGTCTGGTGCTATGCGCCGACGGGCGGTTTGGCCGTGCGGGTCGCACTCAGGGCTGCCAGAGCGCTGGCGCCGAGAATCAAAGCGCCTCCGGTCAGCGTGCGCGCGCTGAGCGTTTCGCCACCGATAAGAACCGCCGATACGGCTGCGAAGACCACTTCGCTAAGCATCACAATCGTGGTCACGCTTGAAGGCAGTCGCGCCGCCCCGTACTGCAGGGCAAGATTGGCGACCAGCAGCGCCAGCGCAAGTGCGGTCACGCCGAGCATCCAGACGGGCGCAAGCGCTGGCACTCCCGGGATGCGATCAAGCAGGGTAAGGCTTGAGGCAAGCAGCCCAGGCACCACCAGCGCGCCCAGAGACATGGCAAGAGCGCGAGTTTGTGCCGGTGTATCGGCATGCCGTCGCAGCAGCACATTGACCATGGCAAAGGCCACGCCTCCTGCTAGACCCAGCCAATCACCAGCACCCGTTGGGATGGGCAGACCCATGCCAGGACGCCATAACACCAGGGCCGCTCCCCCGAGAGCCAGCGATGCGCGTGCGAGCTTGGGGGGCGTGATCGCCTCGCCCAGCAGCCAGCGCGCAAACAGCATCGCCCATACCGGCATCAGATAGAACAACAGGACGACTCGAACGACCTCGCCCAGCAAGACCCCCCAGTTGAAGCTGGCGTTGGTCAGGCCAGCGGCCAGACCCAGCCAGATGAGGGCAGGATACGCCGCCAGGGCACGCAGGCTGGAGGGGCGCCCCGCCAGCAATACCAGGGTACTGATGACGTAAACCAGGGTGGTTGCCCACAGACTATGCAGGCCTTGCGCATCAAGCTGACGGAAGGCCCACCAGCTGGTACCCCACACGGCCGTATTGAGCAGCAGGCTGGCGATAGGGGCAGCTGCTGAACGTGAGGAAGATAGGTTATCAGGCGTCACGGCCCCGCATCCTACAGGGATATGGGGCCCGGTGCCGCGGGCGGGACGAGTGCAGCGTCAGGCGTAGGCGGCCAGTGCGTGACGCATTTTCTGCAAAGCCTTGGCCTCAATCTGGCGGATACGCTCCGCGGACACTCCGTACTCATCGGCCAGTTCGTGCAAGGTGCGGGCCCCGCCTTCCTGCTCATCGCGCAGCCAGCGCGACTCGATGATGCAGCGGCTGCGTTCATCAAGGCTGTCGAGCGCCTGACGGATACCTTCGCTTTGCAGGTGATCGTATTCGCGCGCCTGCAGCTTTTGCAGTGGCTCAGCATCGGGCGCAGCCAACCAGGCTATGGGCGCATAACTCTCGTCCGAGTCGTCAGACTGCGCTTCAAGCGCCAGATCTTGACCCGACAGGCGGGTCTCCATTTCGACCACATCTTTGTCGCGCACGTTGAGCTCGCGCGCGATGCTGTCGATCTCGCCCGGGGTCAGTGCCGCGCTGCCGTTCTTGTGCGAGCGCAGGTTGAAAAACAGTTTGCGTTGCGCCTTCGTGGTGGCCACTTTGACCAGTCGCCAGTTCTTGAGGATGTACTCATGAATCTCGGCGCGAATCCAGTGCAGCGCAAAAGACACCAGACGCACACCACGCTCAGGGTCGAACCGCTTGACCGCTTTCATCAGACCAATATTGCCTTCCTGGATGAGGTCGGCGTGCGGCAGGCCGTAGCCGAGGTACTGACGCGCGACGGATACAACCAGCCGCAGATGCGACATGACCAGCTCGCGGGCAGCGTCCAGATCGGCATTGTCACGGAACCGCCGAGCCAGATCACTTTCCCGCTCTGCTGTGAGCAGAGGCAGGCGGTTGACCGCCGAGATGTAGGCGTCAATATTTCCAACCGGCGGCAACGCGACCGCCGCACCGGCCATGCCGGGAACGAGAGCGGTAGAGGCAGACATGTTTTATTTCCTGACTAAGCAGTCATTAATGTTGAAAATATTAGCACTCTCAGCCGGTGAGTGCTAGACCCTGGCCAGAAAATCGCGTTAAACCCCAGAGCCGCTGGGTAAACTGTCACACAGTTACGGAAGACGCGAGGACGTCATGCTTAAGCTTTATACGTATTTCCGCAGTTCAGCCGCCTTTCGGGTACGCATCGCCCTGAACTACAAGGGGCTAGCCTATGAGCCGGTCTTTGTTTCGCTGGTCAAGGATGAGCACCGGTCGGCCGACTATCAGGCGCTGAACCCGCAGGCGCTGGTGCCAGCGCTGGTTGATGACCAGCGCGTGATCAGCCAGTCACTGGCCATCATCGAATACCTGGACGAAACCCAGCCTGGGCCAAGACTATTGCCCTCCGATGGGCTTCAGCGCGCAAGGGTGCGCTCACTTTCATTGCTCGTAGCCGCTGAAATGCATCCGCTGAACAATCTGCGGGTCCTTAAATACCTGCGCGGACCGCTCGCGCAACCTGAATCGGCGGTCAACACCTGGTACCGGCACTGGGTGCAGGAAGGATTGGCTGCGTATGAGCGGGAACTGGCTGCTCAGCCCGGCCACCGTTTCAGCCTCGGCGATACCGTTAGTCTGGCGGATGTCTGCCTGGTGCCGCAGATTTTCAACGCCAAACGGTTTGAGACGGACCTCAGTCCGTATCCGGCTGTCATGCAGGTGTTTGAAGCCTGTATGGCCTTAGAGGCTTTCCAGAAAGCTCAGCCCTCGGCGCAACCCGACGCGGTTTAGCCACCGAGACCGCGGCCGGGCGGGTGCAGGGCCTGCGGTCTCAGTCGAGCAGGGCGGCCGCGAACTCCTGGGCGCTGAATGACTGCAGATCATCAACACCTTCGCCCACGCCGATGAAATAGACCGGAATGGGTCGGTCGCGGCGGGTATGGGCCAGTGCAACCAGCGCGCCTCCCTTGGCTGTGCCGTCGAGCTTGGTGACGATCAGGCCCGTGAGCGGGCAGGTCTCGTCAAAGGCACCCACCTGCGCCAGCATGTTCTGTCCGGTATTGCCGTCGAGTACCAGCAGCGTCTCGTGCGGTGCGCCCTCCATGGCCTTGCCGAGAACGCGACGGACCTTGCGCAGTTCTTCCATCAGGTGCTGTTGCGTCGGCAGACGCCCGGCGGTATCGATGAGGACTACGCCAGTGCCTCGGGCGCGACCAGCGCTGACTGCATCGAAGGCCACCGCCGCGGGATCTCCCCCCTGTTGCGCAATCACGGCAACCCCGTTGCGCTCGCCCCATTGCGCCAGTTGCTCGCGGGCGGCGGCGCGAAAGGTGTCGCCAGCGGCCAGCAGTACCGATTTACCCTCACGTTGCAGATGGCGGGTGAGTTTGCCGATTGAGGTGGTTTTTCCGGCACCGTTGACACCGGCAATCATCATGACCAGAGGCTCGGCCTGGTCGATGTCCAGCGGCCGCTCGAGCGGCCGCAGCAACTCGGTTATGAGTTCGCGCAGCGCCGCCTTGACCTGACTGGCCTCTTCGAGTTTTCGGGTACGTACGTGTTCGCGCAATTGCTCGAGAATCCACTGGGTGGTGGGAACTCCGGCGTCACTCACCAGCAGCGCGGTTTCCAACTCTTCAAACAAGGCCTCATCGATGCGTACGCCCGTAAACAGGCCCGTGAGCGCCCCACGGGTTTTGGATAACCCATCGCGCAGGCGCGAAAACCACGACCGTCTGTCGGCAGGCGGGGCAGGT
The DNA here is from genome assembly GCA_039800325.1 of Pseudomonadota bacterium. GTDB lineage: Bacteria > Pseudomonadota > Gammaproteobacteria > Burkholderiales > Burkholderiaceae_E > SYIM01. The sequence goes on along the minus strand of JBDLQY010000022.1, from coordinate 26,935 downwards.
GTCGGGGCTGGGCTGATCTCAGCCGAAGTCGGGGCTGCGGTCGGCAGCGGCGAGGCCAATGAGGGCGCGGCCGTGACCGGTTGTGCAGAGGCAGACGACGACCCGGCTGTGGTCGAGGCCGGTTCAATATCGGCATGCGCCGGCGTCTGGGACAGAGTTTGGGCGGCCGGACTCGCCGCGGCCTTGGCCTCGGTCTCGACGGGCTTTTTTCGACGAAGGAATCCGAACATCGCTACACTCGGGACGAATTCTAACGCTTGCCTGCCATCCGTCATCCCCGTGCGTCACCTTCTCATCACTCTTATTCTCGCCAGTCTGTTGCCCTTTGCGCAGGCGGCTGATCCCATCGAGCGTGTGCTCGAGAACGGTCTGCGCGTCATCGTCAAGCAGGACCGGCGCGCGCCCACCGTGGTTCAGCTGCTGGTTTATCGCGTGGGCTCCATTGATGAGAGCAACGGAATCACGGGTATCTCGCATGCGCTTGAGCACATGATGTTCAAAGGCACCCGTGAGGTGCCGGCCGGGGAGTTCTCGCGGCGCGTAGCGGCCATGGGTGGGCGTGAAAACGCATTCACGTCGCGCGACTACACCGGCTACTTTCAGCAGATTCCCAGTGCACGCCTGGCCGAGGTGATGGCGCTGGAGGCTGACCGAATGGCCAACCTGGTCATCACGGCCGAAAGCTTTGAGCCTGAGCGTGAGGTGGTCATTGAAGAGCGCCGCTTGCGTACCGAAGACCGAGCGCGCTCTCTGGTGTACGAGCAATTAATGGCCAGCGCGCTCAGCGCCTCGCCGGCCCGCCACCCGGTCATCGGCTGGATGAGCGACCTGCGAACGCTCAATGTGCAGGACCTGCGCGAGTGGTACGAGCGCTGGTACGCGCCATCGAACGCTGCCCTGGTGATCGCCGGCGACGTTGATCCGCAGGCCGTTTTCGATTTGGCGCAGCTTCACTATGGCCGTATTCCGGCACGCGCCGTACCGCAGCGTAAGTCGCAGCAAGAGCCCGCCCAGCGTGGATTGCGGCAGTCAGTCGTGAAGGCGCCGGCTGATAGCCCTTATGTGCTGATGGCTTATCGGGTGCCCAAGCTTGAATCCCTTGCAGGTGACATTGAGCCCTACGCGCTCGAGATGCTCGCGGCGGTGCTGTCCGGCGATGACACCAGTCGGCTGGTGCGTGAGCTGGTACGAGGCTCTCAGGTGGCGGTCTCGGCCTCGGCCGGCTACGACATGACTCAGCGCGGTCCGGGCCTGTTCACGTTCGCGGCTACCCCGGCGCGAAGCCGCAGCGTCGAGCAGGTACGACAGGCGCTTCAAGCGCAGATCGCGCGTATTGCGGCTGAGGGCGTGAGCGAAGACGAGCTCGCCCGCATTCGTACCCAGTATCTGGCTAGCCGGGTTTATCAACGTGATTCGCTGATGTCCCAGGCCATGGAAATCGCCGGACTTGCCGCGCTTGGGCTGGGCTGGCGCGATGGCGAGCGCATGCTCGAACGTATTCGCGAGGTACGTCCCGCAGATGTTCAGGCAGTCGCCGCACGTTACTTTGTCGACGATAGTCTCACCGTGGTTTCGCTTGATCCGCAGCCCTTGGCCAGTGGCCGAGGCCCGGGTTCCTCAGCGACCCGCTTACGGCACTGACGCACACATGATCACCCTGTCCCCGCCGAATCGTTGGCCCGTCGCGCTCGCGTTCCTACTCTGCTTGGCCTGGCTTGCGCCTGCCTGGGCTGTGTTACCCATTGAACGCTGGACCAGCGCATCGGGCGCGCGCGTGTTGTTTGTAAAGGCCGATGCCATCCCCATGCTCGATATCGTGGTCGACCTGGATGCGGGTGGGTGGCTGGTTCCACAGGGCCGGCAGGGACTGGCCTCGCTGACCGCGAGTATGCTCGACGCGGGCAATACCGACATGGACGAGGCGGCGATTGCAGAAGCCTTCGCGCGCATCGGCGCCCTGCGTGGATCGGGTGCCAGTGATGATCGCGCCAGCGTCAGTCTGCGTACGCTCACGAGCGAGCCTGAATTGACGCGGGCTGTTGAGCTGACGGCAAAGCTTTTGACGCGACCCAGCTTTCCTGAGGCGGTGCTTGAGCGCGAGAAGTCGCGCCTGGTCACGCAGCTGCGTGAATCCCAAACCCGTCCCGAGACTATCGTGTCGCGCGAGTTCAGTGCTGCACTGTATGGTGAACATCCCTATGGTCGCCACGCCACACCCGAGACTGTGCAGGCCATCACCCGCGATGACCTGATCTCGTTTCATCGGCGTCATTACGGCGCATCGCGCGCGGTGGTTGCCATGATCGGCAACATCAGCGCCGAGCAGGCTCGGGCCATCGCCGAGACGCTGACGCGTGGCCTGCCGCCCGGAGAAGCTGCGCCTCAACGGCCGTCACTACCCGCGACAGATAAGGGCGTGAGCACACGTATTGAGCATCCGGCATCGCAAAGTCACATCCGCATCGGACTGGCGGCTATTGCTCGCGGACACCCAGACTTTTTCGCGCTCCAGGTGGGTAACTATGTGCTGGGCGGGGGCGGATTCGTATCCCGGCTTTACAACGAGGTGCGCGAAAAGCGAGGCCTCGCTTACAGCGTCTATTCCTATTTCTCGCCGATGGCACAGCCGGGTCCATTCATGATCGGTTTACAGACGCGCAAAGAGCAGGCCGAGCTGGCCTTGCAGGTGGTCAATGAAACCCTGCAGCGTTTTCTGAATGAGGGTCCTACCGAAGCCGAGGTGATCGCAGCCAAAGCCAATCTGGTGGGTGGTTTTCCCCTGCGAATCGACTCGAACCGAAAAATTCTTGATCAGCTGGTGCTCATCGGCGTTCATGATTTGCCGCTTGATTGGCTTGAGCGTTGGCCGCAGCGCATCGAATCGGTCTCGGTGGCCGACGTTCGTGCATCCTTTGCGCGTCATGTAAAGCCGCAAGCCCTATCGACCGTCGTGGTGGGTGCGCCGACGGTGGCCGTACGGCCTTGAGTGTTGAGTGGTCTTGAGTGCTGGTCCTGCCAGGCCCGCGCGCGTTCGCATCATCGGTGGCCGATGGCGGCGCACGCTGCTGCCAGTGGCTGATGCGCCAGGACTCAGACCGACGCCCGACCGGGTGCGTGAAACCCTCTTTAATTGGCTAGGGCAGTCACTGGATGGCTGGTCATGCCTGGACTTGTTTGCCGGCACGGGTGCGCTGGGCCTTGAGGCGGCCTCGCGCGCAGCAGAGCGTGTGGTGCTGGTCGAAAGCAACCGTACGGCCGCGGCTGCTCTTCGCACCGCGATTGATCGCCTCAAGGCTGCGCCATCGGCCAGTCTGATTGAGGGGGATGCGATGACCGCAATGGCAGCGCTGCTCGAACGCGGTGAGCGTTTTGATTTGATTCTGCTGGATCCGCCGTTTCGACAGGCTTGGGTCGAGCGTGTCATGCCACGACTGCCCGCGCTTTTGAAGGCGTACGGACTGGTCTATGTCGAGGCTGAGTGCGCGCTTATGCCGCCTGAGGGGTTCGAGTCGCTGCGCACGGGCCGCGCGGGCGAGGTCCATTATCATCTGTGGCGCTGCCTCGCTGAGGCGGCTCATGCAGGAGGGCGCACATCATGACCCGAGCCATCTACCCGGGCACCTTTGATCCGCTGACGCGCGGCCATGAAGATCTGGTTCGTCGCGCCGCGCGGCTGTTCGACGGTCTGGTGGTTGGAGTCGCATCAAGCCGCGGCAAGAATCCCCTGTTTTCGGTGGATGAACGTCTAGCGATTGCGCGTGAGGTGTTGGCTGACCTGCGCAACGTCGAGGTGGTTACCTTTTCGGGGCTGCTGGTGCAGTTTCTTCAGGCGCAAAATGCCCAGGTTGTCGTTCGCGGTGTGCGCAACGTGGCCGACTTTGAATACGAATACCAGATGGCGGGCATGAATCGCGATCTCTACGCTGGCACCGAAACTATTTTCATGACGCCGTCGTCTGGGCAACAGTTTGTATCCGGTACCCTGGTGCGCGAGATCGCGCAGATGGGAGGCGACGTATCGGCCTTTGTGCCGCCGGCGGTACAGGCCTGGATCGCTCGTAAGCTCGCACAGCCCTCGCCGTCGTCGTCGGCCTGAGCTACAGGAGCCTCACCATGGCGCTGATGATCACCGATGAGTGCATTAATTGCGATGTCTGCGAGCCCGAGTGCCCCAATGGCGCGATCTCTATGGGCGAGTCGATTTATGAAATAGACCCGCACAAATGTACCGAGTGCGTGGGACACTTTAACGAGCCGCAGTGCCAGCAGGTGTGCCCGGTAGCCTGCATCCCCCTAAACCCGCTGTGGCGTGAAAGTCGCGAAGCCTTACAGGCTAAGTACGAGCGCCTGCAGGTGCTCACGGGGTCTGTGCCCGGTGCGGGCGCAGCCCGCTAAACCTTGGGTGTAGCGGCGCAAGCGAGGACTTTGCAGATATGGAATTCAAAGCCGCAGTGCTGCATCAGGTGGGCTCGCCGCTCGTGGTGCAGACTGTCCGACTGGAGACCCTGGGGCCGGGTGATGTTCTCATCCGTAACTATGCAAGCGGGCTGTGCCATACCGACCTTGAGGTCATGCAGGGAAGCCTCGCTTATCCCTTACCCATCGTGTTGGGACATGAAGGTGCTGGTGTGGTCGAGGCAGTGGGCAGTGATGTCACTCGCGTCAAACCGGGCGACACGGTGATCGCCTCCTGGAATCCGCATTGCGGGCACTGCTTTTATTGCGAGCGCGATCAGCCGGTATTGTGCGAACCGTTTACCCGGCATCAGCCTGCCGGCCATCTGCTCGATGGCCGCTCTCGCCTCAGTGTTGACGGTGCCAAGCTGCATCATTTCTCAGTGGTGTCATCGCATGCTGAGTACTCGGTACTGCCTGAAAGTGGCGCTATTGCTGTACCGGCAGACATACCCTTTGATCGCGCCTGCCTGATCGGCTGCGGTGTGATGACCGGAGTGGGGGCAGTGGTGCGGCTGGCCCGACTCGAGGCTGGGGCCACGGCGGCCATTGTGGGGTGCGGGGCGGTGGGTCTTAACGCGATTCAGGGTGCTCGTATTCAATCCGCAGGCCGCATCATCGCGATTGATCGTGACCCGGCACGACTTGAGACTGCGCGTCGATTCGGCGCCACCGATCTGGTTCTGGCCGATGAGCATGCGCTCGCAGCGGTGCGCGACCTGACGTCGGGGCGCGGTGCCGACGCCACCTTTGAGTCGGCGGGCGCCGAGGCCGCCTTGCAGTTATCGCTTGAGATTACCCGGCCGGGTGGTCAGCTGGTTATTCTTGGCAAGACCAATGTCGATCGCAAGGTCAGTCTTCGCTTTGGCTCGCTCATGGGCGAAAAGCGCATCGTCCGATCGTCATACGGCGGAGCCCGCCCGCGCCGTGACTTTCCGTGGCTTGCCCAGCGTTACCTCGATGGCACGCTCATGCTTGATGAGCTGATCGACCTGAGGCTTTCTCTGGCGGATATCAACCAGGGTTTTGAAGCCATGCAGCGAGGCAATGTGGTGCGTGCCGTGGTGATGATGCATGGCTAGACGTCGATGGGATCGTACCCCGGGCTGGCCGCAAGTCAGCGTGCGCGGCTTATGAGCACGGTGCCCGTGACGCAGCCCCTGCGCCATCCACCGATGGCGGCTGGCTGGATTGATCGTCCGCATCACCACGCCGCCCTGGGCGATTTTGCGCTTGAGTCCGGCGAGGTGCTTCAGGATGCTCACCTGATCTGGGTTGAGCATGGCGCGCGTAATGCCCAGGGTGATAACACCGTCCTGGCATGCTGTGCCATTGGTAGCACGCATCACCGGCTTGATTTTTTGATCGGACCTAAGCGCTGTCTGGATACCAACCGTTTTCATGTAATCGTGATCGATGCCTTAGGCAATGGTCTGTCCTCCTCGCCCTCTAACAGCGCGCATCAACCCGGAGCCCGTTTTCCGCGTATCAGCATTCGCGACATGGTCAATAGTCAACGCCGATTGCTCGAGCAGTTGGGTATTCAACAGCTTCACGCTGTGGTTGGCGCCTCCATGGGCGGCATGCAGGCGCTGCAGTGGGCTGTAAGTGACCCCGAGCGCACGCAGCGTGTCATCGCGATGACGCCCATGGCGAGCACAAGTCGCTGGTCGCAGTTGGTCAATGAGCTGGGGCGCCGAGCTCTTTTTTTGGATGCGGCCTGCACGCAGCCGCGCGCGCGGGCCGATGCCATGCGACTGTGGGTGCCTCTGGCCCAGCTGATCGTTCCGTCCAGCCCGCAGGCGCTTGAAGACTTTGCCAGCGCCTCGGCTCTGATGGACTGGCTCGATGAAAAGTCGTCCTGGTTTTCTACTCATGGTCCTGATGCGTTCGACTGGCTCGCGCAGACCCGTGCCTATGATGAGCACGACCTTGGTATGACGCCAGGCTTTGCGGGTGATACGGCGAAGGCCTTGGCTGCCATTCGCGCCCGTACTCTGGTGCTCGCGCCCGAGCTTGATCTGTACAACCCCGGATGGTCGGCTGTGGCCGCGGCGCAGGCCATTGCCGCAGGCCGCTTTGAATGCATTCCCTCAGACCGCGGTCATCAGGCCGCCAGTGGCGTGCGGGCAGCCGATATCGCCTGGCTCGACGCGCAAATTGGGACTTTTCTGCAAGCCTGAGCCCGACTGGGCCATCAAGCGATGGTTCGCGCTATTCTGCTTAAAGCGCTAAACCGGTAGCCTGATCCCTAGGCGCGCGGCGTCGATTCGCGACCGGGCGGTGCTTGCGGCACAATCTCGCAGGGCCCGGTTCGGTCAAGCGACCGGCATGCACCTTCAAGGACGCTTACTATGCAACTGGATCTGGTCATTCGAGGGGGTTCCGTCGTCAACGCCGACGGAGCGGTTACCGCCGATGTCGGTATTTTCGGCGAGCGAATCGTCGCGATTGGCGCGGGGCTCGGCCCAGGTAAGCGCGAAATCGATGCACGCGGCAAGCTGGTGATGCCGGGTGGTGTCGACAGTCACTGTCACATCGAACAGGTATCGTCGTTCGGCATCATGTGTGCTGATGACTTTCATTCGGCGACCGTGTCGGCCGCGTTCGGGGGCACAACCACCGTCATTCCGTTCTGTGCCCAGCATCGTAACGACCATATTCCCGAGGTACTGGCTGACTACCATCGTCGCGCTGCTGAAAAAGCAGTCATCGATTACGGCTTTCATCTGATTGTGGCCAATCCAGATGAGCAGACCGTCGGCACCGATCTGCCCGCTGCGATCGAAACTGGCGTGCGCTCGTTCAAGATCTTCATGACCTATGACCGCATGCGCCTGCATGATGAGCAGATTCTCGATGTGCTCGCCACGGCACGTGCGCACGGTGCCCTTACCATGGTTCATGCCGAGAACCACGGCATGATCAGTTGGTTGGCTGGCAAGATGGTCGGCGCGGGTAACGTGGCGCCCCGCTACCACGCAATCTGTCACACCCGTTCGTCCGAAGCCGAGGCCATTAACCGCGTGATTGCGCTGGCCGAGCTGGTCGACACGCCCATTCTGATCGTTCATGTCAGCACCATCGAGGGTGTGGCCGCCATCCGGGCAGCCCGCGCGCGGGGCGTTAAGGTTTATGGCGAAACATGTCCGCAGTATCTGTTTCTGACCGGAGCCGACATTGACCGCGGACTTGAGGGCGCGATGTTCTGCTGCTCGCCGCCGCCGCGCGATGAGGCTGCGCAGCAGGCCTGCTGGACCGGGCTCAAAGATGGTTCGCTGGCGGTTTACTCGTCCGATCATGCGCCGTATCGGTACGATGCCAGCGGTAAGCTGCCCAAGGGTGAAAAAACCACCTTCAAAGAGATGGCCAACGGCGTTCCTGGGCTAGAGTTACGGCTTCCACTGTTGTTTACCTATGGTGTGGGTGAGGGGCGTCTCAGCCTGGGTGAATTCGTGCAACTCACCGCTACTCGCCACGCTGATATTTATGGCCTGCCGCAAAAGGGGCGTATTGCCATTGGCGCAGACGCTGATATCGCGGTCTGGGATCCGCAACGCGAAATGACGATCGACGCATCGCTGTTACATGACAACACCGGCTATACGCCGTACACCGGACGCAAGCTGCGCGGCTGGCCTGTCATCGTTACCTCGCGGGGCGAAATCATCATCGACCAGTTGGCTGCACCTGGGCAAATCAGCGCCGCCCGCGGACGCGGTCGCTTTCTGGCCAGGCAGCGTTCTGACGCGCTGCAGCCGACCGGGATCGACATTACCGAAATGGCTCAGCTCAAGGCCTGGGGCACGCCTCTGCCGCGTTGATGTGAGCCGCGCTCGCGACCAACGGCGCGCCTGATCCGACGATGCGCAGCCCGCTGATAGGCCGCGCCTCGTGCTCATGAATTTACTAAGGACATCCCTCACATGACCCGAAAACTGCATCTTGCGGCCGCTCAACTGGGGCCGGTGAATCTTGCCGATAGTCGTGCCGTCATGGTCGACCGGCTGCGCGCGCTGCTCGCCCAGGCCCATGCCCGGGGTGTGCGCTTTGTTGTGTTTCCAGAGCTTGCCTTGACTACCTTTTTTCCGCGCTATTGGTTTGATGACCAACAGGAAGTCGATCAGCGGTTTTTTGAGCGCACTATGCCGTCACCGGTGACACAGCCCCTGTTTGATGACGCGCGTCGTTATGGCATCGGCTTTTATCTAGGCTACGCCGAGCTCACCGAGATCGACGGCCAGACACGCCGCTTCAATACCGCTATTTTGGTGTCGCCTTCGGGCGACATCGTTGGCAAGTACCGCAAGGTTCATCTGCCTGGCCATGCCGATCACAAACCGCAGGCTGCCTTCCAGCATCTGGAAAAAAAATACTTCGAGGTGGGCGACCTGGGTTTTCGCACCTGGCGCATGCAGGATGCCATCATGGGTATGCTCATCTGTAATGACAGGCGCTGGCCAGAGGCATTTCGTGCGCTCACTTTGCAGGGGGCCGAGCTGATTACCCTGGGCTTCAATACGCCCACCGAGAATCTTCACTATCCCGAGCCGCCCGCGCTGCGGGTGCATCACCATCTCATCATGGCGCAGGCGATGGCATTTATGAATGCCACCTGGTTGGTTGAAACCGCCAAGTGCGGATTTGAGGATGGTTTCCGTATGTTCGGCCATTCGGTTATTGTGGCGCCTACCGGAGAGATCGTAGCCAAGACCGTGGGTGAGGATGACGAACTCATCAGCTACGATGCCGATCTCGATCTCGCGCAGAATTTAAAGAAGACCATGTTTAACTATGCCGCCCACCGCCGGCCCGAGCACTATCGAATCCTGATCGAACGGGTGGGTGTAGAGGTCACCCCACATAACGGCTGAATGCCCCATTCAGGGGCGGGCACGAGGTTTGCAATCATAAAAACTCGCTTGCGTATCACTCACGCATTGTTCAACCCCACGGAGACGAAACCCATGAAAAGACTCACCCTCAAACTGGCGCTCGCGCTGTCGATCAGCGTGGCTGGCGGGCTCGCCATGGCCCAGGAAAAACCCCTGATCGCCGGTGTGGATGGCACTTTCGCGCCGCACGCCATGCCCAAGTTGGGTGGCGGCGTTGAAGGCTTCAACATCGACCTCATTGAAGAAATCGGTAAGCAGCTGGGACGCAAGATTGAAATTCACGCGGCGCAGTTTTCCGGACTGATTCCCGCCATGAACGCCGGCAGCATCAGCTTTGTGGGTGCTCCCACCACCGTAACGCCCGAGCGCGCACAGACGCTGCTGTTCACCGAGGGCTATCTCAACACCTACTACCAGTTTCTGGTGCCTGCCGGTAAGCCCGATCTGAAGAGCTTTGATGATCTCAAGGGCAAAACCATTTCGGCTAACAAAGGCTCGGCGTACGACAAGTGGCTGCTCGACAATGCGGGCAAGTATGGCTTTAAGGTCGAGTCCTACCCCACCAATAGCGACGCAGTACAGGCGGTGATGTCGGGTCGCGCGGATGCCACGCTGGGCGGCAATACCGTGTCGGCGTATGCGGCGCTTCGTAATCCGGGCAAGCTGCTGGTCACCTCGCTTAAGATCGATGAGGGTTTGGTCTGGGCCGCCGTGTTTCGCAAAGACGATGCTGCAACCCGCAATCGTGTCGATGAGGCGATTGAGTGTCTGAAGAAAAACGGCACCATCGCGCGACTGCATGAAAAATGGTTTGGCACCAAGGCCCAACCTGGTCAGGCGGCCATGACCATTTACGCGGGCTACGGTGTGCCAGGCATGCCGGGCTACGATAACACCGCGCACGAGCCCAAGTGCAAGTAAGCTCCCGCAGTTCCGCACCCGCAGGCATGCCTGCTGCGGGTGCGCCGCTGCTCGATGTTCGGGCGCTGCGCAAGTCTTTTGGCACTGTTGAGGTGCTCAAAGGGGTCGACCTGTCGGTTGCACCGCGAGAGCTGGTGTTCATCATCGGCCCTTCGGGTTCGGGTAAGTCGACCCTGCTGCGCTGCTGCAACCGGCTTGAAGAGCCCAGCTCTGGCGAGATCTGGTTTGAAGGGGTCAACGTGCTGGCCCCTGGCACCGATCTCAACGCTATGCGCCGGCGCATCGGCATGGTGTTTCAGTCGTTCAACCTGTATCCGCACCTGAGCGCGCGCGACAATGTGGCGCTAGCCCTCATCCATGTACTGCGTCAATCACGCGATGAAGCCCATGCGCGCGCGCTTGAGGCTTTGCGCAAGGTTGGATTGGGCGATCGAGGTTCAGCCATGCCGGGCGAGTTATCGGGTGGCCAGCAGCAACGCGTGGCAATCGCGCGCGCTTTGGCCTTGGAACCCGCCATCGTGCTGTTTGATGAGCCCACGTCAGCGCTTGATCCAGAGCTGGTGGGCTCCGTCTTGGCGGTGCTGCGAGAATTGCGTACCGCTGGTATGACCATGATGGTGGTCAGCCATGAGATGAATTTTGCGCGTAGCGCAGCCGACCGTGTAGTGTTTATGGAAGGCGGCCGCATTATTGAGCAGGGGCCGCCCGCGCATATTTTTGGACCTGACGCACCTGCGCGTATCCGCGATTTCGTGGCCAGCGTTGAACATCACTAAGCCTGTATGCCATGTCCCGAATCAATAAGTATCTGACATGAGCGGGCTGGTTGACACCTTCTTTAATCTGCAGGTCATGCAGCAGTACCTGCCCAAGATTATTGAGGGCATGGGCTTAACCCTGGTGCTTGCAATCGTCGTGGTCATCACCGGTCTGGTTGCCGGGTTTATTCTGGCCGTAATCCGCTCGCTGCAGATACGTCCCGCTAATTGGCTTATCGTACTGTTCGCTGATGTCTTCAGGGCGGTGCCGCCGCTGGTGATTCTCATCATCATCTACTTTGCTTTTCCCACGATTGGCATTCGTTTTTCTGGTTTCGCGTCGGCCTGGCTGGGTTTGTCCCTTGTGCTGGCTGCGTTTGCTGAAGAGATTGTTTGGGCGGGCATTTTGTCGGTACCGCGCGGTCAGTGGGAGGCGGCACGGGCGACCGGTCTTGATTTCTGGCAGTCGATGCGTCTGGTGGTGCTGCCGCAGGCCGCTCGCCTAACCATCGCGCCGCTGACCAGTCGCGCCATCGTGATCACCAAGAACACCGCGCTGGCCTCGGTGGTGGCGGTGGGTGAAATTCTTTACCAGGCACAGGCTGCTTACTCGTTCTCATATAATCCGTCGCCGCTGACCCTGGGTGCGATTGCGTATCTCATTCTCTTCATTCCTCTGGTCTGGCTTGGCCGCTGGGTTGAAACGAGGTTTGCATGGAAGCGGTAATCGACGGCTTCTTCAACCTCAGCATCCTGCGCCAGTCACTGCCTTATTTATGGCAGGGCCTGATCATGACCCTGCAGTTGTGTGTGGTGGCGATTCCGCTGGGTATTCTGGGCGGTTTGGCGCTGGCTCTCGTGTCCACCGTAAAAAACCGGCCCGTCCGCTGGTTGGCCATGATTTACACCGATTTTTTTCGTGCCTTCCCGCCACTGGTACTCCTTTTGTTTGTCGCCTATGGCCTGCCCTTTCTGGGCTTCAAACCGCCGCCTTTTGTGGCTGTGGCCATTGCTTTTCTGCTCAATACATCCAGCTATTACGGTGAAATTCTGCGGGCTGGTATTGAGTCGGTGGCGCAGGGTCAGCATGAGGCAGCACGATCAACCGGACTAACCCGCTGGCAAAGTCTGCGCCTGGTGGTGGTCCCGCAGGCGGTGCGCAATGTAGTGCCCGATCTGATCAGCAATACACTTGAAGTGGTCAAGCTCACATCCATTGCCAGTGTGGTGGCGCTTCCAGAATTGCTCTATGCAGCGCGCCAGGTGCAGTCGGTGACCTACAATGCCTCACCGGTGATCGCAGCAGGTCTTTTGTATCTGCTTTTGCTGTGGCCACTGGTGCGGGTTTTGTCGCGTTATGAGCGCAAGGCGGTCATGATCCGATAGACGGCGGGCTCTTCAAGGAAGCAGACCATGTCACAGCGAATTTTGGTGATCAACCCTAACAGCACCCAGGCGGTGACCGACGGCATTAACCGCGCGTTAGATCCGCTTCGCATTCCGGGCGGACCGCAGTTCGAGTGCGTCACGCTGGCTGAAGGCCCGCCCGGCATTCAGACGCAGCGTGATGTCGACGGTGTGATCGCACCGCTGACCCGATTGATCGCAGCCCGCGACGCTGACTGCGATGCCTTTGTTATCGCCTGCTACAGCGACCCGGGTCTCTACAGCGCCCGCGAGGTCACGCGTAAACCGGTGCTCGGAATTTCCGAGTGTGGTGTACTGACCGCGCTCACACTGGGCCATCGCTTTGGTGTCATCGCTATTCTGGCAGGGTCTATTCCGCGTCATCTGCGCTATCTGGGCGCCATGGGCGTCGGCGGCCGACTGGCGGCTGAACTACCCGTGGGTCTGCAAGTCACTGAGCTGGCTGACGCGTCCCGAACACGCGACCGATTGATTGCCACTGGCAAGCGGCTGGTCGAAGAGCACGGAGCGCATGTGGTCGTGATGGGTTGTGCCGGTATGGCACAGTATCGCGCCCCGCTTGAGCAGGCCATTGGTGTGCCGGTCGTGGAACCCACTCAGGCTGCCTGCGGCATGGCTTTGGCGCGCGTGCGGCTGGCTGCCGCGGCATAACAGCGCATCGGGCGGGTTCAGCCTGGCGCAGGCAGGCGCGGGGGGCTATAACAGGGCGTGCGAGAGCGTACTGCCGTCTATGCACCCAGCTCTTGACGCACGATGGCAGCGCCCTGCACCAGAGCGGCCAGCTTGCGTTGCGCCAGCGGACGAGAGGTCGCCGAGAAACCGCAGTCGCAGGTGAGCCACAGCCGCTGCGCGGGTACGTGACGAAGCACCTCGCGGATGCGCTCAGCGACATCCTGTGCCGATTCCACATACATTGACTTCACGTCGATGACGCCGGCGGCCAGTTCGCGTTCGGTGGCGAGCTCTTGCCACAAACCAATCTCGGCCATTTCACGATTGGCGAATTCGAGTGCGAACTGGTCGGCGCGTGCATCCAGCATGGCCGGAAACAGCGGCCGATAGCTGCGCTTCATGCCGGGTCTGCCTTGGTTATTGCCAAAGCACAGGTGTAGCGCGATTTTTGCGTGGACACCCTTAACGGTTCGGTTGAAGAGCCTGACCGCATCAGTAACAGGCACCTCGCGGCTGCCACCGGCTGCTGAGGGTTCGTCGATTTGTATGAAGTCAGCGCCTGCTGCAACGAGTGCACGCAGCTCGGCGTTGACCAGGTCAGCGAGGTCTTCAAGCAGGCCCATGTCGCCACCACTCGGGTAACCCGAGCCGACTTTTATCGGAAGAGCCAGCGTGAGCGGACCCGGGCAACAGATCTTGGCTGGTTGATCGGTGAGCGAGCGTAGAAACTGCCACTCGGCCACCAGGCCCAGACCCTGCGGCGCGCTGACGCGTTCAAGGGTTTCAAAGTGTGGCGCGCTGTCATAACTGACCACACCGAGCTTGCGCTGGGCCGGTACAACCCGCAGGCCAGCGAGTCGTTCGACGATATTCCAGAGAAATCGCTGGCGTGCCATTTCACCGTCGGTGAGGATGTCCAGACCCGCCTGCTGCTGATCACCCACTGCAATGCGAACGGCATCTTCAAGCGTTTCCTGCAGATCGGCGGGGCCCGCTTCGCCCGCCTTGTAGGCGCGGCGTGCGCTGATCAGCCAGGATGGCGAGGCGTGTGATCCCACACCCTGGGTGGGCAGCAGTGGCAGCGTATGCGCGCCGAGTTTGGGCATGCGAGGACTCCGATTATTCGATGGCCGATGATGAGCGCGCGATTTCGCGAAGCGCGAATTTTTGAATCTTGCCAGTGGATGTTTTGGGTACGACGCCAAACACCACCTTTTTGGGAACCTTGAAGTGGGCCAGCTGCGTACGGCAGTGCGCAATCAGTTCTTCTTCGCTGACTTGAGCCTGGGCTTTGAGTTCGACAAAGGCGCAGGGCGCCTCACCCCACCTGGGGTGCGGCATGGCCACCACGCCACAGGCGAGCACGGCCGGATGGCGGTACAGCGCGTCTTCAACTTCCAGCGAAGAGATGTTCTCGCCGCCTGAGATGATGATGTCTTTGCTGCGATCGCGAATCTTCAGATAGCCATCGGGGTACATGACGGCCAGATCGCCGGTATGAAACCATCCGCCGGCAAACGCGTCTTGCGTGGCGCGCGGGTTTTTCAGATAGCCCTTCATGGTGATATTGCCGCGGAACATGACCTCACCCAGTGTTTCACCGTCAGCAGGCACGGGCTGCAGGGTCTGCGGGTCAAGTACAGCCACAGCCTCCTGTACCGGGTAGCGAACGCCCTGACGGCCGTTCAGGACAGCCTGCTGGTCTATGGGCAATGAGTCCCAGTCGGACTGCCAGGCACACACCGCGGCAGGGCCGTAGGTTTCGGTGAGTCCGTAGACATGGGTAATATCGAAACCCATACGTTGCATGCCTTCAAGCACCGCAGCCGGAGGCGCTGCACCTGCGACCATGGCGGAGACCTTGTGCGTGATGCCAGCGCGCGCCTCAGACGGCGCATTGATGAGCATCTGCTGCACAATCGGCGCGCCGCAGTAGTGCGTGACCTTGTAGTCGCGGATGGCGTTGAGAACGGGCACAGCATCAACGCGCCGAAGGCACACGTTGGTGCCGGCGTTAGCGGCCATGGTCCAAGGAAAGCACCAGCCATTGCCGTGAAACATGGGCAAGGTCCAGAGATACACCGAGTGCTGAGGCATGCTCCAGGTGAGAATGTTGCCCACCGCGTTGAGGTAGGCACCGCGGTGATGACACACCACGCCCTTGGGGTCGCCTGTGGTGCCCGAGGTGTAGTTCAGGCTGATGGCCTGCCATTCATCGGCCGGCCACGGCCAGACCCAGTCGGGGTCGCCCCTGGCGAGTAGCGCCTCGTAATCAAGCGAGCCGATTGCATGCCCGCCCTCAAAGAGCGGATCATCGACATCAACGACCAGTGGCTTTTGGTCAAGCATGTCGAGGGCTTGCGTCATGGTCTGTGAGTATTCGCGGTCGGTAATCAGTACTTTGGCGCCGCTGTGTTTCAGCATGAAGGCAATCGACTCGGCATCAAGCCGCGTATTGAGGGTATTGAGCACTGCCCCGCACATGGGTACGCCGAAGTGGACCTCGCACATGGCCGGAATATTGGGCAGCATGACCGACACCGTGTCACCTGGGCCCAGACCCATGCCAGCCAGCGCGCTGGCCAGGCGGCGACAGCGTGCATAGGTTTGTCGCCAGGTTTGCCTGAATGAGCCGTGAATGATCGCAACGCGATCCGGGTAGACCGATGCAGTGCGCTCGATGAATGAAAGCGGGGTGAGCGCCACGAAGTTGGCCGGATTGCGATCGAGGTCGGTCTCATAGGGATTTGCGGTCATGGTGTCTGCTCCCCGGCCCGGATCTGATGTCAGTTAGGGCCGCTCAAGGTGGCTCGAGTAAAGCTTTCAACATAATCCAGCACGGCATCTGCAGCCTGCTCGGCGCGTTGACCGTCAGCGGCAGCAATGGCTTTGAGCACATCCGCATGGTGGTTGCAGGCCCGCACCAGATCATGCGCATGGCGATGATGATGAAAATAAAAACGACGCGACAGGGCCAGAAATGGCGATAGGGCGGTCGTGAGAAAACGGTTGCCAGTCGCCTCGAGAATGACCGCAATGGCCTGAGGATGCAGTCGCATGAAGGCGACCACATCGCCGCTGCGCCCCGCGGTTCTGAGCTGTGAGGCGAGTTCGATGAATATGCGCGCCTGCTCAGCCGAGCGACGGCGTGCGGCCTGACGCGCGGCCAGTCGCTCAAGTTCGCGCCGGGTTTCAAGCATGTAAAGCTGCTGAACCGGGTCGATTTCGGTGATTTGTACGCCATGTCTTTGCAGAATGCGCACCAGATGCTCAGCCTCTAGGCGTTTGAGCGCCTCGCGTACCGGGGTTCGTCCGAGGCCGGTCAGGCTGGCGAGCTCGCCTTCGCTCCAGAGGCTGCCCGGTTCGAGCTGCAGCGTGACGATCATTTCTTCAAGCTGCACGCGCGCCTGCTCAGACAAAGAAGGCGGCCGCTGAGCCCGTCGGGCCCGCGGCATAGCACCGGTCGCGCGCTCAGAGACGACGGCCGACAGGCTGGCGGAAGGGGTGCGGGCGTTCATGTTCCGAAAATCATAGTCATCGCTTGAATCGGTGATGTGCCAATAGCATCGTCATACGGTCAAGGCTTGACGCTAAAAAATGCCGCTTGTACGATCCGCTGATATCTTACTAAAACATCGATTGGAGGAGCATCATGGGCAACTTGTCTCGTCGTACGTTCATCGCATCCACAGCGGCCGGCGCAAGCCTCGCGGCACCCGCCATCGTCAAGGCGCAGACCAAAATCCGCTGGCGCTGTCAGTCGATGTGGAGTGCCGCCGAAACCACCTACAAAGCCTTTGAGTCGCTTTGCAAGCGTATCGGCGACGCCACGGGTGGGCGCATTGAGGTGCAGCCATTTCCGGCGGCCTCAGTGGTGGGGGTGTTCGAAACACTCGATGCAGTGGGCGCTGGGGTTCTCGATGCGCACTCGTCCGCACCGGTTTACTGGACGGGTAAAGACGCTGGCTTTGCGGTCTTGGGTGACCTGAACTTTGCCTACACGCATCCCTGGCAAGCCGAAGCCTGGTTTTATCACAAGGGTGGCCTCGACATGATGCGTGAGGCTTATGGGCGTTTCGGCGTCTTCCCAGTGGGCGTTTCCTGGTGGGGCGCCGAGGCCATGGTGTCCAAGAAGCCGCTGCCCGGCCCCGACGCTTTCAGGGGCATGAAGGTTCGCACACCGCAGGGCATGTTTGCCGAAATCATTACCAAGTTTGGTGCATCGGTAGTGGTTGTGCCGGGCGGCGAGGTCTATTCAGCGCTTGATAAAGGCGTGGTTGATGCCGCCGACTGGGGCACCGAGTCCATGAATCACCGCATGGGCTTTTTCGAAATCGCCAAAACCTCGGTTCGAACCGGGCACTCAATGCCGGTGCAGGAGTTTTCGGTCAACCTTGCCAAATGGAATGCGTTGCCGGCTGATCTTAAGCAGATTGTTTCCAGCTGCGTGCGTGAATGGACCTGGGATCAGGTTCAGCGCATCACGGTTGAAGACACTGAGGCAGTGGCAAATATTCGCGCCAAGAACGGTACGGTATCGTCCTGGAGCGATGCCGAGCTGGGCAAGATTCGCGCCGTGGCTATCAAAACCTGGGAAGACTGGTCCAAGAAAACGCCCCTGGCCAAGAAGGCCTATGACTCGCAGTTGGCCTGGCTTAAAGCTATCGGCGTGCAGGTATGAGTGCACCGGGATCGTCAGGGGCCTCTCGCCCCTCTCGACCCGGCCTGACTGCGTTTTGCAACCGCATCGACGCCCTCAACGAGGGCGTCGGCTGGTTGTTCGGGCCGGTGATCGTGTTCGTCTCGCTCGCCATTGTTTATGAGGTGATCTCGCGCGGGGCTTTCAGCGTGGCCACACTCTGGGTGAGTGAGGGCACTGTGTATGCATCTGCAGCGGTGTACCTTCTGGCGGGTGGTTATGCCGCTTTGCATCGCCGCCACGTTCGCATCGATGCCATCTTTGGCTTTCTGTCTGAACAGGCTAAGCAGAGGCTTGATCTTATCGCCCTGCCCTTTCTCATCGGCTATGCGCTCACGCTGCTGGTCGTTGGTGGGCAGATGGCGCTGACCTCTTTCATGCAGGGTGAATCAACCGGCACTCCCTGGAACCCGCCCATCTGGCCGCTCAAGGCCTGTATCCCGTTGGCCGGTGTGCTGCTGTTGCTACAGACTTTTTCCAACACGATGCGCGATGCCGGCATCATTGAGACCCGCGCTTCAGAGCGCAAGTCTGACGGGGGCGTGTTGTGAGTATCGAGCTGACCTCGCTACTGATGGCGCTGTCATTCGTTGGCCTCCTGCTCATCGGTCTTCCTCTGGCGTTTGCGGCCGGTGCCATTGGTGTCGTGTTCGGCCTGATTCTTTATGGTCCACCCGGCCTTATTCTGGTGGTCACGCGGGTGTTCACGCTATTGGGCAACAACGTGCTCATATCGGTGCCACTCTTTGTGTTTATGGCGTGTCTGCTTGAACGCTCCGGCATCGCTGAAGATATTTTCTCGGTGGTCAGCGCCTGGGCAGGCAAGGTGCCAGGTGGTCTGGCGGTTGCGGTCATCATCACCAGCACACTGATGGCGGCCATGGTGGGGGTGCTGGGTGCCGAGGTGGTCACCATCGGCATCGTGGCGCTCCCGGCGATGCTGGCGCGCGGCTACAGTAAGCAGCTGGCGCTGGGCTGCATTTGCGCAGGTGGTGGTCTTGCCACCCTGATTCCGCCCTCGGTGGTTTTCATCATGTACGGCCTCACCGCGGGTGTGTCCATCGGTCAGTTATATGTGGCCGGCATCGTGCCCGGCTTGATGCTGGCGGCGCTGTACATCGCCTACATCATCATCATCTGCACGATCAAGCCAGAGCTCGCGCCCCGAACGGCGGTCGCTGAATCTGAGCTGCCTCTGTCCGTCAAATTCGCGCTGCTAGGTAAGCTGGTTCTACCCTCGTTTGTGGTGTTCATGGTGCTTGGGTCGCTTTATCTGGGTTGGGCAACGCCTACCGAGGCCGGTGGCGTGGGCGTGGCGGGTGCTGCCATTGCCGCTGCGGTGCGTCGGCGACTCACCTGGGCGGCGGTACGGCATGCCATTACCGAGACCACCAAGACCACCACCATGCTGTACTGGCTGTTCTTTGGTTCATCGGCGCTTATCGGCGTGTACACGCTGGCTGGCGGCACCACCATGATTCAGAACATGCTGGCGGCCTTCCCTCTGGGGCCTATCGGTGTCATGGCGCTGATTCAGGTGGTGTGGATTGTGCTGGGCTGCTTCATTGACTGGATCGGCATTCTTCTGCTGACAGCGCCCATCTTTGTGCCGGTTGCCGTCAAGCTTGGTTTTGACCCGGTCTGGCTGGGTGTGCTGTTCTGCATGAATATGCAGATCTCCTACATTTCGCCGCCCTTCGGGCCGGCAGCGTTCTATCTCAAGGGAGTGGCGCCGGCCGGCATCACGCTGTCTGACATCTTCCGCTCAATCTGGCCCTATCTCGGCATACAGGTGCTTGCGCTGATTCTGCTGATCGCCTTCCCCGAGATCGCTCTCTGGCTTCCCTCGACGATGAATAAGTAAACAGGAGCAAAAAATGCTCAAAATCCTCTCCCAGACCCAGGTCGACCAGTTCCGCCGTGATGGCTACGTGTCGCGCGTTCGTGTCATGAGCGAGGCGCAGGCCCTTGAAATTCGCGAAAAGATTGAGACCTTCGAGCGTCACCAGGGCGTGGTGCTGCGCGGCGACCAGCGGCATAAGTCGCATCTGCTGTTCAAGTTTCTGTCAGATGTGGTGCATATGCAGCCAATTGTCGATGCCATCGAAGATCTGTATGGCCCCGACCTTCTGTGCTGGAACACCAATTTCTTCATCAAAGAAGCGCATACGCCAGCGTTTGTGTCCTGGCATCAGGACTCGACCTATTGGGGTCTGTCATCGCCTGATGTGGTCACCGCCTGGGTAGCCTTCAGCGAAAGTAACGAGGCCAGCGGTGCCATGTCGGTCATCCCCGGCACCCATCTGATGGATCAGGTGCCTCACCGCGACACCTTTAACGACCAGAATCTTTTAACGCGCGGCCAGGAAGTGGCTGTTGAGGTCGATGAAAGCCGCGCTGTGCGGCTTGATCTTCGCCCGGGCGAGATGTCTCTGCACCACGTGCGTATCGTGCATGGGTCTCCGCCGAATAATTCCAGCAATCGCCGCATCGGATTTGCCATTCGATACATCCCCACCTCGGTGCGGCAACTGCACGGCGAAGACAGCGCGACCTTGGTACGCGGTACCGATCGCTACAACACGTTCGCGCACGAGCCGCGCCCGACCGAAGACATGCAGCCCGATTTAGTGCAGCTGCACAAAGATATTGCCACGCGCAGCGCGCGCATCCTGTATCGCGGTACTCAGATCAAGTCCTATGAAGACAACGCGGCCAAGGGCTCGTATCGCTGATGGCTGCGCGCTTAGCGCCCTGTAGTGCTAAGAGGCGCTGATGAGTCAGGCATCAGCGCTTGCGCTTGCCCAGGCCTGGTTTGAGCGCCTGGAGCGCCTTCTGGCGTCGGACCATGCCGGGCAGCAGTCCGAACTCGAGAGTCTGTTTGAGCCGCAGTGCTTTTGGCGCGATATGCTCGCGTTCACCTGGACCATACGCACTTTTGAAGGGCGCGATGCCATTGCCGAGATGCTGGCCGCCTGTGCCGGTCGCACCCAAGCGCGGGCCTGGCAAATTGCCGAGGCTTCACACGGCCCCAATGATCTGATTGAGGCCTGGTTTCAGTTTGAGACGGCCGCTGGCGGGGGGCGTGGCATCGTCCGCCTGCGCGGCGGGCGATGTTTTATTTTGCTGACCACTTTGCAAAGCCTTCGTGGCCATGAAGAGCCGTCTGGTGTAAGGCGCGAGCGCGGCACGGTTCACGGAGTGGTGCGTGGCCGGCAAAGTTGGTTCGAACGCCGCGAGGCCGAACGCGCTCGGCTGGGCCGCGAGGATCAGCCCTGGTGTCTGATCGTGGGTGCGGGACAGGGGGGGCTGGCCCTCGGTGCGCGTCTACGTCGGCTGGGTGTACCCACCCTTATCATTGATCGTCTCGACCAGCCGGGCGACACCTGGCGCCGTCGTTATCGCTCGCTATGCCTGCATGATCCAGTCTGGTATGACCACATGCCTTATTTGCCGTTTCCGGATCATTGGCCCGTCTTCACGCCCAAGGACAAGATGGCGGACTGGCTGAGGGCCTACGCGGACATCATGGAGCTTAACGTCTGGTGTCAGACCGTCTGCGTCAGTGCGAGCTACGACGATCATGAAGGACTATGGACGGTTCAGGTCGATCGTGCTGGCGAATTGATGAGCTTGAAGCCTGCTCATCTGGTGTTGGCCACGGGCATGTCGGGCGTGCCTCGCATGCCGCAGCTGACCGGAGCCGAGCAGTTTGCCGGCAGCCTGCTGCATTCCAGCCAGTACCGGGGTTCGGCTGAGTGGGCGGGTAAGTCGTGCGTTGTGATCGGCTCAAATAACTCAGCGCATGACATCTGTGCCGACCTTTGGGAGCAGGGCGCGCAGGTGACCATGCTGCAGCGCTCACCCACGATTGTGGTGCGCTCAGAGTCGCTACAAAAATATGCCTGGGGTCCACTGTATTCCGAGCAGGCGCTGGCAGATGGCATCACCACCGAGCGCGCTGATCTGCTTGCAGCGTCCTGGCCGCATCGACTGATGCCAGGTCGCCTGCAGCCGGTCTATGCGCAGATCGAACAGGTGGATGCCGACCTTTATGAGGGTCTGCGTCGTGCTGGCTTCATGGTGCATCTGGGCGAGGGCGGCTCGGGCATTCATGTGGCCTATATGCGGCGGGGTTCGGGTTATTACATCGACGTGGGGGCCTCTCAGCTCATCATCGATGGCCGCATCGGGCTTCGCAGCCCCGCCCAGGTATCGCACCTGGAGGCGCGTGCGGTGGTGTTACAAAGCGGTGAGCGCCTGCCGGCTGACCTGGTGGTGTGCGCAACCGGGTATGGTTCGATGACCGGCTGGGCCGAGCAGCTCATCTCGCATGAGGTTGCCCAGCGCCTGGGCCCGTGCTGGGGTCTGGGCTCGGGTACAAGCGGTGACCCCGGGCCCTGGGAGGGCGAGCTGCGTAATATGTGGAAGCCTACCGCTCAGCCTGGTCTGTGGTTTCAGGGCGGTAACCTGATGCAGGCGCGTTTTTTCTCATTGTTCGTGGCTTTACAGCTGAAGGCCCGATACGAGGGATTACCGACGCCGGTATTTGAAGGCTTAAACTGACCAGCAGGACAAGGTCAGTTTAGCGATTAAGTCGTTTGTGCGCCTGATCGCGGCGGGTTCAAGATCCGTCGATAACTCCCGCGCCTCTCAGTACGAAACTCGTGACCTGCGCGATCAGTTGCTCACGGTCAGCCTCGTCGCCGAGCGAGTGGCCGCGAAAGAACGCGATCTGGTGCTCGTAATCGGCGTAGTGCTGCGTGATGGCCCATATGTGGAACAGCAGCAGCAGCGGGTCTACGGGGCGCATCAGTCCGGCATCGATCCAGGCGGTGATGACGGCAGCAGCCTGTGTCGTGCGGCGCCTGCTCGTGGCCATCAGAGGTCGCAGCAGAGGCGCGCCGCGCATGGTCTCCGCGGCAAAGATACGAGAGCGTGCCGGATGTTCGAAGCTATAAAGCATCTTACGCCGGATGTAGTCTCCTAGAACCTTGCGTGGGCCTTGAGGCGCGTCGGCAAAGCCGAAGACGGCTATCCAGTCATCGACGATGTCCTGCAGGATGCGTTGGTAAAGCGTTTCTTTGCTGCCGATGTAGTAATGCAGTTGTGCCTTACTCAGGCCCGCGGCGTCAGCGATGGCCTGTGTTGTCGCGCCCAGATAGCCGTCTCGGGCGAAGACTTCGACGGCCGCCGCATCGATGTTCGTGAGCATGCGTGCACGAATACGCCCAGGGGGGCGTACCTTGCCGACATCGTTGATCACCGTAGCGGCTGAGGTGATACTCACAACTGGATCTCCAAGATCGCAGACTTCGCGCGCGCGCAGCACAGCGCCAGCTTGTGGCGGCGCTCGGTCGCGCTCAGGCAGTAGTCGCGGTGCTCTGGTTCGCCAGCCGTCCACGGTACGACACAGGAGCCGCATAAGCCCTGAGCGCAGGACGTTGGCACATCGATACCCAGATCGTGCAGTGCGTCGATAGCACTCGCATCAGCCGACACGGGCACCTCGATACCTCGCCTGGCTAATCGCAGTATGAAGGGCCGATCTTCCGTGTCGCCATCTGCCTTGGTTGGTGGCGCGAAGTACTCGAGGTGGATGCGGTCTTCGTCCCAATCATGAGCGGCCTGCAATGCCGCCTGCATGAAGCCGGCTGGTCCGCATAGATACAGATGGGTTTCGGCCGACACGCTTGTGCCCAGCAATATGCGCAGGTCGAGCTTCTCGGGTGCGGCAGGGTCGTCCAGATGCAGACGCACAGAGGATCCCAGTGCTGCTAACTCGTCAGCAAAGGGCAGCAATGCCCGGCTTCGGGCGAATACACACAGTGTAAAGTTGGCGTTGTTAACAGCGAGTTGTTGTGCCATCGCCAACAGCGGTGTCAGGCCAATGCCGCCAGCTAACAGCAGGTGATGGGGCGCTGCGGCATGCAGGGGGAATGTGTTGCGCGGGCTGCCAATCGGCAGAAGATCGCCCACACGCACGCGCTCGTGCAGCGAGGCTGAACCGCCGCGGCTGGCTGGTTCGCGCTTCACTCCGATGAGATATCGAGCCACGCCTGTTGCGCCGGAGGTCATGTCCACCATCGGGTCGGGGGCGTGCGCCAAGGAGTAGGTGCGTGTAAAGCCACCCGGAAGATGCACGTCGATATGTGCCCCCGACTCGTAGGCCGGAAGCGGCCGACCGGCTGGATGGACGAGTTCGTAAACAGCCACTTCGGGTGTCTGGCGCGTGATCCGGTGAACGCGCACGGTCAGGATACGGTCGAGCATGGGAGTCTGATGTCAGCCAAGGTAGCGCAGGCGCGGCTACGGCCCGTCACCCGCGGGTGTGGCCCAGGCAAAGATGCACCTGGGCCAGTGGGCCCACCAAGAGCCTGGATTTAGTTGCCAGTCAAGCGTTTGCGCACGTCTAGACCGACGCCCTTGTTGACGAACTGCGGGGTCGCGACCTTGGAGATATCTACCTCGCCCGACTTGTATAGGCCAGCCTTGACCATCTTGTTGTAGAAATCCTGCACGCGGGCCATATCCATGGCGCCAATACCTTTTGTGAGGGCATCGCCGCTATCGACAATCTGCAAGTCCTTCATCAGCTTAACGGAGGCCTCGATGTAGTCTTCGCTCATGTCGGGATTGTGGCGCCGGATTAAGGCATTGGCGGCTGTGCGATCGCCATACATGTAGTTGTACCAGCCGATGATGCTGGCCTCCATGAAACGGCGTACCAGATCGGGCTTCTCCTGCACGAGTTGGGTACGGGTCTCAATCGTCGTCGAGTAGGTGCTGAAACCCTGGTCGGCCAAGAGGTGGACGACCGGATCAAAGCCAGCCTGACGCTTGACGTTGATGGGTTCGCTGATCGAGTAACCCTGCTGCACGACGCGTTTATCGGCCAGGAAGGGGCCGAGGTTGAAGGTGTAGGGCTTGAGCTGCTCGTCGCGAAAACCGTGGTCGGCTTTCATCCACTGCCAGAAGCTGAACTGACCGTCCTTGCTGACCAGCACAGTGGGCGCTTTCTTCAGGTCGTCCCACTTGTCATAGCCTTGGCCCGGGTGAGCGATGATGGCCTGGGGGTCTTTCTGGAAAATCGCGCCGACAACCGTCACTGGCACTCCGTTCTTGATCTGGTCAAAGGTCAGCAGAAGGTTGCCGGTCATCAGAAAGTCGATCTTACCGGCCGGCAGCATCGGGCGGTTGTTGACCTGCGGTCCGCCCTGCTGGATCTCGACCTCGAGGTTGTAGCGGCGGTAGGTACCGTCAGCCACGGCCTGGTAAAAGCCACCGTGCCCGGCCTGAGCGCGCCAGTTGGTGGCGAAAGTGACCTTGTCCTGAGCAAAGGCGGGTAGGGCCGCCGCGGCGGCTAGCGCGCCAACTAGCAGAGCGCGGCGGGTGATCGGGAGTCCTCGATTCGTCATCACAATCTCCTTCGGGAAAGGCGGTTCGGGGGTGCGGGAACAGGGGTAAATGAGGCGTTGATAAGGGGAGCGATAAAGGGTGTCTTGCGAGCAGGACTTGCAGCACTTCAGGACGGCCAGGGTGGTTGTGCCATGGCGGGTGACCAGCCACGCGTCTTGCCGGGGTTCATCAGGCCCATCGGGTCAGCGAGCTTCTTGAACTCGATTTGTGCGGTGTCGATGGTCTTCATGCCGCCATCCTCGATCGTGACAACGTGCGGGTTGAAGATCGCACAGCCGTCGGATTCGATGCTGCGGATCAGTCCGTACTGATGCTCTACACCTTGCCAGCGGGTCAACACCAGGCCGAAGGTAGCGTAACGCCCGTACATCATTGCGAATTCCTGGTGCTGCCATACCTCGTCGCCGAAGCGTTCCATCTGCCGCACGACGATGGCCGGATCAAAGGGCTGAGGGTAGGCCACCTGCAGATAGGAGTAACGCCGATCGACCTTGAGCACCTGCAGCGTGGTGTGGTTATAGGCGCACTCGTAGGCAGGGGGGAGGCCAGCAGCCTCGAGCTCGGGCTCCCGCATGGCTAATGACACCTCCCCGCCGCATTGACTCACGAGGTCGCGAAAGGCGGCAAGTGACGCCGGTGCGATCATTGCGAACATCGCGTGTCGGTCTGCCGGAAAGCGGCTGCCGAGCGTCGGGTAGTACGGTGAGAAACGCGCATCGACTGCCGACAGCAGAAAGCTGTGCAGCGACGGCTTGCTTGCCGCGATACCCAGATCCAGTACCTGGCGATAACGTGGAAAGAGTGCGATCACATGCAACCAGTCCACCGATGGTGACAGTGCCACCTCAACCTCGGTGATGATGCCGTTGGTGCCGTAGGCATGGTGAACCTGCTGGATAGCGTCGCCCTCAAGCTCGATAACACGCGGCTGCGCTTCGACCGTGACGACCCGGCAGCGCAATAGATTGCCGCTGTCGCGCAGCACCCCGTGCATCGTGGATCCCACGCCGCCAAAGCCACCAGCAATAAAACCGGCGATGGTTGCCACGCGCCAGGTGCTGGGCCAGATACGCAGAGCCTGACCGGTTTCGCGCACGGCCAGCTCAATGTCGTGCATGCGCGCACCCCCCTCGACCCGTACTCGACCTGGGCTGATGTCGAGCACGCGCTGCAGCCCGGTTACGTCGATGACCAGACCACCCGTCAGGGGGACACACTGACCGTAATTGCCAGTGCCGCCGGCACGCACGGTAAGGGGTAGACGGTGTCGCGCCGCTACGGCTGCGACACGCATGACATCGGCCTCAGTGCCGACGCGTATCACCAGATCGGCTACGCAGTCGCGCAGCACGTCGGTCAGCGCTGGGCTATACCAGAAAAAATCCTTGGAGAGAGCACGCCGCTGCCGTGGCGCGGTGATGACGTTCAGGCCTGCGAGCTCGCGCGACACCAAGACCCAGTCGACTGCCGCATTGACCCCATGGTCGGCGGCGTGATGCGACGGGGTTTGTGGGATGTCGAGAGTGGATGCGGGGATGGCGTTCATTGGCGGTTCAGGCTGCAGGGCGAAGCCCATCGAGTTCGCGGAAGTCGGGCGGGGTCGCATCGGACGGCGCCAGCCACTGGCCGGATCGCAGCACACGGCGGCCCAGGGCCGGACGGCTCACGACCTCTACACTGTCGCGGCC